>CAYHRJ010000023.1:0-17570 GCA_964359095.1 uncultured Gammaproteobacteria bacterium | reverse complement strand
CTATGCCAGTCCCAGCTAGAAAACGCTCTCGGTCGAAAGGTCGACGAACTCGTTCGCATGATCACATGAATCCGCTGAACGTCAGTGTTTGTGAAAAGTGTAAAGCGCCAACCATGGCTCACAAAACCTGTCCAACTTGTGGATTCTACAAGGGTCGCCAGGTCGTTGATCAAAGTCGTAAGGTTGCTCGTCTGTTGAAAAAGACTGGTCACACGCACGATCACAAAGAGAAATCCAAAAAGACATCCTAGGCGCGAGCCAGATGCTTTTTGTGTTACTATTCTTCTAGATTGTTCTTTGAGCTCTTTTTCCTATGTCCAATCGTCACCTGTCGCGCACGATCGCTCTGCAAGCGCTCTATCAATGGGATTTTTTAGGGATGCACGACGAGAAGCTTCCAGAAATGATTGCGTTCAACCGCACAGAGTTCGCTCCCAAGTTTGACGATGATGGATTTGTGGAAGAGTTGGTACATGGCGTAGTGAAGCATCGAGAAGATCTCGACAAAATCATTATGCGTTTTGCACCAGATTGGCCGATCGAAGCGATCACGGTTGTGGATCGCAACGTGCTTCGCCTTGGCGTGTATGAGCTGAAGATCGCGGACAGAATCCCTGCCAAAGTCGCGATCAACGAAGCGATCGAGCTCGCCAAAGGATTTGGCGGTCAGGCCTCAGGACGATTTGTAAACGGTGTCCTGGGCGCCATCTACAAAGACATGGTCGCCAAAGGCGAAGTAAAGGACGTTGATAAAAATTTACCCCCCCACCCAACGCTCTAATTCCCAACGCTCCCCCCTATGCCCAAAGAAGACCTCACAGAGATTGAACAAACTCTTGGCGTGACGTTTCAAAATAAAGACACGCTACGCCAGGCGCTTGTTCATCGCAGTTACTTAAACGAACATCCAGATTTTCCGCTCGGTCACAACGAACGTCTTGAATTTTTGGGCGATGCTGTGCTTGAACTGGTCGTGACAGAACACTTGTACGAAAATTATGAAAATCCAGAAGGCGAGCTCACCAACTGGCGAGCGGCGCTTGTAAACGCTGACATGCTGGCTGATCTGTGCTCGAAGCTCGAGATCGAACCCTATCTTCATCTTTCCAAAGGGGAGTCCAAGGATAAAGGTTCCAAAGCACGCAAGTACATTTTAGCCAATGCCTTTGAGGCGTTGATCGGCGCGATTTATATCGATCAAGGTTGGGAAGGGGCTAAGATGTTTGTACAGAATCGAGTGTTGTGTGAACTTCCGCGCGTTCTTGAACACCGCCTGTTTGTTGATCCGAAAAGTCGATTCCAGGAAGCAGCGCAGGAGCACAAGGGAATTACGCCGTCGTATAAAGTTTTGTCAGAGACTGGACCTGATCATGAGAAAGAATTTCAAGTTGGCGTATTTCTTGGCAAGGAGCAAGTAGCTATTGGTCTTGGTACAAGCAAACAAGAGGCTCAAGTGGCCGCGGCTCAGGCAGGTATTGAAGCGAAAGATTGGTAGATTCACAGGGCCTTTCCCGCCCGCCGAAGCTTCAGCGTAGGAGGGAGGCCCGTCGTATGTACGGTCTTACTAAGGAGGAGTTACACATTCTCAAAACACTAAAAACTCCCAGGCGCATCCAGGATTTTTTGGATGCGTTTTCGATTAACTTTGAAGAGGCTGGTGACAGCTGTTGGTCTCCGCGCAAAGTTCTACGAGAAGGACGCGCTCACTGCATCGAAGGCGCCATGCTCGCAGCTCTCGCACTGCGACTTCACGGAGCGCGGCCGCTGCTGCTCGATCTTGCGTCAGCTCATGGTGATCAGGATCACGTCGTGGCGTTGTTTCAAGATCATGGATGTTGGGGAGCCATTTCAAAAACGAACCACGCCGTCTTACGCTATCGTGAGCCTATCTATTCCTCGATCCGTGAACTCGCGCTTTCCTATTTTCATGAATATTTTTTGAACGATGGGAAGAAGACGCTACGGTCGTATTCTGCTCCTCTTGATCTTTCGCGTTTTGATAAAAAAGGCTGGATGACGGACGAGGAAGACCTTTGGTATATCGTGCATGCACTGGACGACGCGCCGCACACACAGATTTTGCGATCTGGCCAAGCGCGACATCTACGTCGTGCGGATAAGGTCGAGGTTGAGGCAGGGAAGATCATGGAGTGGAAAAAAACAAAATAGCTCCGACGTCACGTCGGAGCTATTTTGTTGGTGCGTCGGGTGGGATTTGAACCCACGGCCAAGAGATTAAGAGTCTCCTGCTCTACCCCTGAGCTACCGACGCGTGATCCCTCCCTTCGCGAAGGGAGGGATGAACGGCAACAGTATGCCAAGTAGATTGACGCGCGTCAAGATTTCAGATAGCATTTGCGCCATGCGGCCGTAGCTCAGCTGGATAGAGCGCATGGCTTCGAACCATGAGGCCGAGGGTTCGAGTCCCCCCGGCCGCACCAAAAAACATTCTCCGTCAGAATGTTTTTTGTTTGCGGTCATTAAAAAGAAAACACTCATCTCTTTACGAGTGAGTGCGAGGGTTGCCAAGAATCGGTAGGCGAGCGCAGATAGCGGCGCGTGCGTTTTTCATGATTGCGTCGTTTGCTAAGGCTGCGAACACATGGTTGAACGGAACGCCTCGTAGTCGAATCACGTCCCGTTGTTCTGAGATGCGGATGGTGGTCGAAGGACCGCCCAACACATCCAGAATGGTGAAGGTAAGCAGAGGAGATTTGTCGAGCTCGATGAGCGGCAAGGCGCGACGCGTTCGTTTTGCCTCGCGCGTGAGCCGTTCATACTCCTGTGCGATTCGTTCATACGGGTAGCCTTCCACCTGACGGCGAACTTCTGCCAAGTCTTCGCCACCAAGCAGAGCGATCTGTGAGAGGAAACCGGTCAGAGCAACGGAGGGAAGGCGTGGCGAGAATGCGACTTCGTTTCGTCCCACGTGTGCGACAGCAGTGATTTGACCCGCAGGGAGTTTGAGCAGCGGCACCAGACGTTCTAACGCTGTGAGGTAGAGGTCGATGTGGCTGTGAGTAGGATGTGAGTTCGCGTGGATGACACATGGATAGTCAGGCGTTTGCGCCTCACAGGACAGGACGATTTGGAAGTATGTGGGGAATGCTGAGGATTTGGAAGGAAGCACGAACGGCTCCAGGTGGGCAGCTGCACAGTAGATTATCGTCAGTTGATTGTCAATCATCAAAAATAATAGGCCCACCTCATACACATGTGGTGTGCAGAGCGGGCCTTGGGAGGTGGATTGTCAGGCAATCAGTTGCCGCGCTGATTCTGTTTTTCTTCGTCCTCGCGACGGAGCTGTTCGGCTCGGGCGCGGTATACAGGATCGGTCTTCATCTTGTAGTTGTCCCAGATGTTGAACACGACCACGATGACCGGCAAGATGCCGAACATTAGACAGAGAACGTTGGACTGCTCCACGGAGCATCCTCCTTCATCGTGATGCCGACTTTCGGCGAAGGCTTGGGGGCTCACGAGTAGGAGAAAGACGCTTGTGAGAATTCGTTTCATCTCAGACTCCGAGGTGATGCTGGTTGGTTCAGTGTGTGTTGTGTCTCCAAAGAATCGCACCATTGGAGATATGTGATAAGCGGAAGCATCATGCCCCACCTTTGTTGGCCGCGAGTTCGTCAAAGAGCTGTGTGAGTGGTCGCAGAAGGAACGAGCGCATGATGGCTTGCGCTTCAGGTCTTGGAGCACGGTAGGTGCTAGTTTCTGGTTCAAACTCGATCATATGCTTTTCAATCGCCGCGCGACGATCGAGAACGACGCTTGGTGCGAATGTCGCGCACCGCACGATGATGTCGGTGAACGCGATTCCGTGGAAGAAGCGCCACACACCGTCATCAACGAACCAGAGAAACGCGGCGGCAGATTCGTGGTTTACGATTCGTCCTTTGATGAGCTCGGCGATCGTCTCGTATGGAAATCCTGCGCGTACCATGATCGTCGGCCAGTTTTCGACAGCTACGCCTTGAGTGAGAAGCCAGGCGAGCAATTGCAGACGTTCATTCTCTAGGAACAGGTTCACGAGCTTTGGTGAAGCTAGAAGGCGTTGGCGCACGACTGTCTGATAGCGTCCCGTTGTACATTGCCGTCGAAGGTACGCACCATGCGCCATGTTGATGAGGGCGAACTCCTCTGGGAAGCGAAACACCCATTCGAGTGTTGGCGGCAGGCGTAGCGTTTTGGTGCGCGTGAGACGATGGTGTGCGATGTCATCGATCAACGCTCGTTGCAAATGCGTCTCGTTCAGTCGTCCAGCTCGCGCGCGCTGTGTGAGTGATTCCCACACAGGACGCAAATTCATTGTCGTTGTTTTGACGCCGTTCATGGCAACCTCCAAGGAGCAGCCAGACTGTATCATGATGGAAATAAAAAGCGAGCCTGGCAACAGGTGTAAGTTTGGCGTATGCTCTGAAAGTATGCTCGAGCAAAAAATAGAAGGCATTTGGACACGAGAGGGAGTACGAGCCGGCAAGACGCTCACGATTATTGGCGGAACACACGGTAATGAACGCACAGGAACCGAGGTTGTTTTGAAGTTGAAGGCGATGATCGAATCAGGCGCGCTCACAATTGAACGCGGCACGCTCAATCTGATTTTGGGCAACCCACGCGCGATTGAGATCAACGAACGCGGCAGTCAACCATTTCACGATTTGAATAGGTCATATTCGACAGATCTCTTAAGTCGTGAGCCAGACGGAACTTACGAGGACTCGCGTGCTCGAGAGATCGCGCCGTTTCTTGCAAAGAGTGATGTTGTCGTCGATATCCACTCGACGAACAAACCGTCTGAACCATTTCTTTCGTGTCTGCACTCGTCTCACCATGAGGAAGTCAATCGTTGGTTTTTGTGCGATAAAATTTTGGCGGATCCAAATTTCATCATGGGAGGATCGAGCGTCACCACCGACGAGTACACAGAAGCGCATGGCGGCATTGGGATTAGTTATGAGACCGGACAAGCGTCTGACACGAGTCGAGCCGATGATGTCATTGAAAATATTTTAGATCTCCTTAGCGATCTTGAACTGATTGTCCACACATCCACAATGCCAACGTGTTTGCGAGAAATGTATGAACTCGTCGAGCCGATCATTCTCACCAAAGACGGATTCCAGTTTGCACAAGGTTTCGGTGATCACTCATGGGAGCCGTTTTTCCCCGGACAAGTGATTGGATATCTTGGGGAGTCTTCTCTCATCGCCTGTTACAACGGCATGCTCGTATTCCCGAAAATTACTAAGCATTGGGAGGAAGGCAAGGCTGTCGGCTATTTGGCGAAACGAGTCAGTATCTGATAGGATTTCGTCACTATGCGATATTCAAAACTTTTCGGCCGCACTTCAAAAGAAATTCCTCATGATGCGGACTCGGTCAATGCTCGCCTGCTGGTGCAAGCTGGCTTTATCAATCAGTTGGCGGCTGGGATCTATACGTATCTCCCTCTTGGATTGCGTGTACTCACCAAAATTAAAACGATCGTTCGCGAAGAGATGAATGCCGTCGACGGACAAGAAGTGCTCATGCCAGCGCTCATTCCTAAAGCGCCGTGGGAAACCACCAAACGTTGGGATGCGATTGATGTGTTGTTTAAGTTGAGGGGTGCGGGCGATAAAGAATTTGCTCTGGGACCTACGCACGAGGAAGTGGTAACGCCGCTCGTGCAACAGTATGTGAAGTCATACAAAGATTTGCCCGTGAGCGTCTACCAGATTCAAGATAAGTTTCGCAACGAGGCGCGTGCCAAGTCTGGACTTTTGCGTGGACGCGAGTTTGCGATGAAGGACATGTATAGCTTCCATACATCTCTTGAGGAATTAGAAGTCTATTACGATCGCGTGAAGCAACAGTATCTCACCGTGTTTGCTCGTTGCGGATTGAATGCGATCGTGACAGAAGCATCCGGTGGCGTGTTCTCAAAATATAGTCATGAGTATCAAGTAGCGACTCCCTCTGGTGAAGATTTGATCTACCAGTGTGGTGAATGTCACTGGGCTGTGAACCGTGAGATTGCAGAAGTGAAAGACGGCGATGCATGTCCCACGTGTGGAAAGGGCAGAATCAAGGAAATCAAAGCGATCGAGGTCGGCGACATCTTCAAGCTCTCCACGCGTTTTGCGGACGACTTTGGCTTCCATGTGACTCTCGAAGACGGCAGTGCTGGTCAGGTATGGATGGGCTGCTATGGTTTTGGTCCATCGCGTGTGATGGGATCGATTGTGGAAGTGCATCACGACGACGCGGGCATGATGTGGCCCAAGTCGGTCGCGCCGTATCATGTGCATTTGGTGAGCCTTTCACATAAAGATGAGAGTGTAAAAAATCAAATCGACGAAGCCGCGCAGGAAATGCACGATGAGCTTGAGAGCGCTGGCATCGAAGTGCTTTGGGACGATCGTGAGGACACTCGCGCCGGAGAAAAATTTGCGGACGCAGATTTGATCGGCATACCTCTACGTCTGGTGATCAGTGAGAAGACACTCAAAGAACAAGCCGTCGAATGGAAAGAACGACATGAGTCTGACGCGCGGTTGGTGAAGGTAGAGGACGTTCTGACAGAAGTAAAAGAATGGCTCGCGGCGCCAGAGAGACTGACGTCACATGAATAAAAAAACAGGGTCAGCCCTGTTTTTTCTTTTGCGCGTTTGGTGTGCAACGATCCCACGTTTGATCAAATAAGTGTCCTAACGTCTGTGCGACTTCCTTGGAGTGGATCACAACCATGGAGAGCGGTTCAAAAGATGTAATGGCGACCGTGTCATCAACGACGTCAAAGTTAATAGTAAAGTGAATTTCCTGAGGGAGGTAACGAAGTTTCCATGTCTTACTTCCTTTTATCCATGAGGCAAACATCTTTCCGTCTGGTTCATCGACGATGATCTGTTGGACGCGCGTTTTTTGTCTTGGATCATGCGCCGACGCAGCCCATTTCTTCATCACGGCTTCTCCGTACGTCTGCTTGATTGAAGAATAATTTGTGAGATAGCGCGCACGCTTGGCACGACCGAATGTGTGAGAGACGGAAAGGACACCTTCAAGCGTGTCATGGAATTCGATAGGGGAAGAATGGCTTTTGTGACTTGTGATGAGCGGAAGCATGAACCGAAAATTTTCCACTTGCTGCTGGCGGAGCTGCAAAAGTTTTTCTGGCGAGGAGAAGACGGTTGTGATCCTATCGCCGAATCATTTTTCTGCGGGGAAGTCGGCGATCGATCGCCGTGGCGTGTTCGTCCGCAATTCCAACGATGCCGCCAAGGTGACGGCGCATTTCACTCATGAGGAGTGGAGTGTGTTCCTTCGTGCTGTGAAGGTCGGCGAATTCGACTTACCGAAGGTTTCAAACGAGCGGACGCTCAACACCACCAAAGAGGTGCATGCGTGGCGGGAGGTGCATAATGCCTGACAACGATTGGACGGTTCTTCATGGGACTCCTTCAACCTTTTGGAGCGAAAAGCGTTCCAAGCCTGACTTGATCATCCAGATCGAAGAAAAGGTTGACATCTTTTCAAGGCAAGGACGTCAGGTCAATGCCAACATGGGATCGGTGACCTACTACAACGGAAGCGGAGAAGTGATGGGCGGCATGAGTGGTCTATCGTCCTCCGAGATCGACTTCCTGTCGAGGAAGAAGTAGGAGAACACGAGCGGTGCCAGACGGGCGCCGCTTTTTAATAAGAAAACCCATCGGCGTGTGCGATGGGCGCGGTTGTTACGTTGCGAAGAATTCGAAGACGGCTTGTGTATGCGTGGTGAAGCAAAGTTTGGTTGGTTCCCAGATGATCACGCGCTCACTGACTTCCTGGTTGGGGCGGAAAGGTGGAAGGTCTTCCAGGTACACGGGTGGTGCGATCGAGAAGAGTAGAACCCGTCGGTTGTTGGTTGAGCTGGCGAATGGAAAGAACGTGAACGGACGTAAGACGGAGCTTGCAATCTCTGCGACCCCTTCCTCGCGCAGCTCGCGAGCCGCACCGACGCGCCACGGTTCGATCTCGAGGAATCCACCAGGCAAGGCGAGCTCTCCCACGCATGGGGGAATCGCTCGGCGAATGACGACCAGACCTGTGTGTCCATGACCCAGCACCGGTAGGAGAACTACGACAACGGGAGTCGGGTTGTCCCAGAATTGGTTGCCGCAGCAGGCACACACCCATGGATAGGCATGACCTTCAAACATCCGTCCACAGCAGCTTGAGTACTGATTCAGCGTGTTTCCCACAGTTCCTCCGAATGGGGTGCAGGTACTTAACCTGAAAAGAGCGTTTTTGGCAAATGATCTTGACGAGATGGTCTATTTCGAATATGTTTTATGGGTATGAATAATGCCTGTTACCACATGGAAAAAATTTGGACGCTTGGAGATCTCGTTTCTCCAGCCGATTTTTGTTTCCCGGGTAGCACAGTTTTGATGGCGTGATGTTTTTCACACATGAGACTTGAACCGACCCGGGAATACCTCGGGTCTTTTTCATTCTCATGAGGAGTCAACTCTATGTCTGCAGCACGCATCTATTACCTGTTCATGTCGCTCATTCACATCGGCATGGCTTGTACGGTCACAGCCTACACGCCGTTCTTGCAATCGATTGGACTTTCACTTGGAGAGATCGCTTTGGTGAATGCGATTTTCTGGAGCACGATTATCCTCGCCGAGCTCCCCACGGGAATGATCGCTGATGGTCGCTCTCGTGCCTTCTCGCTCAAACTCGGTGGCGTCTTCTACGCGGTTGGCGCCTTGGCTTACACACAAGCTACCGGGTTCTGGAGCGCGGCGCTGAGTGAGTCACTCATCGGTATCGGTGGAGCTTTCATCTCGGGTGCTGGCCAAGCGTGGATCGCCGACGCGCTGACACGCGAAGGTCGGTACGAGACTCTGCGCCATGTCTACGCAACAGAGTCGCTTCTGAAGTCCGTGTTCATGCTTCTGGGAGGATTCGCTGGCGCAGCGATTGCGCTTGTCGACTATCGACTCATCTGGGTTCCGTTTGTCGTGAGTGCGCTTCTGGCGAGTTTCATCGCGCATCGAAGCATGAACGGGAAAGGGGAGCCACTGGAGTACGTGACGGAGTTCACTGCCTTCCGTTTGGCGCTCGCTCAGCTCAAGCAAAGCCGTGCTCTTCTGTGGGCGGTTGCGGCGCTCATGGTCTTTGGTGCGGTCATCTCGTTCAATCACTACTGGGCGCTCTACTTCAAACCCGTGGTTGGACAGCTCGGACTCTCGTGGATTTGGGCGGTGATGTACGTGGGGCTCATTGGAGCATCGCAATACGCACGTCGCTCGTCGGTTCCGCTGGGACGTGAAACAGGACTGATTGTCCTCTCCTTGTTTCTGAGCGGGTTGGGACTTGGACTGATCGCGCTTGCGCCTTCGCTCCTCATCGCTGTTCCAGCTCTGGTCATCCACGAGATCGGCCGCGGCCTATTCGATCCGCTCACGAGCGCATTCGTACAGCATCGTGTTCATACGAGCTACCGGGCCACGTTCGGTTCCCTGCAGTCATTCCTTGGTCGCATGGGATTCGCCGTTGTGCCACTGGTCGTCTGGCTCGCGATCGACGGCAAGCCTGACACAACACAGACGATCTCTCAGGTCTGGTTGATCTGCGCACTGTTCCTGATTCTGGGATCAGGGGTTCTCTGGTTCACTAGGCCAAAAAGCTCCTAACAACAACCCCACGCCGGGGTTGTTTTCTCTTGGAGTTGGGAGCCAGGCTCCCAACGGAGAATGAAAACCCACCGAGCGAGTGTGATCGGTGGGGAGTCCTAGTCGTGGCTAGGTTGGTGCGTGTGGCCGCGGCGCGCACAGGTTTTGTCCTTGCACTTAGCAGCGTGATTGCGGTCGTGTTCGGCTTGGAGCTCCGCTGCGCGGCGCTGTGTCCACTCCTTTGCTGCGTCTTCCGTTTTGTGGATTCGCAGAAGCGAGCAGGTGAGGCGGCTGATCTCATGTTCGCGTTCGTCGCCGAGCTTCCACAGATGGAAGGTCGGCGGGACTGGTGCGTCAGGATCTGGGAAGATGGCACCGAACTGGTGCCAGGAGACACACACGAAGTTTTCAACGAATGTCGCAATCTTCATGCGGCGTTCATTTGGATCGCGTTTGAATGACGCTTCACCCACCTGACCTTGGACGTAGGACCTGTGCTCATCCAAGACGCGGAATTCCTCTCCCGCTTTCACAAGACTCACGCGGACGTCGCATGCCTCCATAGAGAGTCCGGGTGCAGCGGCGGCTACTGCGGTTTTGGGCGGGTCGTAAGGCTGACTCCAGTGTCCTCGCGTGTATCCTTCGACGCTCCCCATGGTCGAACACTCGATCACGCTCAGCCAGGCCACAGCCGTTTCGCGAGCCTTGCGCGGATTGCCGTACAGACGGTCGTATTCCACAGCCGCGGTGATCTCAGCCCAGCGAAGACGTTGGTTCACGAATTCATCTCGAGTGGGTTCAGTTTGTTGTGAAGCAGGCATTGGAAGATCCTTGGTGCATTTCAAGTCTATTCCTGAGGAGAAATTTTGAACAGAGGGTCTGACGTTGCAAACGTCAACAGAATCGAAAAACCCGCCGAAGCGGGTTTTTCATCGAGGTTTGTGAGTTGAACAAGGCTAGATTGACCGTTTTCCTTTCAGTGTATCTTTCAGCGCTTTCCCCGCTTTGAACTTGGGAACCAGCACAGACGGGATTTCGATTTTTTCAGTTGGCTTTTGTGGATTCACACCGATGCGGCCTTTGCGCATGCGCGAGCTGAACGTGCCGAAGCCTGCGATGGTGACTTCTTCACCGTTCACGAGAGCTCGCGTGACGATTTCTTCAAACGCCGCGATAAAATCTTCGCCGAGTTTTTTGGAGACGTCGCATTTTTCAGCGATGCGCATGGCCAAGTCTGCTTTGTTCATATGGGGAGGGAGTGAGAGTAGGTGGGGAAGTGGATAAGGCTATTCTACATCTTCCACCTTGGTCGTCAATTTACTTCGCGTACTCGATTACACGTGTCTCACGAATGACCGTAACTTTCACCTCACCAGGATAGGAAAGCTCAGCTTCGATTTTGTTGGCGACGTCGCGGGCGAGGCGGTAGGCGGTGAGGTCGTCGATTTTTTCTGGTTGGACAAACACGCGAACCTCGCGTCCGGCTTGGATCGCGTAGACTTTTTCAATACCTTCAAAACTTCCTGCTGTGCGCTCGAGATCCTCCATGCGCTGAATGAATTGTTCGAGGCTTGCCTTGCGTGCGCCTGGTCGTGCACCCGAGATCGCGTCGGCGGCTTTTACAACCGCGCCTTCGATTGTCCGTGGACGATCTTCGTGGTGCGCAATCGACTGATAGCACAGCTCCTCACTGAACCCAAATTTTTTCATGATGTTGTAGCCGATCTCTGGATGCGCTCCTTGCATGTCGTGGTCAACGGCTTTTCCAATGTCGTGGAACAGTCCACCTTTTTTACAGACGAATACATCGGCGCCGACTTCCTCAGCGATCATGCCTGCGATCGTTCCTACTTCGATGGAGTGCTGGAGAGCATTTTGTCCGTAGCTCGTGCGGTATTTCATGCGACCCAAAATAGACGCGAGTTTTGGGTCGATGGACGAGACAGGGATGCCAAGTTGATACAGCGCGTCCTCTCCAGCTTTGCGCAAATCAGCCGCAATCGTTTTCTTTGCGTTGCCGATCGCTTCTTCGATGCGTGTTGGTTGAATACGTCCGTCCTTGATGAGTTCTTCCAACGCGCGCTTTGCAACTTGTCGGCGAATCGGGGAGAAGCCGGAGATCGTGATCATGTTTGGCGTGTCGTCCACGATGATTTCTGTTCCCGTTTGCAATTCGATCGCTTTGATATTACGGCCTTCTTTTCCAATAATACGACCTTTCATTTCATCGTTTGGAAGTTCCACATGTGATGTTGTTGTGTCTGTGCAAACAGATGATGCAAAACGGGTCATGGCGAGTGACATAATTTTCCGTCCCTTGATTTCGAGTTCTTCCTCCGTGACCTGCTCGAGCTTGCGCAGGCGATTCATGAGCGCTTCCTGCGAATCGGTCTCGATTTCTTTGAGGAGCTTTTCCTCTGCCTGTTGCCGTGTGAGTCCAGCAACTTCTTGGAGCTTCACAACTTGTGCGTCTTTGAGCTCAGTGATTTGTGCCTTTACAACTTCGATTTCTTTCGCACGATCATCGAGCTTTGTTTTCTTATCTTCAATTTCAAGAAGCTTCGCATCAAACATGGTCTCGCGTTTTTCCAGACGTCGCTGTTGATCTTGTAGATCGCGGTGACGAGACTGTTCTTCTTGCTTTGCTTCCTCAATGATCTTGAGTGCTTTTTCTTTTGCTTGAATTATGAGATCCTGCTCTTGATTCTTTGCCGACTGTAACAACTCTTGCTGTTTCCCTTTGGCGTCCGTGAGCATTTTTTCGACTTTCGACTCTGTGTCGTCAGCCATGTGCTTGGCTTGGGTTTTGCGCACGACGTAGCCAATTATGCCTCCCACAATGAGGGCAATGGCGGATGCGATAATAATTTCCAACATAAAACTTCTCGCTAGTGGAGAAGCTCAAGATGCGATCGAGATGTGGGAAAAAAAGATTACAACAACAAGCCTGCCGTTAGGCTGGCAACTGGTTGATATGCAAGCAGAGTAAAGGCAAAATGTTGCATAAGGATCCTTTTTTTCGACAAATGATGTGAGCTTCGTCCAGATGAATTACGCGATTGGGAGGTTAGCATTGCCAGAGGTGTTTGTCAAAAGTCGTGAAAGAAGCTCAGAAACGGGAATGAGAGATGTTGTGAGGCTGTCCCCAAGGGACTCAAGAGTCTGAGAGTCAGAAACCGAAAACGGACCAATGGCCGTCCGTCGAAGCTGTTCAACATATCCACCGCCACCGAGTGCCCGACCAAGGTCGCGAGCGATGGAACGAATGTACGTGCCAGAGGAACAGTGGATTTTTACTGTGACCGAAATCATTGGTCCTCTTGGTCCAATAAGTCCTATGTCTAGTTTGTAAATGTTCACCACACGCGGTTTTGCCTCCATCGGTTTTCCCTTCCGCGCTTCCTCGTACATTTTTTTGCCGTTGATTTTGATCGCGGAGTAGGTGGGAGGAATTTGTGAGATTTTGCCGAGGAAAGGTTTGAGAGCTTCCTCGATGGTTTTCCAATCGGTAGCCCCAGGCTTCAGCCTGGGTGCGCCTCCGGAGCCCAGGCTCCCGCCGTCGCTGAAGCTTCCACCTTCGCTAAAGCTACGGTGGACAGGTTGGCGGGCAGGGAAGCCTGGGGCTACCACGATCGGTAAAGGCGTAATCACACCTGTCCGATCATCCGTATCCGATGAAGCTCCCAACACAAACTCCGCCTCATACACTTTGTCTAGGCCAACGAGTTTTTGCATCTCACGCGTTGCCATGCGTCCAACACCCACAATGAGCAAACCCGTGGCAAACGGATCGAGCGTCCCGGCATGTCCCACCCGCTTTTCGCCTGTGAGCCGCCGCACACGGTTCACGACATCGTGGCTGGTAAGTCCAGCTGGTTTATCAATGAAAAGGAAGCCTTCCACAGTAAATACGACATTCACGTGAGTGTCGTTTGTATTCTGAGTCTTGGGATGTTGCGAAAATCTTTGACGTTTTTGGTGATCAGAGGAATGTCAAACTCGATTGCTGTTGCGGCAATGATCAGATCAGGAAGTTTTGTCTTTCTTGTTCGACCGAGTTGTGCGGCTGCACGAGCGATTCTGGAATCGACAGATCGAATTTTTTTCTGCCAGGTCACTGGATTTTTGGGAAGTTTGTCATGAAGTGAATGGAGAAGAGATGGAGCAAGCCAGACTTGTTCAAGACGTTTTTTTTGCGATTTCGCCATAGGCTTGGACGAAAAATACAAATGACGTTTGAGTTTTAGCAGCGAACGTTCAGTGGTGCGTATTTGAATTTGGAGTTGTTTAACCGTCATATAATGAAAGGGTAGCATACTTGTGATCTGATTTGAAACATCAGCACATTGACCTACCAGCGAATCTTCGCTAAACTTTCGAGCGTCTTATGAATATTACGGAACTAGCACGTCGGCTACGTGCGCATCCTGAGGAATTGAAGCGCAGGCTTCCTGAGCTTGGGTTTGCTGTGGGTGGCAAAGCGCTCAAAGTCGACAACCGTCAGGCGCAGAAAATCACCGAGGCGTGGAACGAGATGAAACGCAAAGAGCGTCTCGCGCAAAAGGTGGAAATGCAGAAGTCGCAGATCGGGCGCGGGAAAGACATTCCTGATGAAGAAAAAAAACCAATATCGATTCCTGGAGTCATGACAGTGCGAGATCTTGCCTCGTTGATTGAGCTGCCGGTTCCGCGTCTCATGCAGGAGCTCATGCGAAACGGCATCTTAGCGTCCATAAACGAGCGTATTGATTTTGATACAGCGTCGATCATTGTCGAAGATCTTGGGTTTAAGGCCACACGCATTGAAGGATCTGCTGGGAGCGAAGACATAGCTGGCATTGAAAAAATTCGTGACCGTGTCGAGAGGCAGGCACAAGAAAATCTCTCACGTCGCTCACCAGTGATTGTCGTCATGGGTCACGTCGACCATGGAAAGACGCGACTGCTCGATGCGATTCGCAAAACGAATGTCATGGACACCGAGGCTGGCGGCATTACTCAACACATCGGTGCGTACCAAGTGGAGCGCAAAGGCAAGTCTATCACCTTCATTGACACGCCAGGACACGAAGCATTTACAGTGATGCGTTCTCGTGGCGCCAAGGTTGCGGACATCGCGATTCTTGTAGTAGCCGTGGACGACGGCGTGCAACCGCAAACAAAAGAAGCGATTGACATTATCAAATCAGCCGAGCTTCCGTTTGTTGTCGCGCTTAACAAAATCGATCGCGCAGAGGCAAACATTGATCGCGTGAAAACACAGCTTTCAGAACTCGGACTCGTCCCAGAAGATTGGGGCGGCAAGACCATTATGGTTCCGCTCTCAGCCAAGGAAGGAAAAAATATTGATGCGCTGTTGGACATGTTATTGCTAGTTGAAGAGATGGCGGCAGAGCATATTGTTGCCAACCCAAATGAACACGCCATTGGCACTGTGATCGAGTCACGATTGAACCCAGGCACCGGACCGGTTGCCACCGTGCTCGTCCAAAGCGGTACACTCAAGGTTGGTGATGACCTTGGTGTGCGCGGTCTTCATTTTGGTCGGGTGCGCGCAATGCAAAACTGGAAAGGCGAGACTCTCACAACAGCGATACCATCCACACCAGCCAAAATTATTGGTTGGAAATTGGCGCCATCGGTTGGAGATATTATGGAAGTGCCTGAGTCTGTGAAGGACTTGAAGAAAATCAAATCAACGGATTCATCTCTGAAAGCCACGGAGGAGGTCGCGTCGATTAAACATGTTGGAAAGGAAGGACAAGAAGGTGAAGAGGGAAGCAAAGAAATGTTAAACGTGATTATTCGTGCTGATGTGCTTGGGTCGCTCGAGGCGATTTTGGGAATGCTCGATAAGATTCAGCATGAGGCCGTGGGTGTGAAGGTCGTTCAAAAAGGACTTGGGAATATTACGGACGCTGACGTGAATACTGCCGAAGGAAGCAAGGCGATTTTGATGGGATTCAATGTGAAACCCGGTGGCGCCTCCGCAGAGTTGGCGCGCGACAAGGGCGTTGAGATTCGCGAGTACAAGATTATCTACAAATTATTTGAGGACGTTATTGAGGAACTTAAAAAGCGTGTACCGTCTGAGACGATCATCCATGAGCAGGGGCAATTTGAGGTCATGAAAAATTTTCGGAAGTCCGATCATGGTTGGATTATCGGCGGACGCGTAAAGGGCGAAAAGATTTTGCCTGGTGCGAAATTGCGTCTCTCGCGCAATGGCGAATATATCGGTGAAGGCGTGATCAAGTCGTTGCAACTGGGCGCGGCGCAACTCAAAGAAGGCCAACCAGGACAAGAATGCGGCATGCTCTATGATGGAAAGATAAAGCCTGAGGGAGGCGACATCTTTGAAGCGTACAGCGAAGAGCGTAAAATGAAGCCATTTAAGATTGAAGGAATTAATTTGCGATAAGTATGACGGAGCTGACTCTCACCAATGAAAATTTTCAAGCGTCTGTGCTCTCGGCAAACAAACCAGTGATCGTGGATTTTTGGGCACCGTGGTGCGGGCCGTGCAAAGTCATGAGTCCGATTGTCGAAGAGCTTGCAGGAGAAGTCGATGATGTGATCGTCGGCAAAGTGAATGTCGATGAGAACAGCGAGATCGCGCAGAAGTACAATATCCTCTCTATTCCAACATTCATCATTTTCAAAAACGGACAGGTCGTGGAGCAGTTTTCTGGCTCCATGAGCAAAGAGCAGTTGCGGGTAAAAATAGAGAAGCATTTGTGAATACAGAACGTGTCATCATCATCGGTTCAGGTCCGGCTGGATACACGGCTGCGATTTATGTAGCGCGTGCTGAGTTAAAGCCGTTGTTGTTTGAGGGGCAGCGTCTTGGTGGCCAGCCAGGTGGGCAACTAATGCTCACCACGGAAGTAGAAAATTATCCTGGATTTCCCGATGGACTGCTTGGACCTGAGATGATGAAGAAGTTTAAAAAGCAAGCCGAGCGTTTTGGCACGCGGGTTGTTTCAGAAGATGTTGTGAGTGTGGATTTTTCAAAGCGACCTTTTATTGTGAATACCTCCAGTGAGACTTATGCGTCCGATGCGGTGATTATTTCGACAGGCGCCGGTGCCATCTGGCTGGGCGTTGCCGGCGAGGGTCAGTATCAGGGTCATGGCGTTTCCGCATGCGCAACGTGTGATGGATTCTTTTTCAAAGAGAAGCATGTGCTCGTCGTAGGCGGAGGCGATGCCGCTATGGAAGAGGCAACGTTTCTCACACGGTTTGCGAGTAAGGTGACGGTGCTGGTTCGCAGGGACGTTCTTCGTGCGTCGAAGATTATGCAGGAGCGGGCAGAAAAAGATCCAAAGATCGAGTTTGTTTGGAATACCGAAGTAAAAGAGATTCTTGGGGATGGAGTGAAAATGACCGGGGCACGCGTCGTGAATAACAAAACAAACGTAGAGAGTGAGATCACCGCGGACGGTTTGTTTGTCGCCGTGGGTCACAAACCAAACTCAGATATTTTCAAAGGCCAGCTCGAGCTCGATCAAAAAGGGTACATTGTGGTCAAGCCTGGTACGAGCGCGACGAGTGTCGAAGGCGTCTTCGTCGGCGGCGACGTAGCCGACTACCGCTACCGCCAAGCCGTTACCGCCGCGGGAACTGGATGTATGGCCGCGCTGGATGCGGAGAAGTGGTTGGCGGCGCGAGAGTAGATTGTAAGAACATGCAAACTGAAAACCAATTTTTCAATGATCATTATGCCTGGGATGTGAATTTTGTATTGTCTCAAGTTGCTCAAGCAGATTTTTCGTCGAAGTCTGGCAGATCGGTAATTCTCAAGACCTGGGATGATCTTGATGAGTGACAGAGAAAAAAGTGTATGGACAGACAGACCGAGCCATTGACACACGGCTCGTTTTTGGTTAGGCTCGCGGTGAGGTGAATCATGTC
>CAYHRJ010000022.1:0-17673 GCA_964359095.1 uncultured Gammaproteobacteria bacterium | reverse complement strand
TGTTGAGGTCATCGTTTGCATTATTGTCCGTCGCAAACATCATCTGCGTGAGACCCATCGCGCCAAGCGCTAATACTTCAGCGCTGTTTGTCGTTGTGAGCGCGATATAGTTCGTGGCTCCTTCCGAGACGGTGAACGCCGAGGTTGTGTTGTCATCCACATCAATATCAAACGCGTTATCAGCAAAGAGTTGTCCACCATCAAGGTAGATGTCTGCAAATTGACTCAATGAGGTGCCAAGGTCGAGTCCTGAATCGGTTGCGGCCAAAAGAGCGCTTGCAGTGAGATTTAATTCGGCCGATCCGCTTACACCAAAAGCAATTGTTCCGTCAGTATTGTTATTAATCGTCTCATCATTTTGAAACTCGATGTCCGTTACGATATCCGTATCGTTAAAATCAATGCCGCGCAAAATTGTGCCAGCCGCTGACGTAATCTCGATCGCCGCCGCAACGGAATCATCAGTGTCAGCGTTATTAAGTTGCAACAACGCATCGAGTCCCTCCGTTGATGCCGCATTAGTCACTTGAAGTCCGTACTGCGCGCTTGTCGCGCTTGTGGTATCCGACGCTGTCGCAGAAAGCGACAACGCATTTTCCGCTGTCGCGTTTGTGAGCGTGCGTGTGAGAGTTAACGAGTTGCCTGCGGTCCCTGTGATGGTCGTGACCGCATCAATTGTTAGGCTATCGGCCAACTCCGCAAAATCAAGACAATCCGTGCAAGAGAAATCACCAGCAGTAGCTGTGCCGGTCACATTTAGATTTCCTGTTGTACCGCCGTCGGTAAGCGTCAGAAGCGTGTTCGTCCCATCTCGAAATGTAAATGAACCGCTATCTGAAATATCAATGACGGTCGTTGTATCGGCAAATAAAAGATTCACATCCCAACCTGAGCCGATCACAACAGCACGCTCGATCACGGTTGCATTGGCAGAACTCAAGTCTGCGACATTGAGACCCACAAGAATATCAGCATCACTCGTCGCGGCAGATGTCACAATGACATCCAACGCCGCGAGTGTGTCCACATCCGTGTCGTTTCCAAGACTAAAATTAATTTCCTGAGCATCGTTTCCCGCGGCTGTAACCGTCACATCAATCACCTCGGAGGTCGCGGTAGAGTTGGTGATAAGCAAGTTTTCCGTTGTAGCGAGCGTCATGTCAACGTCAGTGGTAAACGTAGTCGCCCCATCAAGGCCTACCGTGCCGGCAAATGAATAGGCACCGGTTGCGCTGTCGCCATTGTCACGCAAGAAATCTCCGGAGCTGAATCCATCGAGCGTTTGAGAGTTCAACGCATACGGCGCAGCGGTGAGCCTACGACGTGGACTGAGCGTTTCGCTGCCAACAATCACCTCAAGAAACAGGGTTGAGTTATCTGCAAAAATGGAATCGCCAATGGCCGCAAAGGAATCTCCTGTGTCTCCCAGGTTTTGTGTAAAAAGTCCTGAAGTGAGTGTGACGGTTCGCGCAGTCGTCGAGGCGGGTGTGTTGCTGTCACAAGATGCGGAAGAATTTGACCACACACAGGTTCCGTCAGTCACGGTTGTATAGAAGAAAAACTTCATTGAGAGGCTAGTGTCGCTCACAGGAACACTGTTGGCGTTCAATAGTCGTCCTTGGTATGTGACAATGTTTGTAGGAGCGGCAGCGAAGGAAGAAAACGCGAAACTCATCGACGCGATGAGCGTGATGAGAATGAGAACGAGATTTTGTTTTCTACCTAGAGTTAACATAGTCAGTGCTACAACATGTTTTCCGTCTTTGCGGTCTCAAGCGCGACGGTCTCAGAGAAACTAGCAGGCTCCCTATGTAGGGAGTAATCGATCGGTTTAATTTCTGTTGTCTGATAGCCTTCTTTATTAAATATCGCAAAGTATTCATTTGCCCCTAGCAAGAAAGCGTAGCGACCTTTACTGTCCGTCACTTGTGTTTCCAATAACTTGTTGTACTTAGGCTCAAAGATACGAGCGACAACTCTCGAAAGTGGGCGACCAGTGTCTTTGGCATACACAATCCCCCAACTCACTGGTTTATAAGGCGTGGCAAGTCTTCGTACCAACAGATACAGACATGCCTGCGCTACAATCATGCCAATCGAGAAAACGGTTGGGCGAATAACAGCAAAGATGATGGCGGCCACGATACCCACGACAGCAACGCTGTGCTGAAGTGTTCGCAACCGACTCTTCCGCACCACAGAGGAAGCAGCCTGATACTTCTGTGCTTGTGAAGGATCCATCGGAATATTGGCTGTGATGACCACATCGCTTGCGGTCACATCGATCACTTCTGAATGATAGACATCTAGGTACTGGCCGTCGGTGCGTTCTCCTGTGAGATACACCGACGGAAAATCGAATCCAGCTTTGGTCACGGTGAGGCGATAACGTCCGGGAGAGACAAGGAAGAAATAGCGTCCACCTTTGTCTGTAACACGACTTTGGAGGAGGCGGCCTGAGCTAGGAGTCGCCTCCTCATCGTGCGTGAGTTGATAGAGCCTGACGAGAGCCAAATCGATTGGCATCTTGCCAATGGCGTTGTAGACAATTCCGTACCCTTTCCGTTTGCGGCGCGCGAAAAAGAGAATGGGCGCCGTGAAAAAATATTGGAGAAATGGGAGGAAGTCGAACGCGAGCGATAGAACGACGATGCTGGCGCCTGCCGTAAGCGCAAGCACAGGAGTCGAAATCTCAGCTGTGGTCTCTACGCCTGGAAGATCTCGAATCGCTTCCAGGACTTGCTGTGCCGACTCGAGAGTCGACAGAGAAAGAACGTTCTGTATAACTGAACCGATCCCTTGATTATCAGAGGTGGTCTCTCCTTCATCAAGAGGAATCTGTGCGTCTTCATCGGACACCGCCAGGGCCGAGAGAAGAATCACTGGATTCACAATGCCGTTTTCGATGACAAGCTCAGAGGTTTGTGCCGTTTCAAATCCTTGAGCGTTCACGATCACGACGTAGGTTCCATTTGGAACGTACCAAGCGAATGTACCGTCTACGTTTGTGGTGGTGGGATTGTCCTGGTTGTATGGGGAACCATCCCAGACGATCAACTCACCGTTCTCCACTTCATAGAGCGTAACTGTTGCATCAGCCACGGCTGCTTCTTCATCATCGACGACCTGGTAGACACCGCCTGGATTGACGATGTACAGGTATGAAGAAACAGACTCCGACGAACCATCGCCTTGTGCGACAGTCACGGTCAGTGTGTACACACCATCCGTGTCGGAAAGCATGACTTCTGCTTCATAGGAACCTGACTCCTCACTGAGCACCATGAGATATGTTTCAGAACCGATCGTCACCAATACGGAGGTGGCGTCATCTGAAATTTCCGAGGAGGGAATCAAGATGAGTACGGTACTTTCTGGAAGCACCTCGACCACAGATGTCACTGTGGTCAACTCAAGCGATTCTTCTTCCACGAAGTACTGGATGTCGGCATCACTCAAGGTTCCATCCTCCGCACCCAAGGAGGTAGATTCCTCTGACGCCTCTCCAGTGGTGAGATCTTCTCCGGATGAGGTTTCCTCACCTGGAGTGGTCTCTTCTGCTCCCGTATCTGACACGGGTTCTTCTTCGTCACCTGGTTGTTCTTGACCAGGTTCCTCTTCTGCCTCCGTTGAATCTTCGGAGGGCACCTCATCTTCTGAAGCACTTGGACTTGCGGTCACAAGAGCGCCAGAAGCAAATTGCCCTGCATCGTCATAGGAGAACACGCCGTAGTAATAGGCTGTGTTGTTTGTGAGTCCTGAATCTTCGTACGTCTCAGCAAGACCATCAAAGACCTCATCACAATCTTCATCGGTCGGTCCATCTGGATATTCGTTCGTACAAACAAGAATGAACACGCCAGCTAGGTCTTCATCACCAGGATTCTCCCAGGTGAGTGTAATCGTCCCGTCGCCCTCCTGAGCAGAGAGACCAGACACGTTCACGGGTGTATCGTCTTCATCAGTTGTGAAAGTCTCATTGTCTGAGTACGATTGGTTTTCAGAAAAATCTGCGGAGAGCACCTGAAAATTGTACTCAGTTCCTGGAGTGAGGTCTGTGAGCGTGATGGAGTGCGAGGTCACAAGACTACTATCAAATTCTGTCTGATCGTAGGTTGTCGTCTCTCCATACGAAACGCGACTGTCGGCATCTTCATCTGTCGTCCAGGTCACTTGCGCGGTCGTCGTGGTTATGTCAGTCACATCCACATCGGTAATCACCGGATCCGTTTCATCGATCGTCGTGAATGTCTGTGTCGAAGATGTCGCCTCGTTCCCACTTCCATCGGTTGAGCTCACCGCAAAATAATACGTCTCACCCGGAGTGAGACCGGTGAGGGTGATGGAGTGTGAGGTGGTCGAAGTGCTGTCCGTGCTCGTTGCGAGCTCAAGCACACTTGTCTCTCCGTAACTCACTTCGCTTGTGGCTGCTTCACTCGTGGTCCACGTAACAATCACAGACGACTCACTCACGCTTGTGACCACGATGTTGCCGATCGTGGGAGCCGTGGAGTCTGATGTGTCTGCTGCTGGTCCTCCTGTTCCTGTCCCACTTGAACGAGTAGCTACATCAGCAGTCACGGAGACAGAGTCATCTCCTGCAATGGGCAAGGCAATCGATCCGTCATCGCCAAACGTACCAGCAACAGTCACGAAGTATGTTCCTGTTGAGGTTGGATTCACGATGCGATTTGCGCCTGTACCTGAGGCTGTTGCGTTTGTCCCGACTTCGATCGTCACTTGACTAGCTGCAGCAATCGCGCCGCCGTCGCCAGCACAAATCGTGATCGTGATCACATCAGAGGCAACAGATACAGAAGCCTGTTCTGTTCCATCGCAGGAACTGGCTGTGGTGAGATCGACTCCATCATCAGCCACATCGACATCGTCCTCGGTGATTGTGGACGTATCGAAAGCCGTAGAAAATGAAAGTGTAATCGTTGAACCTAATGACGCACCTGTTGGTGTTGTAAAGAGCAGTGTGTGACTGGCAGCCTGCGATGACTGGAGCGTGGTCGGATAATCATTTACTCCTGTGATCGTTGCGGCCAAGGTTGTTGAAACAACCACAGCAGACACCGTGAGAGTCACAGTGGCTATTGCGATTGTTTGAATGAACATCTTAAAAATAGACACACAGACTTTTTAGTTATAACGCTTTTGTCGTAGGAACCAATACAAAATGCGCAACGCAATCGCCAAACCCAGGAGCGTAACCATAAGCTGCCAAGGAAACAGCCAGAACGAGAGAGACGATTGAATGGTTCCACTCTCACCGTAGGTTAGATCAAGCGTCGCTGTGACTGGACCGATCGCGAGATGACTCATCTGAAAAGCGACCGTGTTATACCAGCTCATTGAGTTCCCTTCTTCTTCTACGACACTAAACTTCCGTGTTGACGATGGAAGTACACGACCATCTTCATGATTGGCATCGTACTCAAGAACCGTTTGCCCAAAGAAACCAGTGAGTCTGATCGTCCCAGCAGGTGTGACGTGAACATTCCCTTGATTTTGAAGACGAAACTCATATCTGCGAGTCAAGAGATCAAACACATCGCCTGAACCTGAACTTACAAAGTCCAACAGCTCAAGACGCTCTTCTGTTTCTCCTTGTACTGTGAGGAATACGAGGGCCGCGGTCTTTGCCTCAATGATGGCGCCGTTGCTTGCAACGACGTCAGAGGGAGCTGGAGATACGGTGATCGCAGCAAAATAGCCCTGCGAGAGGACATCGTCTGGTACAACGACTTTGAAAGAAACTTCAGAGGCTGAGAGAGCTGGGACTACGAACGAGTCATTCTCAAAAAGAATCCAGTTCGCAAGCTCATAACTGCCTGTCTCGGTTGTGTAAAATTCTGGTGCTCCCGTGTCATCTTTTGGTTGAAATCCCATCAGACCGATGTAGTATTCCGTGTCCACATTCTGCGTGTTAAGAATTGTGATACTGGAGATGACTGTCTCGCCACGCTTCCCTGTCAGCTCAAGACTTGATGGCGACAGTGCAAAAGCAGAAACGCTCGACGGAACGAGAAGAGTTGTCATTAGGATCGCCAATAGTGATAGTCTGCTCTTCATACCTAGAAGTTACCTGAGGCGATAAAACTGATCACGCTCCCGTAGGAGCCAGCCGTCGTTGATGTGCTGATAGAGGCTCTGAACGTCACGAAACTCCGATCAGCCATGCTCACGGAACTTCTGGTAACAACGTCCTGACGAGATGTCGTCATGGCTGAGTCTGCTGTATCAAAGGTTGAACTGGCAAGAGTTGTATCAGATGACCTTGCACCAAATTCCTCGGATCCCTCAGCGACCGCTCCATCTGTGACATCATCGATATCGTTTGAGCCAGAACGGAGATTGCCGTCGTCATTGATTTGCACAACATATCCGCTCGCAGAGTCGGCTGACACCTCGAAAGAGACAATTGCTGTGCTTACTGAGGAGTCACTGAGCGTTCCATACGAAACAGTCGCACCACTCAGGACGTAGACGTAGTCATTTGTCCCATCGACCGTTGGAGCTGTTCCACCATTTGTGAGTGAGTCCACCGTGAGGCTTGAGCTTCCAATGCTCGTGACCTTGCCGATTGCCGATACCTGGCTGACGCCACGATCCTGGATGATGGCAATATAGTCATTGACCGAAACACCAGAAACAGACGAGACGGTAACCGTGAGGCTCGAAAGAGCAGTTGCTGAAACTACATTGGAAAAATTCTGTGCCCTCACGTCAAAGGAAAGCACCTGATCGAACACACCTCCACGATAACCCTGGTCGAGATTGTAGGAGGAACTCGACGTTCGCCCAGCTACAACTGATTCCACTGTGTCCCTAAGTTGATAACTTGAGGAACTACCAGTATCAGAACCTCCGGTGTTAACTGAATCCCACCGGATAAGGAAGCTCGAGGAGGACATCTCTGCAGAAGCTACACTTCCGTATACAAAAAGCCACACAAGAGCAAAGGCGATTGGCAAGGAGTGCTTGGTCATACCTTCACGAAAGTAGTATATCATGAATACGAAAAGTAGTCAATCGATTTATTAGCTAATCTTAGCAAAGTAATTAAGTATAAGAAGAAGATTTAGTGGTCAAAATATGCGATTTTTACTGAAAATGCTTATTTTCTCAAACTTATCCCCAGTTTTCAAATTTTGTCCACGCTGGAGCGGTCAAAGATGAACTTTTAGCGTATCAAATTCCATTTGTTTCACATGAAACATAAATACTCAGCAGCGCTGAGTATTTATGTTGGTGGACCTGAGGGGAATCGGCCGCGACTCTCGACTCGTCAACTCGCCGAGGTCTGGCCACCGCCTCGCGGTTCCGTCTGCTGACGTAACATCGCTCCGGCGTTCGATTCCCCACGCACATGCCGTCTGGCATGTGCTCTAACCAGCAAAAACACCAAGCATTTGCTCGGTGTTTTTGCTGGTGGACCTGAGGGGAATCGAACCCCTTACCTTCGCAATGCGAATGCGACGCTCTACCAAATGAGCTACAGGCCCATGTTTTCTAAAATTGTAATTGAGTCTTCCAGCGACGCAAGTAAATAATCGACAGAAGTCATGGAGTCTCTATCGTAATTGTTTGTCGGTACGCCAAAAACTGTGGATCCAGCTGCTTTACCTGAAAGGACACCACTCACTGAATCCTCGAAGACAAAGCAATCCATGGGCATCCGTTCAATTCGAGCTGCTCCAAGTTTGTATGGCTCAGGGTCTGGTTTCCCATTACTCACATCCTCAGAAGTTACGAACTCATCGAATCGATCAAGAATCTTGAGCTTTGATAGATATCTATTTGTATAGGCTAGCCCAGAGCTTGTAACAAGCGCTTTTGGATATGAGCGAAAATCGATCCAGTCTAACAGTTTAATTGCTCCTGGCATTAGTTGGACAGACTGATCTAACTCCTCAAGCAATAGCTTTGTGTGAAGATCCGCGATCTCATCGGAACTTAATTGAATTTGAAAGGCATCAACGAACGCCTTTGACCAGATATTCTTTTTTGTTCCACGAATTTTTGAGTGATAGTCCTCAGTGAAGTCACATCCCAGCTGCTGACACATTTTTTCAAAAACAATCTTTGAAAGATTCTCTGAGTTGATTAGCAATCCATCCATGTCAATGAGAAATCCAGAATTTTTGATAGTCGTGCTCATAATGTTTCACGTGAAACTTTTGGCCTGCCATCCGAAGCTCCGTCCAACGGAGCGAAGGCTGGTGTCCCCGGAGGGACTTGAACCCCCATCTCCAGCTTAGGACGCTATAGCTCTATCCAGTTGAGCTACGGGGACAATGTGTCGTAAAATGCATTTCTCCTTTTGTGATATACTGTTGGCGACGACATGATACGACAGTAAAATTTGAGCGTCAAAGAATTATGACGGAGACAGTTCTCTTTTCAGTACTAAGTGCCGCTCTTTTCGGTATTATTGTTTATTTTCTCTTTAAAAGGTCATCAAATATTCCTCAAGTTGACACGTCTCTCTTATCGCTCATTAACGATCTGCGAAAAGAGATCCAGGAATCTACACAATCACAGCGGAAAGAAGTAGAGGAAAAGCTCGACACGATGCATGAAAGGCTTGTGATAAATCTCAAGGAATCTTCATCAACACTTCAAAATCACTTTCAGCACACAACTGGTATTATCCGCGATGTCACAGAGCGTCTAACCAAGCTTGATGAAACGAACAAGCAAGTGCTGGGATTTTCCACTCAGCTTCAAAGTTTGGAAAATATTTTAAAGAATCCAAAGCAAAGAGGAATCCTTGGCGAGTACTGGCTTGAATCGCTTCTTGGACAAGTGCTTCCTGCAGGTCAGTACCAGATGCAGTATCAGCTAGGTATCGATGAAAAAACAGGACAATCTCTCATCCCTGATGCCGTCATCTTTGTGAAGGAAATGATTATTCCAATTGACGCAAAATTTTCGCTAGAAAACTACAATCGCATTTCACAGGAAATTGATGCTGAACGTCGTGAATCTCTCGAACGAGAATTCAAAGCCGATGTCAAACTCAGAATCGATGAAACGTCCAAGTACATTCAAACAGAGAAGGGCACAACAAACTTTGCGTTCATGTTCGTTCCGGCAGAGGGTGTGTATCACAACCTCATCAGCAACAGCGTGGGCGCAGTCAAAGTTAATAGCCGCAACTTGATCGAATACGCTTTTGAAAAAGGCGTGATGATCGTGTCACCAACGTCTTTCTTCGCCTATCTTCAAACTGTGATGCTCGGACTCAAAGCACTCCAGATCGAGGAATCAGTCAAGGACATTCAAAAACAAGCTGAACAGCTGATGCGACACATGAAGGCTTATGAGGATCACCACAACAAACTTGGAAAGCATCTTGAAACAACCGTTCGCGCATACACCTCCTCCTCCGGCGAGCTCAAAAAAATCGACAAAGACATCTTTCGCATCACAAATGGAGCAGTAGGAAAGCAGCTGGAGCCAATGGAAGTTGAAAGACTTCAAATCTTTGAAGAATAGTTGACCCCGTTAGACAACTACGTTTCCATCCTTTAACAAAATCAGACGCACGTCAGACAGTTTCGATTGTTCATTGCAGCAGAGTTCTGGTTGACTAACGGGGTTGACAGTCTTTTTCTCTCCGCTATACTAGCGACCACACTATGCCAAATCTACGAAATGCTGAAAAGGCTCTACGACAGAGTAAAAAGCGAGCAGAGCGAAACAAGGTCGTCAAGGCCGAAATTCACTCACTGCGTGTGAAAGCCCGAAAGTTAGTCGACGCCAAAAAGCTCTCCGAGCTCACTGAGGTCGTTCGCATGATCGGAAAAAAACTCGACAAGGCCGCACAGAAAAAGGTCCTCAAAAAGAACGCTGTCGCCCGCTACAAATCAAGACTTATGAAAAAAGTAAACGCGCTCGCAAAGAGGTAAGCAAAACAGACTCAGTGATGAGTCTGTTTTTATGTCATCATCGCGACCGTCGTGAGGTCGACGGCCATGTTGGCTGACACCTGACCCGACTTCAACTGTTGATCAAACTCGAACAACAGATCATGTACAGCTTTCAGATGAACAAGAGTAAATCCTTTTGCTTGCGCGAGAGCTTTTTGTGCGACGAAGGGATGAACGCTGAGCGCTGTTGCAAGTGTCTCTTTTGTGGTGCGTGGATTCTCATCGAGCATGGAGCGTGCTCCTAGCAGGATACGCACCTGTCGCCCAAGCATGGTGAGCAGATAGTGATCGTCTGATCCGGCAGAGCGTTCGTTGGAAAGCATCTGTATCGCATCAGCTTTTCGTTTTTGTGAAATAGCGTCCATCAGCTCGAAAATCTTTTCCTCAAAACTCACTGGAACAAGTTCATCCACCATGATGCGCGAAATTTCTCCACCACTTGCGTACGCCACCAACTTTGAAATCTCGTGATCCATCGCCCACAGGTCTCCTCCGACACGTTCACAGAGAACTCCCAGCGCTGAGGGACTCACGGATCCACCTCGCACCTTTACGCGATCAGCTACCCATCGTTGAAGTTGAGCACTCTCTAACTCAGGAAATGGATACGCATGCACATCAGCAGCTTTCTTCAGCGCCACAAACAGCGGCTTCTTCTCCAACTCCTTCGGTTCTAATGTCTCCCAAAAAACAACAATCGTCGAATCAGGAGCATTCAAAAATCCTTTTTCCCACACGCCCATGTCAGGCTTTTTTGTATTGGCAATCAGATCACGAACGATCACCATTCTTTTTTGTCCTAAAAAAGGCAAAGACCTAATAGATCCAAAAACCTCTCCAACTTCAAGTTTCGGCTTGCCATCTGTTGGATACTCAGCTGTATTCAGACCTGTTGAATCAAACTTAACTCTGAAAGCCTCTTTCATGTGTTTGACCTTTTCTTGAACTCGAAACGTATCATCGCCGTACACGAAAATCAACATAGTGCCACGAGCATATCACAAAGACTCCATCTCTCCCCAATTTTTTCCTGACTCGACTTCCACCATGAGCTGTACCTCAAAACTCGCCACGCTTTCCATCATTTCTTTCACTCCTTTGGCCACGACCTCAACGGCATCTTTATCACACTCCAGAACCAATTCGTCATGCACCTGCAACAACATCTTGGCAGGCCACTGACTTTTTGAAAGCCAGCCATCCACGCGCAGCATTGCCATTTTCATGATGTCTGCCGCTGTCCCTTGAACAGGCATATTGATCGCCATGCGCTCGGCAGAAGCCACCAACAAAGGGACACCAGATTGAATCTCTGGTAAATATCGCCGACGGCCAAACAGAGTTTCGACATAACCGTCTGTGTGAGCCTTAAGTTTTGTCTCATCGAGATAATCGCGAATCGCGTGATGAATTTCAAAGTAACGACCGATGAACTGTTTTGCCTCTTCCATCGTGAGCCCAGTCGAACGAGAAAGTGAACGTGGTCCCATGCCGTACAAAATCCCAAAGTTGATCGCCTTGGCTGCACGGCGCTGATCTTTTGTTACCTGATCCTCGGCAACACCCCAGACCTCAGCAGCAGTGCGTGTGTGAATGTCAGCACCTTCTTGAAAAGCCGTGATGAACGGTTTGTCACGGGCGATCACGGCAGCCAAACGCAATTCAATCTGAGAATAATCGAGCGCAAGAAGACGTTTTCCATTGGGCGCCACAAATGCTTTGCGGATCTCGCGACCGAGTTCTGTTTTGATCGGAATGTTTTGCAAGTTTGGATCAGACGAAGAAAGGCGTCCTGTTGCAGCTACGGTTTGGTTGTAGCTCGTGTGCACACGACCGTCTTTGTGAACCAACTTTGGCAGAGCTTCCACATACGTCGATTGCAATTTGGTGAGCTCTCTATATTCAGACAACATGGGAATAATCTCATGAACGTCCCACAACTTCTCAAACTCTGGCGCGGCCGTGGAGAATCCTGATTTTGTTTTTTTAATACCCTTAGTCGGCAGCTTCATCGTCTCAAACAAGACCTCTGCAAGTTGAGAAGGGGAGTTAACATTGAACTCTACGCCGGCGGCTTTGTGGATCTTGTCCGTTAACTCGTCAATACGATCTTTGAGTATCAAAGAAAACGCAGCAAGACTCTGTGAATTAAGTTGAACGCCCTCATGCTCCATCTGGAAGAGCACAGGGATGAGTGGCATTTCGATTTCGTCAAAAATTTTTGTGAGACTCACCGCATCGAGTGCATCGCGCATTTTGTTCGCAAGCTCTGGAAGCAGAGCTACAACAGAGCCAAGCGTCTCGTAATCTTTTTCTTTGGCAAACGTAAGAGGAACATCGGGAATCGCTCGACCAAGAGCTTTGTGTGCAACAGAGGTAAGATCATGAACACGTGTCCCAGCATGGAGCAAATAGGAAGCGATCATCGTATCAAATGAGTGTGTGGTGACGGGATCACCCAACTGGTGCATCAGACGTTTGAGATCATGAGATATGATCATAGCCGCGCCCGAGAGAACCTTTCGAATTTCCACAAGGGCTTCCTTGGATGGATTCATGATAACAACCGCTTGTTCTCCGTCTGAAAGTGCGGCAGCCGCAAGCGTTGCTCCAAACAAATTCGGCGCCTGCTGTGCGATCAACACACCGATCGTGGATCCTGAGCTAAACGATTTTTCGATTCCCCCAGCACTCTTGAGAATTTTGATCGAGATTTTTTTCTTGTCCAGAGAGATTGGTCGAGAAAGGGAATCAAAGCTCGACAGTGGCTCGGTATGTTTTTTCAAAAGCGTCCGAAACTCCAAATCGCGATATAACGGCAAGAGTTTTTGGAGGTCCGGTTCTTTTCGTTTAGCCTCAGTAAATTCAAAACCGGTTTTTACATCGCAGACAATCGTCATCAAAACTTTCGACACCTCGACTTGTTCTTCTTGTCCTCGCAATTTTTTCGCAAATTTTTCCTCGATCTGAGGTAACGCCTCATAGATCCCTTCGATGCTCTGATAACGAACAAGCAAATCTGTCGCCGTTTTCTCGCCAATTCCAACAATACCAGGGAGGTTATCACTCGGGTCGCCACGCAACGCTTTATAGTCGATGAGTTGAGAAGACGAGAGTCCGTAGCGTTCGATCACAGCCGCCTCATCATACAATTTTGTCTCACTAATCCCTTTTTGAAAAAATAAAACACGCGTGTTGTCATCCACAAGCTGAAGCGCATCCAGGTCTCCTGTCACTATCAACGTCTGAATATTTTTGTCCGCGGCTTCGTGAGCAAGCGTTCCAATCACATCATCTGCCTCATAATTTTCTACAGACACAGACGGAATGTAAAACGCCGTCAAAATATTTTGGATAATAGGAATCTGATCATACAATTCCTGTTCCTTTTTCTCTCGCTGTCCTTTGTACTCTGGATACAGCTTGTGACGAAACGTCTCGCCAGGCAGATCCCACGCCACAGCCATGTAATCAGGTTTGTATCGCTCGATCATCTTCTCGACAACCATCGAAAACCCGTACGCCGCATTCACTACTAAACCGTCCTTCGTTGTGAGAGGCGGAATCGCATGCCATGCACGGTGCAGGAGCGCATTGCCGTCCAGAAGGAGGAAAGTTGGTTTGTCCATACGGTAACAGTGTACCGCATTTCACAGCCTCACTGACAATGAGGCTTTTCAAATTTAGTCTCCAGCTTTTAACGCAACGAGTTGTTGAATTATTTGATCGGGCTTTCGATAGCCAATTGCTGCCTGTGGTCGCCCAATGAGCGAACGGGCGCAATACTATCTCAGCACCAAATTACCGCCAAGCCTTGAGTGGGTGGATAACTCTTGCTCGCTCAACTCAGCCAAAATTGACCAAAACAGCACACTCTGGTTAACTCTCATACGGGGCGAGACTGACATGCCAACCCAGAAGATCTTCTATCCTGACCAAGCTCTCATTTTTCGCAGCCTTCCCGAGGAATTCCAGCTCATTCATGCGATGGGTCTGTCGTTCAACGACTTCTGCAGCAGAGGCTATCCTGAACGTGAATCCCTCTACTTCGCCTATGTGGAGACGCACCGAAACCCACACGGCATTGCCACGGCGAGCGGCGCACGCGAGTTCTACCGACGCATGACCGAGTACCTGCGTACAGCCATGGACATGGTGGAGCATGTCATTGCCACCTACTTCCGAACCTTCGCAGAGCGTCTGCCAGCGCACAATTCGGTCGCCAATTGCCTGGACACGATCCAGATGCTCAAACTGGCAACTTCGGATCCTGGCCACAATCCCTCATCGCTTGAACGTCGACGAAATTTCGAAGCCAAGCGACAGTTAGGGATCGCCCTCCAACTCTTCGCGATCGAAACAGCAGACGAGGAATCCGCGGTCGCAGATGATCTCTCATCGATCGATCAACTTACATGGGAACGCTTGTTCGTCCCCGACGAGTCGGTAGATCTGTGGCTCATCGCTGGACTCAATTCAGCACGTGCCAACAGAAGTGAGAACTTGGAACTGTTCCGCACACATCGACAAGCCAAACGCAGGGCTCGGGAACGACGACATTTGGAAACAAACATCAAGGAAGAGTTGCTCCCGTCTCGTGTCACGAATCTGGGTGAAAAAAACTACATCGTCTACGTTGGGAATCGACGCAAGCGGCTGCTCTCTACTCTACTGAAACTAGAACGCGGTCGGCCAACAGGTGACCGACGCGGATGGAAATATGTCGTGGTCGCTGTGCACCAAACTGGAAACGAATTGCGTTTAGCCACGCGCGATGACGCTCGAGTCTTCCACGACCACACGCACAAAACGCTCTGGCAATCACCGCTCGTGGTGTCCCCAGACCCTCCCAATCCAAATCCGCATAGACACGAAACGTACTGGGATCTCAAGACCCTCGGTCGCTACCATCGTGCCGACAACGGTCGCATGATCGCCGGCTCCGCAGAACAGTTGGTCACCACGATCCAAGATCACCTAGATACGTATGTGGCAACCGACGGGTTGAATCACGACCTCTACCGCGCCAGGCAAGCCATGGAGTTCCTCGGCCCACTCTGGTTCCCGCACCATCGTGGTCCCTACGATGAAGTCGCCAGCATGCGTCTGCCAGGCTTCGGCGTTGACTGGGACTCTCCACGTCTCAAGGAACAGCTTGAGCACTGGTGGAAAAACCAACTGTAATCTACGACTCGTCGCATCGCGGCGAGTTTTCTTTTTCACGTTGACAAAGCAACGGTATTACTTTATTATAAATGTAATACTTATAGCTATTCGTATCCCTATGACCCATACAACTACAATGACACAGAAGGGACAGGTTACGGTTCCTCACTCTATTCGAAAGGCTCTTCATGTTGAGAGAGATTCAAAATTTCTTGTCACGTTGGATAGGGTCGGTGGTCGAGTGATCCTTGAACCTTTGGTGGATCTTCTCTCGCTGGCGGGAAGTCTGAAGTCCAAGGTCGTTCTCACAGATAAACAACTCCGCAGTGCTCGTACGGCATCGTGGGGTAGCCGATCCAAATAGCTTATGGCAACAACCTCGCTTCTGGACACAAACGTCCTTGTTCGATTCTTGGTCGGTGACAATGCGGCGCAACAAAAAAAAGCCGTCGAATGGTTCAAAAGCGCTAGGGATGGCGAGCGAAAAATCATTGTGAAACCGATGGTTATTGCAGAAACCGTTTTTGTTTTGGAATCATTTTATAAACTGTCCCGAGAGGCCATCACGACTGCTTTGTTACCGTTTTTGGCCATCCCTGTGCTTGTTGTGGAAGAGCGGAATGTTCTTTTACATCTATGGAACGACTTTCTGAAAGGCTCACATTTTGTCGATGCCTACCTTCTTGCATCAGCGCGTTCAGTCAACGGCGAGATCCTGACATTTGACAAAGACCTTTTGAGCCGAATGAAAGAATAAACGTTCCATTGATCATATTCCTCGTTTTTGATATCCTCGTCTCGCGTTCATGGTGCCTATGGTGTAACGGTTAGCACAGGAGTTTGTGGAACTCCTAGCGTGGGTTCAACTCCCACTAGGCACCCCACCAAAAAACCTTCCAGTGTTCTGGAAGGTTTTTTGATTCTGAATCTTGACAAACGAGCTTGAAACCGATAAGAACGTCTACGGAGATGAACATGAACGTTCTCGATCCTCTATTTCTTCGCGACCTCAACAGCTTCCTTGGCCGCGCCATGCTCCAAACCTACGCAGGCAATGGAGAACAAGTTCCTCCAAGTGACACTCAGCGCAAACCGGGTTTCAAAGAACTCGTCTACCGCGAAGGACCATGGCTCTATCGCGACTCCTACACAGGTTTCCTTACCTCTGCCGGACAGGAAGTCGTCTGGAGCTACGAAATTCCTGTATGGACACAGTCCTACGCTGGTGGAATGAAGCCTAGCTACCAAAACGCACCGCTTGCTCGTGACTGCTTCACTTTCCTCAAGGCCGCACTTGCCGCCGGTAAAAAAAGTGACACGTTCCAGCCACGTGGGCCGCATGAGTACGCAGAGTTTGGCTGGCGCTATGGCTGCGACTGGAGCGGCGATATCACCAACTTCTCTGGACACGAAGCCATCAATCGTCCCGACCAAAAGGAAGCCCTCTTCCTCCACCGCTTCTTCGGTGGAGTCATCAACCACGGTTGGTAGAACGATCCGTCACCCTGGAAACGCACCGAGCGCCAAGCTCGGTTTTATTTTCTCTTCACAAAAACAAAGTAGTGTTTATCTTTGGCTAAAAGATTCTTAAGTAGGTCTTGGTATTCTTCATCGGAAGATAGATTTCGCAGCTTGCGCAACTTGTCCGTTCTCTCATCAAGCACGAGATCCACCTCAAACTCAGACGCTGGATCCTGTTGTCTTGCCTGTTCCAAATAACGTTCTTTGATTGATTCTTCTGTTTGATAAACGATCTCTTCAAACTTCGCCTCGGCTGAAAACTTCGTTCTCGTTAACTTTTCCTGACCGACAAAATTCCAACCACCCGTCTCTCGACTTTTGAGAAGCCTGTCGAAATCTGATTCAACGTGAGGAAGTCCTTCTTTCTCTGTCATACAAAATAGGTTAGCCGTCAGCAATCTGCAAGAGAGATTGAAGAACAATAGGAAGCTCCACAGTTCCTGTGCTCCCACTAAAATGTCCCTTCTCGTGTTCGATGATGATTCTTGAGTGAAGCTCATCACGGAAAATATATTGATTCTCAAGCGGGACGTAAGGATCGTTGTCAGAAAAGATGGCGATGCTTTTTTGGAGATGCGATCTCACGACTTCGTTATCCAAGGGTGTGGTCAGCCACTCGTTGGCAATCTCGCGCACCTCGTCATCGTCTTCTAAATTTGTAAGGCTCTTAAAAAATCCTGCCACGAACACTGCGCCGCCTACTTGTACCGCTTCCGGCAAAGTCGCGAGATACCGCGCGATCGTCTGGCAACCCATCGAGTGTCCTACAAAATAGGTTTGCTCGTCTGCTGAGCCAACAGCCTCAGCAAGTGCCGGCACCCAATTTTTCATTCTCGGACTCCCAGGCTCAGGTAATTGTGGAACGTGTACTTCAAACCCTCGAGCCTCAAGCTCTGCCTTCAACCACGGGAACCAGCCTTCTTCTGGATACCCATCCAAACCATGAACAATAAAGACGCGATTCATATATTTATGGTCGAAGACCATGAGTGAACGAAGTGAATCGAATGGTGTATTTATTGTACCAAGCTCGAACCTATTTCCA
>CAYHRJ010000021.1:0-18035 GCA_964359095.1 uncultured Gammaproteobacteria bacterium | reverse complement strand
TGAATCCACTGAGTTCCCGTGGCGCCCGAATCCGTTGTGACCGTGCTGCCTGAAGTGGAATACGTCGTTGAAGACGTCCCGTCTGATCCAACCCATTCAGCGGTTGTGAGATTCGCTTCTGAGCTGGCTGTGCGAATACGGAATACGATGTCACCTGTTCCCGACTCGGTCCACTCAATCGAGTCCCAGGAGACAGCTGATCCCGCATCAAATGTCTGTGTGGTAAACGTTCCCTCAGGCGCATATCCGCTTGGCGGCGTCCCTTCACCGATCACTTGTACCTCTTGAGAGTTGTGTTCGCTGGAAAGAAAAGCATAAGAGCCGCTGAAGGCTATGTCTGTTGCATCCGCGTTTAAGTCAAGAGAGGCATCTAGGGTTGGACTGGAAGGTGTTGAGATGTCAAAGCGCATGAACTCCTCGTCCCCTTCCTCGGTCGCCAAATAGACGATGCTCGTCCCATCCAATGAAACCCCGTTCACATCGTCGTCGACGGTGCCTGTCCCAGACAGGGAGGGGGATGTGGGCGAGGTAATGTCAAACACGAGGAGTTCCCCTGAGGAAGCATCTGCCCTTCCTAACACAAGCGTGGTTCCGCTCAGGTCGATCGAGAGGGCGTTTTCCGATCCTGAGGCATTGTAGCTTGCGACCTCTGTCACATTGCTTGTCGTTGATGCGTCAAAGACTGCAAGTTCCTTGCTGTTATCGGCGGTGGCCGCAAACAGATATGTGCCAGAAACCACAAGGGCTAAGAGGTTGGCACTATACTCCGTTGTATCAAGCGTTGAGGGGCTGGAAGGAGTAGAAACATCAATCGTATAGAGCTCGGGATTGCTGCTTTGTACGCGACCCAAGAAAACAGTCGAACCGGAAATCGCAATTGACTTGCCGTCTTGACTCCCTGAAGCATTAAACGTCGCGAGCAGAGTCGGGGACGTTTTCGTGGTCACGTCGATCACTTTCATTTCCCCTGAATTATCACTGGTGGAGACGTAGGCGTAATCCCCACTCACGACCACATCTGTCACATCCGACCCCAGGTCCAAAGATCCCAGATACGTGGGACTTGTGGGTGTAGTGATATCGTAGACGAAAAAGTCGTGATACGAGTTATTGTTGTTCGTCACTAAATAGACATAGGAACCAGAAACGTAGATCGCATCCGTATTATGATTACTATCTTTGTCCACAGAAGCAACGAGCGTTGGCGTATTCCATCCGCCCTGCTCAACACGCACAACCATCAGGTCGTTAGAATTCGCGCTCGAGCCAACGTACACATGGCCGCCGTACACCTCCACCGCCTCCGCGTTATCACTCCCAGTGGTGTCGATCGAGACTTCCTCGGTAAATGTCGAAAGGTTCACGACGATGACCTCTTCTGAATTGTTATCCGTGGCGATGAACGCATAGTCCTCTCCCGGATCGATGTCCACATCGTTGAGAGACTCTCCAAGTTCCAGGGAGGAGATGACACTCATGGAGGAAGGAGTCGTCACGTCTACCAATGCGAAGTCGTAACTGCTTCCATCATCGCGCACGACGTACAGATTATTCCCTTCCAGGTGGAGATCCTCCGCATTATCACTCCCGGTCATGTCGAGCGTTCCCACTTGTGAGCCATCAGAAATTTGAAAGGCGTACACTTCCTGGCTGTTATTGCTGGAAGTCCCAAAAACGTAGGTGGTTGAAGACTCCAAATCATTGAAGGAGGCACTGACGTTGGTGGAACGCAGGAGGCTGGGACTCGATGGTGTGGCGACTGAGTAAAACCAAAGTTCGTTATCACCCGAGGAGTCCCGACCTATGATGAGCGTCGTCCCTGTGATCGTCACGGCGTTGGCGTTGGAGGAACCGGTGAGATCAATCGTGGCGACGCGGGCCATGGTGACAACATTCACAATATCAACCTCAACCGTATCGTCAGTCGTAGAAATATAGGCATAGCCACCCGACACGACAAAATCGGTTGCGTTTTGAACATCATAGCCATCAATTTTTGTTGGAGTATTTTCGCTCACATCCGACATGTCGTACGCCTCAAAGTCATCGCCAGACGTATTACTGGCAAGCGTGTAAAGACGATCGTTCGCTTCATCAAAATACGCCGTTTCTCGATTGCCTGAACCTGTCAGGTCAATGGTGTGCTGCACTTCTGTATTGTCCCAATCCGTATCATGTGCGGCGAGCTGCGCCTCTCCATTTGCCGTTGTGGTGATGTCCGTACTGTTTTGTGTGCCAGCCGTAAAATCAGCGGTCAGTGTTTGGAGCCAGGATTGTTGACCCCAGTTCAACACATAAAACACGGCATCAAGATTTTTTGTATGCGTATCCGTTCCCGTCCAACGGACGTTGACCGTAATTTTTTTTGCTGCCGAATCGAGCGTTCCACTCACGGCGATATCACTGCTGAGTCCACTCGTTCGGTACACGTCTTCGATCGTGATGGTACGTGTGTAGACCCCTCCGTCGAGTGAATCGGAGGTACCTGAAAAATCGTAATACCCAAATCCTGTTGAGAGTCCATAGGTTCCGTTGGCGAGCTCCGACCACTCACGGTCACGAATGGATCGCGTGGCTTCGATGCCTTCCTTGATGTAGCCTGCTGCCACCGTGTGCTCTAGCCCGCGTTTGGAAGTCTGCGATGAGCTGATGAGCGTTGAGACAAGCCCTGTCCCGATCACACCAAACAAAAACGTCACGAGGACGACTTCAAGCAATGTTGAACCTTTCGTGTCTTCCATATTATTTCTCAACAAGTCCACGGGCGTTTACCGTAAGCACTTCTGTCTCGCTTGTTGCATCTGCGGTAAGGATGATGGTTCCTGTGTTTGACGTACTCCCACTCAGAGCAGCAAAAAGGATATCGCTTAATCCTGTGACGGTGATGCCGGTTGGAAACGTGCGTACCTGATCGTATTGAGTGTCACGCAGCGCGTAGGTTGACCCCGCAAAAAGCGTCAAGTTCGTCGAGGTGAGATGGACACCCCAAAGCTGGTCATGTTTGCCGGCGATACTGAACGCTTGTGCACGACGGAGATTCTCAATGACTGCCTCGCTTTCGCTGTGCAGCTGAGTCTTGGGAAGGGTGTTGCTTGAAAGCGCTCCAACAATCGCTGAGAGCATGAGCGTGATCGACAACACAATCACTAATTCTATCAGCGTGAACCCACGCATATTAAAAGTCTAGGCCGTCGGTGATGGAATAGATCGGCGTAAAAATCGAAAGAGCGATAAAGGCGACACCTACGCCGATGGCGATGAGAAGTAACGGCTCAATGATCGTCGAAATATTTTTTGCTTTGATAGAAACCTTCTGTTCGTAAAATCGTGCGAGATACACAAGTGAATCGGCCAGTCCTCCTGAGCGCTCTCCAACCGCAATCATGCGCTGAACCATTTTTGGATACAGCAACGGATATTCTTCCACAATCTGTGCGAAGCTATCCCCTGACTCGATCCTTTCGTGCATCACCAAAATCGACTGACGATAGACATAGTTTGGCATCGCGTTTGCGACAATCCCAAGCGATTCCTGAATCGGAATACCACTTTGAAGCATGGTGCCGATTGAACGACAGAAACGAGCGCGGTTGATTTCGTGAATAAAGGTTTTGAGCAGTGGCAGATGCAGGATGACACGATGCACGATCGGTTCCATAAATCGGCGACGCACAAGCCAAATAAAGGCAGTGGCAAAGAGAAACACGGCTGGAGTCACCACGGCCCCGTGTTCTTGAAAAAGTTTCGAGATCCAAATCAGGGTGCGTGTACTCCACGGAAGCTCTACGTTTAAGGATTCAAAGACGCTCGTCATCTGTGGAAGAACAAACGTCGCAAGCGCGAGCCCGATGACTCCTGTGGCGACCACAATAATGGATGGGTACAACATCGCGCCTTGAACGTTACGCCTCACTTCTAGATCGCGCTCCATTTGCTGCGCCACGTGTGTTAAATTTTTGGCGAGCGTGCCTGAGCTTTCCCCCACTTTTACCGCGCTCACAAAAATCGGACCGAATTCTCGCCCATGCTTCTCCAGAGAATCTCCAAGCATCTCACCACCCTGAACTTCATCATTCACACGTGTCAAAATTGACTTCAGACGCCCGTTTGATTGCTCCACCAACACGCCTAAAGACTCGGGTACGGTAAGTCCAGCCTCAAGCATGACTGAAAGATTTTGCGTCATGGTCACAATATCAACCGTGGAAACCGGTAACAGTGTGATTTCTTTTTTGTACCAGGGAGTTTTGGACATAAGCGTGAGAGTATCTAGTATCTGGTATCTAGGATCTAGAATGGGGGGAGGGAACTAGCTTATCGACGGCAGATCGAGCCAACCCATTTATCAATCGATAAACCTCTTCTGAGAGTTGATAGAGTTCGTTAAATTGATTCATCGGCACAAAACCAACGTCCTTTACTATGTGCAATTGATTTTGTAGTTCAACCAACGAAGCTTCAGCCATGTTATAGAAGCGCCGTTTATCTTTCGCTGAAAAGCGAGTAAATCCTTCTGCGATATTTGAACTCACCGAAACGGCTGACCTTCTCATTTGTGAGACCAGTCCGAATCGTTCATCTGACGGGAATGCTTTCGAAACGGTATACATACGTAGAGCCATCTGATGAGCTTTCTTCCATGCAATCAAATCGGTAAAGTTTTTCAATTCTCCCATACAATATCCTAGATACCAGATACTAGATACTCATTTCCTTCATTGCTTGCTCCATGCTTATCATCCCCACCTTTTTTCCCGTCTGAATCGCAGAGCGGATGACAGACAAATTATTCTGGCGGATCGCGCTTTGAATGGCGGTTGTGGTGACCAAAATTTCACGCGCGGCCACAAGGCCTCCTTCTTTTTTCGGCAACAGCTTTTGTGCGACGACCATTCTGAGCGTGGCGGACAATTGAACCAACACCTGCTGCTGCGCCGCACCTTCAAAAACGTTCACAATGCGCTCGATGACTTCAGCTGCGTTTGGCGCATGAAGGGTTGAAAGAACAAGGTGCCCTGTTTCAGCGGCTGTGAGTGCCAGCGAGATCGTTTCCGGATCGCGCATCTCTCCCACGACGATCACATCTGGATCCTGACGGAGCACATGTCGCAACCCTTTTTCAAATGAAGGAAAATCTGCACCGAGCTGACGCTGCTCGATTAAACAATTTCCCTGCTGAAATCGATACTCAATCGGATCTTCCAGGGTAATAATGTGGCGCCCTTCACCTTCATTCATTTTTTGTATGATCGATGCCAGTGTGGTTGACTTGCCCGATCCTGTTGCCCCACTCACGATCACAAATCCATCTTCCAAATCAGGAATCTGCATCATGGTTTCGTGAAAACCGAGCGTCTCGGGTGTGGGAATATCAGAGGGGATAATTCGAATCGCAAGAGACAGACCCAAAGATTGTCTATGAACGTTCACACGCAACCCAACGCCTGACATTGTGAGACCCACATCTACATCTCCTGAGTCTTCCAGCTGCTTCAACTGAGGTTGTTTGAGCAAAGCCATCACAATTTTTTGCACGAACGCGGCTGTTAGTACCTCGTTCTTCATGATTTCCAATTTTCCGTGAACGCGTATCTGAGCCGCAGCACCCGAAACAAGGTGCACGTCAGATGCACCTTTTTTTGCCGCATGTTTAATAATCGCTTGTAGTTCCTCCATAGAAATTGGTATTTGGTATTTGGTATCTGGAAGCTGGTATTCGAACTCTCATTAAACCAACTCCCACATACCAGATACCAGCTACCAGCTACTCACTAGTCACACGCATCACTTCCTCCAGTGTGGTGACCCCAAGCGTCACCTTCCGCACGCCGTCATAGACCATGCTGGTCATTCCTTCTTTGAGGGCAATCGCGCGAATCTCATCAGCATTCTTGTGTGCCATAATCGCCTGTCGAACATCTTCGCTTACGTTCAACACTTCAAAGACGCCCATACGTCCGTGGTAACCCGTCTCGTGACACACATGACAACCCTTGCCCTTATACATCGTCACACCTTTCAATGTTTTTTTCCCACTCAACTCTTTCACATATTGAAGCACGTGGGGATTGTGAGCCAAAAGCTCTTCGGTCACTTTGTCGATCTGCAGACTCTGGATACAGTTGGCACAAATCTTACGTACCAGACGCTGAGCGACCACGACATTCACCGTTGAGGCTATCAAAAAATCTTCAACGTCCATATCTTGCAAACGAGGGAAGGTGGTTGACGCATCGTTTGTGTGAAGGGTGGAGAGAACCAGGTGTCCGGTCATGGCAGCGTTCACCGCGATCGCGGCTGTTTCTGAATCTCGAATTTCTCCCACCATGATAATATCCGGATCTTGCCGCACGATTGAACGAAGTCCTTTGGCAAACGTCAGGCCTGTTTTTTCATTTACCTGCGTCTGAGCAACGCTTTCCATATCGAACTCCACAGGATCTTCAATGGTCGTGATGTTCACATCGCGCTTGTTCAAAACTTTCAAAATGGAATAGAGCGTTGTGGTCTTTCCTGAACCTGTTGGACCCGTGACTAAAATAGCTCCCCATGGCCGTTGAACCACCTCGGAGACTTTTCCATAGTCGGCCTCGGATAACCCAAGGTTGGTCAAATTAAACTCCTGGCTTTTATCGGCAAGCAAACGCATCACCGCTTTCTCGGCGTGCGTGGTTGGTAAAATAGAAAGACGAATTTCGATCTCCTCTCCCCACTGCGTCTTGTGTCGAATCTTCCCATCTTGCGCGGCACGTCTTTCATCCGTTGCAAGTCGCGAGAGGACTTTCAAACGCGTCATGAGGTTGTCATGAAGGCGCACCGGGATCCGTGCGATATCATGTAACAGGCCGTCTTGGCGATACCGGATCAGTGTGTATTCTTCTTCGGGTTCGATGTGAATATCAGAGGCTCCCCCTTGATAGGCGTAATTGATGACCGCGTCGATGAGTTCAATAGCCGTCGTATCCACGCCGTCTTGTGTTGTTGAAGGACGATCAACAATCGACGCGATCATGGCTTTTGGATCCTTCGCAAACAAATACATGTGCGCTTTCAGATCCGCCTTGGTCGCGAATGCATAGTGAACTTCACGGCGCAGATACTTTTCCAGCAAAGAGCGCTCAAGCAGATCATGTGGGTCATCAGTGGCGATCGTAAAAGAAGCCTCGTCTTCTTTTACGGGAAGAATGTTGTGCGTCCGTGCAAACACCTCAGGAAGTTTCACGACGACCTCGTTTGGAACATGCGTTCGCCTCAAATTCACAAACGGAACAGAGTACCAAGCCGCCATAACCTGACCGTAATCCTCGTCTTTGAGCACCCCGCGAGAAATGAGTACACCGTCGATCCCAATCTGGGCGACCTCAGTAGCTTGTTCTGCCTTTGTAAAATCTTCCTCCTCGATGGCCTGCGAATCTACAAGCGCCTCGTGTAATTGATCTCTGGTAAGTCCCATAGTGCTCTTAGTATAACAAAAAAAAAAGACCTTGGCTTTCTCTGATGACAAATCAGACACTTAACCTGATGAACCGAGAACAGCGGATAAAATCTGGTCAACACTCACATCGGTCTTCACAAGATATTCTTTCACGCCCAGCGTCTTACAGCGTTCTTTATCGCTTTCCTGTCCAAGATTGGATAAGACGATCACCCGCCGTTTTTTGTGATCCGCCTCTGCACGAAGCGCTTCTAAAAACTCAAATCCGTTCATCCCAGGCATAATGAGATCTAACAAAATCACGTCTGGTTTCAAATCCTTGAGAACCTTCAACGCCTCTGTGCCATTGCCAGCAACCACAACCTTGCATCCTTTGCCTTCCAGCTGGCGTTTATAAATATCGGATAAAAAGTGATCGTCCTCTACAACGAGGATCGTTTTCTTTTCTGGCATAGCGCGTCAATCAAATTTCGACCCAAAACGTGGAGCCCTTCCCTTCCTGCGATTCAAAACCGATCGTTCCTCCCATGCGATCCGTCAGGCGCTTAGCAGTATACAGGCCAAGTCCGGTTCCTTCAAACCCCAACTTTGAAGCATTCGACGCTCGAAAAAACTCCCCGAACAACTTTTTCTGCTCGTTTGCCGGAATACCCACGCCGCTATCTTGAACTTCCAACCGCAAACCCCCAGACGCATCTTTAATCGTTACCAAAACCTCGCCTCCCTTGGGGGTATACTTCACCGCGTTCCCGATGAGATTGGCCAATATCTCGCGCATCATGTCCGGATCCGCCATGATCGTCTTGTGTTTGGCTGTCGCGCGTACCCGAACCCGTAGCGCGTTGCGTTCGATGTCCGGCGAGAGGCTCTGAACGATTCCCCTAATCAACTCGCGCACCGGTACCTTACGCGGCGTCATTTTGAGTTCTCCGCGTTCAACACGTGAAACATTCAAAAAATCATCAACGAGCGAAATGGTTCGACGCGTCGAGATATTGATGCGGTCGACAAACTCGGCCTGTTCTTTCTTGAGCGATCCCGCCTTCCCTTTTGCCAGCAACTCGCCGTACCACTTCATGCTCGCCAACGGCGCGCGCAGCTGATGGGAGGCCATGGCGATAAACTCGCTCTTGAGCCGATCAACTTCTTTCTCCTTTGTAAGGTCATACAGAATAAAAATGGCTCCGACAAACGCCTCGTCCACCACCACCGGCGCCGCAGAAAGTTCCAAAGGAAATGAGGTACGCCCTTGGATTCTGGCAGAAAACTCCTGACGACGAACGACCTCCCGTCTGGTGAGGACGCGCGTAAGAGGATCGATCTTTTTCCCCAAAGCCTGCCCATCCAATGAACGCAAGCGCAGAAATGCGGCGAGCGGCGAGCCTGAAAGTTTCTTCGATGGACGGTTCAACATCTCACATGCCGCTGCGTTAGCAAGAACAATGATCCCCTCCTTGTCGGTCGCGACCATCCCCTCCACAATGGAGGACAAGAGAGCATCATCGCGCATCTTTTGCGCCCGCACTTGTTTCAGCATCTGGTTCAAACGGGAAGTGCGGCGTTTGACCTTGTCTTCCAACGTTTGGTTCGCTTCCAGCAATTGCTCGCTCATGGTCTTGAACGCGCGCGCCAGGCTGCCGACTTCATTTTGAGCGTCTATCGTCAGATTGCCTCGATACATTCCATGCTGTATTTGTTTTGCTAATTTGGTGAGCGCCTTGATGGGAGAAAGGACATACCGTCGCAGATACCACCCCAGTAAAAATAACAGGAGGAGAGACGTGACAATCGCAAACAAGATGATTCGGTAGAGGTTCACCACCGGCACGAGTACTTCATCACGATCCTTCTTTACCAAGAGTCCCCAGTCAAGCGATGGAAGGTACTGCGTGGCGGCAAAAACCTGCGTTCCACGATAGTCTGTTGCTTTGTGATACGCACCAGACGTGCGATTCAACGACCGAACCTCAACGGACTGATCATCCAGTGGAAACGACGAACGGCCATCGGCAAACCTCTTTGGGGTGAACACGACGGCCATCCCATTTTGAGGCGCGACAAGCAAGAGCTCTCCCGTTTGCGAGAGGGAAGAGTACGATGCTTGTAAATCCACAATGTCCGAAAGATCAATCCCGATAAGAAGCGAGCCTCGGAAGGCGTTCCCGTGTTGAAACTCCCTCAGCATGAACCCTGTCAGGATGCCATCTTTCATCTGAACCTCGTAAAAGCCCGTCTCATCCTTTGTCACTTCCCTCGCGTTCTCAGGAAGAGACATCTCGTCGGCATCCTCGGACGTCGAAGCATACGAGACGCCGGCCGTATCAAAAAATTGAATGGATCGAATCGAAGGATCCGCAAGCAGATACTCGCGCATGGCAACCAGAAGTGCCGGCTTGTCCGCTTGACTCAGAGCCAGCCGGATGGACGTGCTGGCATAAATGGTTTGCTGTAACCCAAGACGTTCCTCCATCAGCAGTTCCACTTGCTTGGCGTTCCCATCGGCGACATACGCCAGCTCCTCAAGGTTTTCCTTTTGGATTTGACGAAACTCAAGAGAATAAAACAAGCCGAGCGAGACGACCGGCACAAAAAACACGAGCGTAAATAAAACGCCGAATTGCGCGCTAATCGACGTATCGGAAAATCTCCACTTCATGTCCTCCTCGTTCTATAATTTTGATCGAACTTTTTCCAAAATGGCGGAAAGGGGCGTGTCGGATTTGATAAGATAATCCACATCCGGATACTGACGGATCTGCTCCAGGTCATCCTTTTGCCCCAGGTTCGTAAGAACAATCGTGGGAACCGTGATGTGCGTACGCTGCATCTCCTCCAACACGCGGAATCCATTCAGCACCGGCATGAGCAGATCCAACAGCAAGACATCTATCTTCTGCGCGCGAAGCATCTTCAAACCTTCTTTTCCGTTTGGGGCAACCAGAACACGAAATCCATTTTCCTCAAGTTTAATCTTGAGAATTTGAGAGACGTACGGCTCGTCTTCGACGATGAGAACGCATTTTTTCAACATATCCTACCTTGGTAATTTAACACGGAACACGGTTCCTTTACCAATACGCGAAGTGAAACGAATCGTTCCGCCCATCTTCTCCACGATCGACTTCACAATGTAAAGACCCAAACCCGAACCGTTGGAATCCAACTCCTGCGCATTTTGGGCTCTGAACATCTTCAAAAAAATACGGCTCTTCTGCGCTTCGGGAATCCCCACGCCGGAATCGGAAACATGAATCAGGACATGAGATCCTCTCGTGGTCATGTCTAACGCAATCTTGCCTCCATTTGGCGTATACTTGATGGCGTTCGTTAACAAATTTTGAAGAATAATCCATACGAGCTTGCGATCCGCGCGAATGGACGGAAACGTGGACGGCGATGTAAACATGAACCGATGTCTGCGCCGCTTGAGCTCCGGTTCGAGCTCCTGAACAAGCGAGCGCGCGAGGGGAAGAAGATTAACCTCTTCTTTTTTCATGGCAAACGTTCCCATTTCCAATCGGGAAACGTTTAACAAAGTATCGACCAACTCCGACATTCGACCGGCGCTTTCGTACACTTGTTTGAGGAATTGCTTCTGCCGGGCGGTTAAGCCGCTTGTCTCACCGGTCAGGATGGCCTCCAGATACCAATTGATAATCGAGATGGGCGTGCGCAACTGATGGCTGGCCAAAGAGACGAACTCCGTCTTCGCCTTATCGATTTGTGTTTCCTTCGTCACATCGCGCACAACCGCGATGGCGCCCTCCGGACGCCCGCGAAAAACGATAGGGGAAACAGTGATGGACACAGGAAATACCGAACCGTCCTTACGGCGGTACCGCTGGGTGAACGAAGATGTGAGCCCTAGCTCCAACGTCTTGGCAAGCGGACGTTGCGAAGAGAGAATTTCCTCGCCGGCATCATTAGTCATTTTCACTACATCAACCAATTTTTTGCCGATCACTTCTTCAGGCTCCCATCCCAACATGCGGGTGCAGGCGGTATTGAACAACGTGACAACTCCCCTTCCGTCCGTGGCAAGCACTCCATCAGCAATACTATTAAGCATGGCCTGATCTTTTGCCTGTTCCCGCTGTGTCTGAGTCGCACGGCCTCTCGCGCGATCCGCAAAACAAAACAGAAAACCTGCTAACAGACCCACATCTAACGCGAGAATGAGTTGCAAAACGTCTGTGCTCACAGTCCTCCTTTTATCGTTAACCCGCTATGGCCTCAACAGTCATAAATCCTGAACACGTACCACTCACAACGGAAGGGAGAGTAATATTAAAATAAAGATACTTGACCAATCCCACATCGTCGTCCGTTCCCAACCCCAAGTTCACATTCTCGGGTACTCCTGCCAAAGGCACTGTCGTGGGATCACCCGCATCTACATCAGTCAAACTCCAGGACATTAAAGACGCCTGAATCGTTCCGGTAGGGGTGCAGGTCATGTTGGTTGCCGACACAGTCACGCTCGCCACGTCATTCCCATTTTGGGTAAGCGGATAGTTCACATTATTTGCGACTGTGGTCGCCTGCTCGCGCGCAAGCACACCAAACGCGACTGAGGTGGGAATTCCAACTGAGAGCGAGGTTGGGATTTCGAACGTCTGAATCCTTGACCCAACTTGGTTCTGGTCGTCCGTCGCAATCACCTCGGCGTTCCATACTTCCGCTTCGTGCGTTCCTCCGGTCATCGTGGAATCCGAGATATAGGAAAGATCCAAGGTGCAAGAATAATTAAGCGTTATTTGGCTATTGGCAGTAACCGTGCAGGATACTTTATAACAATCATTCAGGTCGATCGTGCAGCTGGATCCCACATTTGCACGGTACATCCGCAACTCAACCGATTGCAGCGTTCCGTCCGCAAACCCCGTCCCGGCGGTGCTAGTCGTCACGCGTCCATTCACATAAATCGTCTTTGTCGTACCGACATTGAGCGGAAACGGATTTGTCGTGTTGTACGTATCAACATACGAGTACGCGGCGCTGGTGATAAAGACGTCGTCGACTCCCGGCGGGGGGTATGCCAATACCTGTGTGGCCGTGAAACCTAGCGCGACAACAATGAGTACCGTTGCCATACGGACTCCGTAGGCAAAAAAAGTTTTACCAATCATAATGCACACACTATAGCACAGCCGAATCCTTGCGTAAATTCAAAACGCAATTCAAAACGCCGCCCGAATGGACGGCATTTTGATTTATTTGCTGGAAGAGTTATTCCGCGACGGTAACGCTTGTTTTGACATCCTTGTTGGCCACATCCACAGACGTGCTTACGCCCATGCTTTGACCTTCAAGAACCGCATCAAGGCTCCCGCCGGATCGCTCAACAGCCGCCTCTTGAGTAGGTGTAATCTCGACACGTGAGGCCGAGTACAGCGATACAAGAAGCCAAGCCGTTAACAGCGCCACAATCACTCCCAAACTGGCAAGCACTTTTATGTTCATATGCTTAGATTGGGAAGTGAATTAAGAAGCGATGGCGGTGATGGTGTCCGTACCAGTGCAAGATCCGCTCGCCACATTTGGCAAAATAATATTCCAGTAGAGAGTCTTTGTAAGAGCTGTCGCATCTAACGTTCGATATGCGATGCCAAACCCTGTGTCAACAGCTACTCCGGAAAGAGCTGTAACTCCACCTGCTCCGGCGGAAAGATCAGTTAAGCTCCACTTCTGGTTGGCAATCGGAATAGTTCCAACAACGGAGCAGGGCATGGTCGTACCGGAAACCTCGACGTCCGCACCGTCGTTTCCGTATTGGGTGATAACCATCTCTTGGTTGTTCGTGTTGGTCGTTGATTGTTCACGTGCCAACGTTCCATAGTTAATCGTTGCGGGGATGCTCAGCGCGAGAAGCGTTCCAGTCTCAAATGTCTGAGTCGACGTGGCAGCCAAGGAAGCGTCATCAACAACCTTAACGCTTGCCGTCCATGTGTCCGCAGCAGATGCGCCTCCCGTGGAGGTTCCGTCAGAATAGTATTGCATGGAGAACGTACAGGTATAGTTGATCGTCGTCGTGTCTACCGTAGAACCGAGGACGCAGTTTGCTGCCCCGTTGGTAAAGTAACACTGGTTGTTGTCGGTCGTGCCAGAGGCGCATCCGGCGGTGGCAAGGCTGGTAAGGTACAGTTCGCCTTCAATGTCACTCAGGTCTCCGCTTGCGAAGCTGGTCGCAACACCGTTGTCGTCAGAAACGGTTCCCGTAATGGTTACGGACTCTGTGGTTCCGGCATTAAGGGAAAGCGTGCCGCCACCGGTCACTGTTGCTCCGTTATCCTTGAGCACCAACGTGTCGACAGTAGGCGCCACGTTGGTCACGGTCGTTGACGTTGAAACCGAGTCCGCTTGTGAATTGACGCTCACAAGCATGATGACAACCACAAGCCCAATAAGGACCAGCGCGCCACCTAAAACCCACGTAAGGGCATTTGAATTATTTGATTCAACCATATGGAAAGGGCTTATAGAGAGATTATCTTCTCTCAGTTATAAATGGGGATAAGTTTATCCTAACAAATTTTCCCGTTTGCTTCAATAAAAAGTGTGGATAAGTGTAACATTATGACACGCCGGTTGTGGAGTTTCCCGCATTATCCTGTGGTGGCCGAGTGTTGTTCGTGGGAGAAACGGAACCACTGGCCGGCGAGGACACGACCTGAACCGGAGGTGCAATCGAGGAGGCCAGCGCAGAGGGTGATGACTGAGTCTGTACCGGAGGCGTCGAAATGGTGGCGACCGGCATATGTTTTTTTCTACGCTTCACGAGAATAATCAGCATGGCCATAAGGATGAACCCGATGGCAAGGACAGACAGGCCTACAATAGAATTGAAAAAGCCGAGCGCCGCATCACCAAACGAAGAATCCGTCGAGGCTGCTTTTGAGCTGACCGTGAAGCTTGTCTGTTGCGCTTCCGTCTGTTTTTTCCCGTACTCCACATACGCATTGACCTGATAATCTCCCTCCTCGCTCGTGTCCAACCATTCCGTAAAGACAAATTCCTCACCTGGATTGACCTCAATCTCCTGCCCGCGGAGCAAATCAAGGATTTGTCCGTCGCGCGAAAGTTCTGTTACCAACAAGGCAGTTAATAAGATCTCTCCGTCGTTCTGGAAGGTGGCGGTAAGTTTGGCCTTCTCTCCCGGGAAAAATAAGTCCTTGTTCACGCTCAAGCCCTTTAGCGTACCGGACTGCGCGAGCGTACCCGGCGCATACACCTCAAATGGCTGTGTGCTTTCAAGCGACCCGACCTCCGTTTCTCCGTCATAAAACGTGGCGCTCACCGTGTAGGAACCACGGACAAGCTCAACCGGAACCGACACGTTGAATGATTGCGACGTCTGCCCGGCTTGAACTGGTTCAATTTCTTCTTTGGTCAACGTGTAGTCGCCTACACGCTCCCCGGAGACGTCGAAAAAGGCAAACACAATTTCCGTGGGACGCCAATCGACGTTGCCAGTATTGCTCACAGTATAGGTCACAAATGCTTCCAACCCTTCTTCGGTCGGATCCCCATAGATCCCATCCAGAGTATACGCAAGAACTTCCTCGCCCCCGACCGTCACAAGCAACTGTGCGGTTACGCCCGTGATCACGCTGACACCCGCCCCCACGACGGGCGCGGTAGGATCTGGCGTTTTGAGAAACCGCAACTTCCATTCGTAGTCCCCGTTCGCCGCATCCCCAGGCGTGATCTCGAACTCATAATCAATTTGCGTCTGCCCTTCCACCATCACGATCTGCGTTTCGTCCAGGATGAAAAATTCCGTGCTTTTTTCGTCCGGCTGAACCTTGATATACACGTTCCCAATATCCTCAGGAGCACGGAATAATGTCACGGTGCGAGTTTGCGTGGTGCCACGCAACAACCCGTCAACCACCATCGTCGGAGGCGAAAGCCCCAGGGCATGAACCGAAAACGGGATGAGCGCCAAAAGCGCCCCTGCAAAAAATAATGAAACACGGAACGAAACGGTTAAAGCTTGAGACATATTATTTCAACGCAAAAGTTGCAAGCATCAAAAGGATAATGATGAGAAGCGCTATCCCATAAAAAATGGCCTTCATGCGTTTCACATTTTTTTCATATGCCGTATAGGAATGATCGAACGTGCCGCCGTGCCCGGCCGGATAGACCTGGGGGAAGCTGACGGAGGGATCACTCAAAACCATGGCGGGCACAAAACGGATATGCTCGGCCGACAACATGGCGTGGATGACGGAGGCAACACCGAAGCCGATGATGAATCCGATGAACAGGGGGAAACGCGTGATGACGCGGAGAGTATCGACAACACTCACCAGCGCGGCTTGCACGCCGAAAAAAAAGTTGTCCACGTCCATACGCCATTATGATATCATATCTTTTATCAAACCTCACCATGTTTCTTTTTTTCCTCAAACAGACGGCTCACGCGCTCTTATTGCTGATCCTCCTGCTCTTGTTGATTCGAGGGTTTATTTTGGAGCCTGGACGCGTAAACGGCCAGTCCATGGAGCGCACCTACATGGACGCGGATCTTTTTTTGGTAAACAAATACATTCTCTTCTTTCGTTCCCCCGAGCGTGGGGATATCGTCCAGGCTGCCGACCCGATCACCAAACAGCTGGTGATCAAACGCGTGATCGGCCTGCCGGGTGAACGTCTCTCAATCCACAGCGGCGGGGTGTGGATTCGCCATGAGGACGGAACGGAAACACTCATCGAAGAACCTTGGTTGGATCCGGGAGAATGGACACTCTCCGCAACCAATACGGAGGAAGTCTATATGCCCATTCCGGACCACGCGTACTTTTTGATGGGAGACAACCGTGGCCGAAGTGCGGACTCGCGTACCTACGGAGCCATCCACCGCTCATCCATCTACGGACTGGCCATGAAGCCGCCGTTTTGAAGCCACCAAAGCGTTTGCGCGGGACGGACGGACGTGAGGAATACGCGTTTTAACGTTCGGGTGTCAACCAAAGAAACGCGAGAGCCTGTTGTCTCCGGCACGCGTTCAATCCACACAAAATCCGAAAGAGGATGATAGGATGCACCCACGGGAGCCAGCATGAAGATCTCGTCCAATGCGACGATCCCAAATCGCGCACGAATGCCGAGGGTATCAAACGGCTTGGAAAACACCTCCGCCTCCTCTTCGACGGGTACGGATTCCTCCAGAGGTTCAACGGTTTCCCTCCATACGTCATAGGTATAGGCGCCCTCCGGTGTTTGCACCACAACCACGTTCAGCGCGTTTTGAGAAAAAGTTACCGATTGGATCTCGCCTGAAAACCTCCGTTCCAAAAAATCGCATTCCACGGCAATGGATTCCCACACCTCCGCCAGACACCAATAGAACGTGCCGTCCGTCTCGCGTTCCCCCTGAAGCAACGCATACGTGCCAGGCAAATTTTCCCGAATGGAAGAAACCGTCCCTGGAAGCGATGCGGCCAAAAGAGGTTTGATCACGGTCTCATGGAATCGGAACAGGTTGCCATTTGCCAGTGTCTGCGTCTCTTCATCAGCCGCAACGGCATAGACTCGACCGGGGGCCGTGGCGAAATAATTCCAGGAACCGTCCAACGTCTGGGAACGACCTGCCGTCGGATTGAGAAACTCGTCCGCCTCTCCCTCTGCGGTCAACAAAAAATACGAACCTTGTTCCAACATCGCCGAACTGGTTTCCCACGTATCCTCCCATCGGCCCAACGGTATGCGCCCGCTGGCAACACCCCAACCGATGACCGCCCCCAAAAACGTTGCGGAACAAAGAACGAAAAGCCATTTCGTTTTTTTTGTCTGTCGGTGTGCAAAAGCCAAGGTCAGGGCAAGCGCCAGCGCGGCAAGCACGGCAAAACCCGTATCGATTCCAACGCGCATCCAGGAACGCGCCGCTTCTTGCGCGGGAGTAACTGTTTCTTCCGTGTCCTCCTTGGTTGGCAACTGACCCGGCTCAACAAGGGAAACAGCAATCTTCATCACGCCTCCCAAAATCACTTTATTCCCGCCCAGACCTTCGTCTTCTTCCTCGCTGGTGAACTCAATCCCCGCTTCCAGCAGGTCAACACCCTCCAGCTTAGATGTCTGTACGGCAAACGTATAACGAACCTCAAGCTCACCCAGCGGGAGTAAAAATCTTTCCCCCGAAGTCAGTTTAATAGAACCAGCCGGATCATCCCGCGTGGACACGAGCAGATACTCGTCTTCGTTGGGATTGGCTCGCACAATGGCGACAAAAACATTCAACACGTCCCCGCGTTCCACCGATGTCTCAAGCACTGAAGGCGTGATCCCGAAGGACGTCGCAGACAGCGGCCGCACAGGGGCAAACAACACAAGGAAAACAAGGAGACAAACAAGGAAGGTGGAAAATCTCATAGGGACGTAAAGAGATCTCAAACTTTATCAAAAAACGTAAAGAGGGTTTGGATGAATGCCTGAACGGGAACCACGAATCTGCGAATGGTTTGGACAATCGGATAGCGAGGCTCAATATGAACGATAAACTCGTCAATGATCCCATTGCCCGCCTCATCTACGGCGGCAACGGTCAACACATGATCTCCAAAATCCAGTCCGCGCAAAGAGACTTGGGAATTGC
>CAYHRJ010000020.1:0-18236 GCA_964359095.1 uncultured Gammaproteobacteria bacterium | reverse complement strand
CCTTTTGCGTGGGTTGATTCTTGTGAAACGGCACGGAGGGACGTTTTTTTTCAGACTAGCTCATCCAGTGAAGAGTGTTGGTCTGTTTTTTGTTCGCGCATTGTGTGTGCCTGTGGTTCGTCTTGTTCTGCTTGCACGTCGTTATGTTGATCGCGTGTTGTATCCAGCCAAGCACAAAATAATTTTTCTCATTAGTAATAGATTTACGGTTCATGTGATCATGGGCATGATTGTTGCCTCTGTGGTCTTTGTGAATATTTCGGCAAGAGATGTTCGTGCTGAGGACTTTGGACAAAAGAGTTTGTTGTATCAACTCGTCTCATCAGACGAATTTTATCAGCTGGAAGTGATTGAGGCTGGGTCGGCTGTTGTCACGCTAGGAGGGAGTTCATCCTATACGCAAGACACGATTGTCGATGCGCGACGTCACATTGATTTGGATTATTTGGAAGAGGTATATGTGACTCCAGAGGTTGGACGAGAAGAGTCCGCAGTGGTTGTTCCCGAGCGCGCAAACATTGAGACGTACGTCATTCAAGAAGGCGATACGCTGGGAGTCATCGCAGAAAAATTTGGCTTGAGTCTCTCGACGATTTTGTGGAGCAACAACCTTTCATATACCAGCACGATCCAACCAGGAGACGAGCTTTCGATTCTTCCCGTGGATGGTGTGCTTTATACAGTGAAGAGCGGTGATACACTTTCATCTATTGCTCGCAATTTTTCTGTGGACACAGACACGGTGATGGCGCAAAATGGGATTGAGAGCGCGGACCGTCTCTCGATTGGCGACAAACTCTTGTTGCCTGGTGGCGAACCTCCGGCACCTGTGGCTACAGCCAGACGCTCTGCTTCGATCAGCGATCTTTTCACAGCACCTTCTTCATCAGGAATTGTGACAGGTGGTTGGACATGGCCAACGGACTGGAGAGTGATCACACAGTATTACGGTTGGCGACACACAGGACTTGATGTGGACGGTGATTATTCAACGTACAGTTACGCGGCACGCGGAGGAGTCGTCATTTATTCTGGTTGGCGCAGTGGATATGGATTAACAGTGGAAATTGATCACGGCGACGGATATGTGACGCGTTACGCACATCACTCTGCGAATTTTGTGAGCGTGGGAGAGGTGGTCAGCGCTGGACAAGCTCTTGCCCAGACAGGTTCAACAGGACGTTCAACCGGAACGCATCTCCACTTTGAGATTATTCGTGGAGGACGTTTCCAAAATCCGTTGGATTATATTCGCTAGTAAGTCCAAGAAGACCAAGAGGACCTATGCAGCAGACGTGTACAAATTGTAAAGCACAAGTCGAAGCCTGGAATGAACAGTGTAAGGACTGCGGGTTTACGCTTGTTCTTGAGCCTGACGAAAAACGTCGCGCTAGATTTTTGCGTGGTCCAGCACTCGGTGCGCTCTTATTCACGCAAGGCTGGACGCTCGGAGCAAGAGTCTATTTTTGGTTCTTGATTTCGCTGATTCCAATCGTCGGTATCGCCGCGCTCATCCTGTGTGTCATTTTTGGTCGACGCTGGTCATGGAAATACGGTGGGTGGAGTGATTGGGAGGAATTTGTAAAACGCATGCGGGTGATGGATACTATTGGTGTGGCATGGATCGTGTTGCTGACGATCGTGTATTTCTATTTTCGCTTTAACTAGAAGCATCGCTTCGTGTATACTGATCGCATCGAAGAAAAATAATCTCTTTTTATGGCCAAAGGAAACAACGCTCAGCAGAGAAAAATAAAGAAGCCGAAGAAGGATAAGAAAAAATAGACAAAATAAACAACAGCTCGTGTGGTTGTTTATGTAGATTTTTACGAAACCTTTACAGAAAGATGGACGCCAATGGCGTCGGCAATCTTTCGGAGAAATTCTAGTGTGGGGTTCTCGGATCCAGACTCAAAACGAGAAATGGCTGACTGCTTCGTGCCAATCTTTTTTGCGAGCTCAGCCTGAGTGACTCCTCGCTCTAATCGGTAGGCGATGAGTTGTTCTATGAGCGCATATTCTGATTCGAGGTTCTCGTACGCTTTTTTTACAAGCGGCCGTTTCGCAAATAGTTCTTTTTTGAAGTTTTTGTAGGATTTCATATAATCGGAGTATAGCCTATCTGTTATATCTCATCAAGTATCCTCATTCTCGCTTGAGCCATGCGTAGTTCGTTATTAGGTATTTGCATGGTCTTTTTCACAAACCCATGAAGAACGATCGCCTTGTGGTCTCGAAAGGTAAAGAATAAACGCACATCCTGTTTCCCACGAATGCGTAGCTCAAATAAACCACGATCGATCTGTTTTACATGTGGCATTCCAAGCCGATAACCAAATGTTTCGAGCAGATCAAACGATCGGAAGACCTTGCTGAGAGTGTTATCCTCCAGTTTAAAAATGAATGTTCGCGTTTGACTCGTTAAAATTTGAACTTCGACTCTATCCATACGATTGAACGTTATCTTGTCCTCGATATTGCAACGCTTCTGCCATGTGATCGACGGTGATCTCATCGGACTGTGCAAGATCAGCGATCGTTCGAGCGACTTTTCGAACGCGTGTGTAGCCTCGTGCCGAGAGGTGATTTCCTCGCAGTGCTTGTTCTAGGAGTGATCGCGTTTCAAGGGTGAGCGGAGCGCATACATCGAGATCTGCAGATTTGATCTCGTTGTTGGTGAACAGCTTCATACTTTTGAGTCTCGTGTGTTGTGTTTTCCTGGCAGCCTCCACTCGCTCACGGATGATGTTAGAGGACTCAGGTTTTTCCAGAGAAAGAAGTTTGTCATACTCGACTGCCGGGACTTCGATCACAATGTCAAATCGATCAAGTAATGGTCCTGAAATTTTTTTCTGGTAGCGCATGACACTCTCGTGGCTGCACGTGCATGGTCTGTGAGGATTGGTGAGATGACCGCACGGACAGGGATTCATAGCGGCGATCAACAGAAATCTTGCTGGGAACTGAACAGAACCAACTGCACGCGAAATACACACAGAGCCGTCCTCCAGTGGTTGACGCAAATGTTCCAATACGTAGCGTGAGAATTCTGGAAGCTCATCGAGAAACAGTACGCCACGATGAGCGAGCGAAACTTCACCTGGTTTTGGCCATGTGCCTCCTCCGACAAGCGAGACCGCAGAGGAGCTGTGATGTGGGGAGCGGAACGGCCGTTCTTGTACAAGCCCCTGTTGTTGCGAGAGGATGCCAGAAATTGAAGCGATCGCAGTTACCTCTACAGCTTCTTCATACGTGAGACTAGGAAGAATCGATGGAATAGATTTTGCTAGTAACGTCTTACCTGCCCCAGGTGGACCCTTGAGAAGAATGTTGTGTCCACCAGCTGCCGCTATTTCGAGTCCTCGCTTGGCAGCCTCCTGACCTTTGATTCCGGAAAAGTTATAATCGAAGTGTGTGATGTTCGTTTTTTTTGTTCTCGTTGTTTTTTCGATTACCTTCAATCCTGTGAGATGTTCAAGGACTTCCCTCAGCGATTGAACGCCATAGACATGTAATCCGTGAATGGCTGATGCTTCAGCTGTGTTTTCTTGTGGCACGAACAGTTCACATTTTGAAATCGATTTTGCCATGATGGCCGTGGTTAAGGCTCCCGTAACAGGTCGAACGGTTCCGTCGAGCGCGAGTTCTCCTATAAAAACAGCGTGCTCGATAGCGGATCTCTGAATCTCGCCCATCGCGACCAGCATGGACAGTGCGATTGGGAGATCATATACAGGACCCTGTTTGCGTACGTCTGCCGGAGCAAGATTAACCGTGATTTTTCCGCGAGGAAATTTGAAACCAGAATTTTTGATGGCTGCACGAATGCGATCACGTGATTCCTTTACAGAAGCATCGGGGAGCCCCACGACACAAAAAGATTTAAGACCAAGAGAAATGTCTGCCTCGACCGTGACTGGCACAGATTTAATGCCGATCGTCGCACTGGATGTGATATGAAACATAAAACCCCAAAAACGATTTAACGTTGGTGGGGTTTCTTATGGTTAAAGAGTATCTTATTTTTTTGTGTTTGTCAAATTTTAGTCTGAGACCGTTGCAAGATGATCCCCAAATCCAACTGTGTTGATTCTGCGAGCTCGTCATCTCACGTATGGATCAAACAGGTCACAATTGAGCGAAATTTTCTGTTCGTTCACAGAGGAACCAACTTCTTGGGATAGCCAAAAAGAAAACCCCACCTTCGCTCGGTAGGACCGAGCTTGAGAGGGGCGGGCGTTGCTGTTGTATTTATCTTGGTTGACGGAGTTTGGACGCCGTACGCGCGCGGAGTTGTTCGAGCTCGAGCGAGTCGATGAAATCGTCTGTCATGATGGCGCGTGGTGTGATGATTTGTGTGACACTTTCGACTTCCGCATCCGTGAGGTGTCGCTTCGCCTCGTCGACCGTCTTCGCGAACCTCTCTACCGCTTCCTGCATCGCCTCAGCCACGTCGCTTGGCGAGTTGTCTCTGTCCATGTCGATGTTTGCCTCACGGTGCAGCTTCGCTCGCTCTGCCGCGCCTTCCAGGTAGTGCAGTCGCGCGACTTGCTTTGCGAGTTCGCGCAGGTGTTCTTCGAACTGCGCGTTCATGTGTTTGACGGCGAGTTGCAGATGAGATTCGATGAGTGGGTAGAGCTCTGCTGCATGCGGCGGCCGGAGCATGAGAATGCTCTGATCCTGAAGTTCAATGAACATTTGATCGCACAGTTGCGAGAGTTTCTGCCAAAGCGACGCGTACACTTTGCGTGCCTGTTCCGGATCGTTTATGAGTGAGGCTTTCTTGAGCACAGACAGGTCCGGCACGTTGCGCAAGAAGACCGTGAAGCGGATGATCTTCCCCTGCAATAGCATCTGTGCCCAGGTCTTCGCGGCCTCGAGTGTCAGAGCGCGGATCAGCGTTTGTTCTCGCTCTGCGTCAATCTCACACAGATGGAGCATGTGATCTGGGTCTCCAGACGCACGATGCATATTGATGTCCTGTTGCAAGCGCTCTGCGTTTTTCTTCGCGGCCCGGAGCTGCTCGATACGCTTGATGAATAGGCGTTCTTTCGCATAGATCGCATGCTGGAAGTCACCTCCACCGAGCCACATCCGATGTTTTTTTTCCGCATCCTCTTCCGCGTGCCGCTTCGCCTTTTTTTTCTGCTCGTAATGATTGTTTATCATCGTGAGGAAGAAATATGTAATGATGAAGAAACAGACAACGGAGCCACCTTCGAGCATGGCGAGCCGATGTGCCTCCCACAGCCACGTGCCGAGCTGCCACAGGCCGAAACCCGTCGCAAAAACGGCTGTAAGGCCGATGAACCAGATGAGGACATCCGGATACTCCTTCCCGAGCCAGAGCAGCAGAAGGATCAGTAGGCCGAGTGCCGTGAAACCTGCGAGTCCCCCGACACACACCAGGGACACCGCACCCAAGAATAAACCGAAAGCGATGGTGGCGCCATCGGGTTCATTATCACTCATGTGACACCCCATTCGTGAAGTGTTGATGTAAGAAGGAAATCCGTCTCGTTAAACCTGGGTGTTTGGGAACAAGGTCTTCCATAAACGTCAGAGCGAGAAACGCGGCCGGTGCCTGCAGACATCCCGAACATAGGAACAGACCTCCACCCATCATCAGAAGCGACACGAGCGCAAATGCTGCTGCTGTTCTACGAGCCGCTCGCGTCTCTTTGGTGCTTACCATTTCGGTGAGAACGACAAGCATATGTATGGCCAGCGTTTTACCCATGAGCTGTGCGGCGAATGCATCTGCGAGATGCTCATGGGTCTTGTTGACCCACCACTTGAGCCCGATGTTGATGACGGACACTAGGCAGAAAACTGGCAGAGCAGCAGGTCCCATTTCAAGCAGAGCGAGGAGCATAAACAAGGGCACGCACAGGACGATCGCGGACTTCATGCGAAAGGGGAGGTGAAGGTGCCCGAATTCGTGCGCGATGCCAGCGAGCCAATCCTGTTGCGGTAGAGACAGGACATCCTCTCGGATATTGAGGACTGCCGGAATGGTGTACAGACCGATCCCGAGCGGACTGTGTGGCATGAATGCCATCGGTCGCACACGAAAGACACAGCGGTCGTAGAGGGACTCGCAACCGACCTCTTTCATCCATTGACGCAGCACTTGGCAGATTTTTTCTTCTGTCTCCGTCAGATTCCGGCCAGTCAGACCAGCGATCCTCTCTTTTGACATAGGGAGGAAGCCTTTTTTCCTGTTCTGTGACGTCACGGCCGACAGACAGATGAGATAGCTGAGGAGGATGAAGGCTGTCGCGCAGAACCGCACGACGAGACCAATGCCTTTGTACTGGTTCTCCCATGCATCAGGGAGAAGATAGGATTGCCCGTTGCTTGCCCACAGGGCGGACAGGCCGACGGCCGCCATTAGCACGACGTTTACGCTCTGCATCCAGAGCGCTTTACGCATGAGTCGGTGTTCAATGGAGAGGTAGGGTTCCACGACGACTCCCTATTGTGAAGGTTCGATTTCGACAGATATGCCTATCCGGTTCGATACGGTAACTCACCGCGACCCCCGTTCAAGGCTGATTGTCAGTGTGGCTAAGGTGGTCTGGGTTGTCAAGACAGTGGAGACCTCAGAAAAAGTATCATTTTTATCCCCTGAGCCTGTTAGCGGTGAGCTTGTCGAACCCGTCGAAGGGTGAAATGTTAGGAATTTTCATGGCCTTCGACTTCGCTCAGGCAATAACGCGAGTTTCGCAGAGGCCTCTATGCTTTTTTATGACGCGAACTAGCCAAGAGGAATACGACCCCCAAGAGGATAACGACATCGGAAAGATTGATGGCTGACCGACCAAATAAAATAATGTAGTCGACGGTAAAACCGTAACTCACACGATCGTAGAGATTTCCTAAAGCGCCGATGATGATTATAAGTGAAGAAAAGGCGATCCATTGACGGTCGTTCAAGTGTTTCCAGGCGAGGTGCATGAGCCCCAAGCCAATGAGGATCGAAGCCAAGATAACAAACTCCAGACGAAATGGAATATCGAAGGCAACGCCAAAGTTTTTATGGATCGCAAAATCAACGAAACCAGGATCAACAAGACTCCCTTCTTCTGGGAGTCTTTCTAGCGCTATTTTTTTAAGTTTCTCATCCAACAAAACAACCAAAACAGTCGGAAGAAGAAACCAGTAGCTATACTTCTTTGAGAAGATCACACTTCCTGAGTCAGTGTTTTTTTGCATTGGATGCAGGAGGTTGACGTTGGTCGAGCAACCAGGCGTCTTTCATCGATCATTTGTCCACAATACTTGCATGTACCGTACTTGCCTTCGCTCATGAGTTTCAATGCTGAGTCCACGTCACGCAAAGCTTTTTCGAGTTCATCCTCAAGTGAAAGATTATCAGAAAATTGTGCGACTTCCGATGCGTTTTCGTCCTCCTTCTCGCCCATGTTTGGAAATTCAGCCTGAAAGTCAGCTTCGGTTGCTTTTGTGTTGCGATGAGCAAAACGAGAGAGTTCAGACTCAAGACGAACTTTCTCATCCTCAAGGTGTTTTTTTGCTCGTGCAGTGAAGTCAGCGTCCATACAAGGTTGTTTACATTCATCAATAGCCGAAGTCTAGCATCTTTCTTTTGAAATATAAATAGGGCCGCAGCCCGCAATAATGTGTTATTTTTCGGGGTGAGGCCCTAGCGTGGGCGGAGGTGTTGATCTGTGGAGGCGTTGGGTTTTAGGGTGATCTGGTTCACCGCAAGACTCAACGCCCTAACAAACACGAACAGACTCTCGTCCTGTAACTCTTCCGTCTTACCATTCTTTGGTTTTACCCACGAACGCCCCGAAGGACGCAATTTGTGTGGGCGAACCTAGAGATTTCGCTTTTGTTTTTGTTTTGCGTTTCAGAATAGTGAGACGGCAAGACGTTTCCCGAAATATTCGTGCAGGCGTGGGGCACCTGCCGACTATTCGATGAACTCACAGTGGTGAGCTCGTCGAACTACAAGCTGTCGAATACGAGCTTCGGAAAACCTCCCAAGAATTTGGTGTGAAAGAACGACTTACACAAGTAAGATATCACAAAAATAACCCAAGGTCAATTTATGTTTATTAGCTTATTTAAGTCAAGAAAATTATAATCGTAAATAAATCGTATTCAATCAGTGAACAAATTTGGATCACTTATCCACAGATTCCGACTGTTACCCATAACTTATCCACAGCTATGTTAAGCAGAAACTCATTATGCTTGAATACCTTTTCGTCTCAAGTGAAATAGCTGAAAAGTGAATGGAAAGTCCTTGTAGCATTTGCATCACTGGGTCATAATTCCTTGTTTCTGTGGAGCCAATCAGAACAGCTGGATCCATATATAGAACATTTCCATGACATGCGGATTCAGATGCGGTGGGCTCATTATAGGCTTCCAGCATTGCTTGACTTGTTGCAAAAATAGCTTGATCACCTATTAAAGAGGCATAAATGGAACGGCCACTCACACCAAGAACATGCAGGGCTTCTATTTGTCCGAGAGAAAGCTCTTCGATCGTGACAAAGCTTGGCTCAACTATGACCTCACGGAGCGTCGAGCCATCAGGGAGAGCTGTTTCTTTGATTGTTGGTGACAGATAAGCGCCCATAAGCTGTAAAATACTTAACAGCTCACTTTTCTGCATGTTCTCCTGCTTTGCAATGAGCAGGAGGTCTTGATTACCAATGTCATTCGTTTTCACCAAAATTGTCCAGTTATCATTAAGGAATTCATCGAATAAGCCGATATTTTGGTAGGTCACTGATGCAATACCGTTTGCGTTGCTGGATAGTGCTAGCATCATCTGGGGTAGATTCTCAATAGAATACGGATGCTTGCCTTTGGTTGTGAACTCAATTTCAAGCAGACCGTCTTTTTGGAACAAGGATCCTGAGGTTCCTGTGTCAGGAAATTCCACTCTCCCCAACCACCTTCGTGTTAATGCCGCGAAAAATGGACGATGAGCATTCGATTCCAATCCACTTATAGGTAGCAGAGTCTCAGATAGAAGAATAATACCAGGGGCGATCTCCTGCGTCGTGATAGATAGAGCACTCAGGAGTTCTGTTGGGAGATGTTGTTCATTCACTCGAATCGCCACAGCTCGCTCACCCGTTTCTGTGACAAACACGGCCAACTCTCCATGAACAAACGAGGAAAGATCTACTATATCAAGACTTCGATTCGAGATAAGTGGGATATGAGAGAGAATCTTTTTAACTATAGGCCAGTTTTTGTCCGTCATCTCAAGCTGGAGAACCAAGATCGTTCCCTCAGGCGCTGCCTGAAGAATCGAATCTCGAGAAAACCACAATTCCCCTACGCGCCAGGACACGAAAAGGATTACAAGTCCGACTAAGCCTAGAAGCCAAACAACCTGCCTCTGTGGGCGGGTTGTTTTCGTGTGTCGAGAGAGTGAGATGTTGAGTTTTTGCATGTTATGGCCGCCCTCCTCCGCCAGGGCTTCGGGGGGCAGGTCGAGAATAGCCGCCTCGACTTCCTCCGCCACCTGATCGGGCAGGACGAGACGGTGGTAGATCACCAGGAGACCGTGGCACTGGTCGCTCAGGCAAGATATTTCCAGGTGCGTCCTTCATAGAAAGGCTGATTCGACCATCAGGAGTCATCTCCATAATTTTTACCTGTACTTCCTGTCCCATCTTTACAATATCACTCACGAGCTCGACTCGCCAGGGCGCCATCATGCTTACATGCACCATGCCGTCGCGCTTTGGTAGGAATTCAACGATCGCTCCAAAATCCATAATACGCGCCACTTTTCCAGTATAGATTTCTCCCACTTTTGGTTCGCGAGTGAGATTTTGAACCCAGGCGAGAGCTTTTTGTGCACCTTCTGCATTGGTGGAGGTGATCATGACCAAGCCGTCGTCCTCAATATCAATAGCCTGTACACCCGTTGTGGCAATAATTTCGTTAATGGTTTTGCCGCCGGGTCCGATGACGTTTCCGATAAGCTCTGGGTTTATGCGAATGGTGATAATCCGTGGCGCGTATGGAGAAAGGTCGGGGCGATGTGTGGCAATGGCAACGGCCATAGCATCCAGAATTTCCATGCGCGCAGTTTTTGCTTGGTTGATCGCGGTTTCGACAATCTCTGGAAGTAGACCATCTGTTTTTGTATCCATCTGAATGGCGGTAATGCCAGCGCGCGATCCTGCAATTTTGAAGTCCATCCCGCCTTTACCATCTTCCAGGTCCTGAAGATCTGTGATGACCTTCCATTTACCCGATGCGCTTGTCGCAAGCCCCATGGCAATTCCAGCGACCGGTGCCTTGATAGGAACGCCAGCATCCATGAGAGCCAGGGTGGAACCACACGTGGAGCCCATCGAGCTAGATCCGTTTGAACCAAAAACTTCCGAAACTGCGCGAATCGTATAGGGGAATGTTTCTTTGTCTGGCATCATCGGCATGAGTGCCTTCTCTGCCAAGCCACCATGTCCAATGTCGCGACGAGATGGACCGCGCAGAGGTTTCACTTCTCCAACAGAAAATGGAGGAAAATTGTAGTGATGAAAGAAGCGACGTTTCCCCACCGTTTCCATGCCGTCGAGTGTCTGTTCGTCGCCTGGCGCGCCAAGCGTCACAACCGTGAGGACTTGAGTCTCACCACGCTTGAAGTGGCCGCTGCCGTGGACACGTGGAAGCACAGCGACCTCATTCACGAGTGAGCGGACTTGAGTGATCGCGCGGCCATCGACGCGCTTTTCATCTTCAACAATGGCGCGTGAAACTTCTTCCTCGAGGACTGCACTCACAATGCTTGTTCCAAAGGAAAGATGCTCCTCAAGGACACCCTGTTCAAGCAAGAAGGCTTTGGTGAGTTTTTTAACTTCTTGTTTTTGTGCGCTGCGCTCTCCCTTGGTAGCTTGTGGTGCGCCAAAGAATAGCTCCTTTACGTTTTTCAAAATGAATGGTTTGGCGAGAGCTTCGACTTCAATTTGTTTTTCGTTCTTCGGAACTGATGGATCTATTTTTTCTTTTCCAACAGCGGTGCGTACATCCTCAATCAGCTTGATTGGCTCGGCCAAATACTTCTGTCCAAAGGTAAAGGCTTGTAGCACGACTTCCTCAGGAGCTTCGTTAGCTCCAGCCTCCACCATAATAATTTTTTTCGGTGTGCCAGCAAATGAGAGATCCAAGAGAGATTTCTCTCGTGTGAGATAGGTTGGATTCAACACCCACTCACCTTCCACCTGGCCAACACGCACACAACCGATCGGACCGTTCCATGGAATCGAGCTAATGTGGAGGGCACAACTGGCAGCGATGAGGCTCACGATGTCGGGGTCGTTTTCTGTATCAAACGAAAGGACAGAAACGATCACTTGGATATCATTGCGGATTCGCTCATCAAACAAAGGACGCAGCGCGCGGTCGATAAAGCGTGAAATCAGAACAGCTTCATCTGTTGGACGTCCTTCTTTTTTCACGAATCGGCTACCTTTGATGCGGCCGGCCGCGTAAAGCTTTTCCTCGTAATCGACCATGAGTGGGAAGAAATCTAACCCCTCACGTTTGTCAGGACTGATCTGTGCTGTTGCTAAGACAACCGTCTCGCCGTATTGCACGAGACAGGATCCACTCGCTTGAGCCGCATATTTTCCTACTTCAATTGCGAGTGTCTTGCCTCCCCACTGTGTTTCAAATCGTTGTTGTTTTTCCATAGTCTTTAGAATTCAAGTCGTCGTGTTCTATTTTCTTCTTGATTATTAGCCGCATTCTCCGGGAGATCCATGAAAAATCCTGCATCAGATTCTTCTTCGTTTGTATCTTCAGGTGTCACCGTTTCTTCACTGTTTCCACTGCGTGTCCGATCAGCAAGTTTTGGACCGATGAGATAGCGTTTTTTATTTTGAGAGAGATCGGTGTAGTCGTGAACAACTTTTTGCAAAGCTGAGGACGTTGTTTCACCAAACGCCATGAGCTCCACCATGCGTCCACGAGCCAGTGCGTAATTCACCAAGGGCTGGAAATCACCGTCGCCAGAGACGATCACGACCACGTCGAGCGTATCGAGCATCTGCACAACATCGATCGCGAGGCCCACGTCCCAGTCCGCTTTTTTGTGACCAGAGGCAAATTCCTGCAGAGGCTTCTCACGTGTTTCGATGCCAGTACTTCGCAACGCTTCAAAGAACGGCTGTTCTTCTTTGCTTTCGGTTCCCACGACATAGGCCATGGCGCGAATGAGTTTGCGGCCAGCGACCGCATCGTCCACGATATTTTTAAAGTTCACTTTGCGCTTAAACAGGTTGCGCGCTGAGTAGTACATGTTCTGTGTGTCGATGAAAACGCCGACACGCTGGTCCGGATGCTTGAACATAGGTTTAAAAGTCTTTTAAGCAAACACCCCGCCAAAATATGGCGGGGTTTAAAATTAGCGCAGTTCGAGTTCTTTCTTGAGTTTCTCAAACGCTCCCGCATCCTCACGCTCTAAATATTTGATGAGGCGTCGGCGCTCGTTTACTTTGTTGATGAGACCGCGGCGGGAGGAGTTGTCTTTTTTGTGCTCCTTCAAATGCTTGGTCAGTTCCTCGACCTCAGCCGTCAAAATAGCGATCTGCACCTGAGGCGAACCAGTGTCCGACGCATGCGTGCGATACTTCTTAATAATGTTCTGTTTCTTGATGACGTTGAGCATAGTAGATCATTTCACGGCGCGATCCGAGTCATGGGAGCTCAATCCCATAACCCAGGTTACGTCCTGTTTAGATGAATAACGCTGAGAGCTTAGCGTAAAGAGTGAGAAAGAGTCAAGGAAGGTTGTTGATTTTCTCTTGGGTCTTATTGCCGGAATTGTAAGCGTGCCAAAATAGTGGCCGCCGCGGTATGTGCCGTCTTGGTAAACGATCACGCTCACCGTGCTGCCTCCACATCTCCGCCAGCCGCAAAGAGAAGACTGGGGACAACGAGCATGAATAAGAGCGCAAACATCCTGATTCTCATGTGCGTTTTAGTGTACACTATTTCTCACTATGCGCACTCACCCATCCAATCGCCACACCCTTCTCCATGGCGTGGCGCTGCCAGCCCTGGCGAGCAACCGTCTGATTGACGGCATTTCTGCCAGCATGGTGGGCGTGTTTCTCCCAATTTTTCTTTACGAATTTTTTGACCTCTCGGTCGCGTTCGTGATTCTATGGTATCTCTTGAATTGTCTAGTGAAGCTTCCGTTTTTCGTGCTCGGTGCTAAGATTTTTTCACGAACGGGGCTCACGGTTAGCATGGTCATTGGGACTCTAGGTGTTGTTCTGTTCCACACCAGCTATTTTTTTGTGGGCGAGTCTACCTCTTGGCTTTTTCTCATGCTACTTGGAATGGTAGGACTTCTCCTGAACAGTATTTTTTATTGGTCGCCATTTCATATTGACATGGCGAATCTCACCACGCAGAAAAAGCGTGGAAGCCAGCTTGGAATTTTTTATGCCGTGGAGCGTTTGATCAGTGTTGTTGCTCCCTTGCTCGCCGGCTTCATTATCGCTACATTTGGCTATCGCATCAATTTTTTTCTCGGGAGCGCCATTACCGTCTGTTCCCTCATTCCTCTGTTCTTTCTCCCCCGCTTTCACGTGCAGTATGAATTTGGATACGTACAAAGTTTTCGTGAACTGTTTTCCAAACGCTTTCGGGCAATGACGTTTTCAATGATGGCCTACGGAGCCGAGAACATGGTTGGTGTGGTGATCTGGCCGATTTTTTTGTTCACAATGTTTGATGGAAATTATGTGACCGTTGGATTATTCACGACAGTCCTTGTCGTCATTGGTCTGTTTCTTGAGCTTGTCGTGGGTAAGCAGACCGATCATCTCTCTACGGCGCGTCTTCTTAAAATTGGCACCGGCATCAATGCACTTGGTTGGATTTGGAAAGGGCTCGTCGATACCGTGGCTGGCGTATTTGCTGCCGCGACGTTTCACAGCTTTGGCACGATTTTTTTGCGTACGCCCATGGATACGCTCATGTACGAACAAGCTGCAGACGCAGGTCACTACATTGATGAGTACACGGTGCTACGCGAGATGGCGCTTACCATTGGCCGCGTGGGGATGTTGGGGCTGCTGCTGGTGTTCACAAGTACCTTCACGCTCAGCGCCGCATTCTTTTTAGCCGCAGCTGTTTCCTTTGCGATTAACTCGCTGACACATTATCGAAGCAGTCATGTGTGATAAAAAAATCAGACTCGCATGGCAAATGCCTCATCAGCGTTTTTGCAAACCAAGCATGAGGTCTGAAACATTTACTCCAGTCACGCCAGTTTTGATCGCCGAACCCACAGCTTCGAAAAACGCGAGACTGTCATTCTTCTCCAGAGCTCGATCTGGTTTGAGTTTTTTCGCGTGAGCTAATTTCTTGATGCCATGATCGACAAACGCACCAGCGACAGGACTATTGTCGATGCCGTCGGACGCGATTGAAAGGACGAGTCCACCTGGCGGGAGTGTCGCTAGGGCTCCAAGAGCGAGCTCTTGGTTACGTCCACCTTGGCCTTTCCCATGCACGGTAACGGTCGTCTCTCCTGCCGCGATCAAAGCCTGACCTGGTTTCAACAGGCTCGAGATCAGCTGTCCAGCCTCTTTGGCCTCTCCCTCAAGCGTCGTTGAGTAGATGATGGGTTCATAGCCAAGACGTTTGGCACGGATCGCCATCGCCCTAACAGCTGTTCTATTCCCCACAACGAGTTCGTTTTGGACGTGTTCGAAAAACCGCGGATGTTTCGGTGTCTCGCGTAAATCACAATGTTCAAGTTGACACATGCGCAGAACATCATACTTATGCATGATGCGCTGGGCGTCCCTGACCGACGTCGTATCCAGGACGGTCGGACCAGAGGCAACCATGGAGATATCGTCACCGGGAACATCGGAAAAAATCAGGCCTACAACGGTCGCTGGGTGAGCCATCCAAGCGAGCTGACCTCCTTGAATTTCAGAGATGTGTTTACGCACCGTGTTGAGTTCGTGGATCGTCGCTCCGCGCTGCATGAGCAATCGAGTGATGTTCGTTACGTCATCACATTCAAGCTGGTGAGGCCAACACAGCAAAGACGATCCTCCACCGGAGACGACCGTGAGAATAAGATCGTCCGCGGTCGCTCCTTTGACGATTCCAAGAATTTCGGCTGTCGCGCGAATGTTTGTGTGACTGAGAAAGGGATGTGTCCCCACGAGACTTTTTACTCTGGCGAGCTTTCCTCCCTTTACATCTAAAACGACACCATCGGTGATGCGCGATCCAAGGATGGATTCAAGGGTGCGTACTGCGTCAAATGCCGCCTTCCCGATCCCAATCACAAAGATTCGACGATATCGATCGAGTCGATAGGACTTTTGACCGACCATGAGCGTCTCTCCCTTACGACGGACAACCTGTTTGAGAACCTTACTGGTTTCCACAGCGTCGATTCCTGCGCGGGCGATCGCTAGGGCATCTCGACGGAGTTTGGTTGTCGCAAGCGCTTGCTGATTCAAAATCTTCATAGGTCTCTCAAGTATACCTCAAAATGAAAATCAGACTCGCGAAGAGTCTGATTTTGGATTCTCTATTCTAGAGCGCTATCGATCGCGGCAGCGACAGAGGCAAAAGGAAGAGCTCCTTTGATTGGGATCGCGTTGCCATCGCTATCAATCACGAATGATCCTGGTGTGCCGCTCACTCCTGCGGCTGCGCCTTCCGATGCCTGCGAGTCGATTTTATCTGAGTATTTTCCGGAAGTGTAGCAGTCGCCGAAGGTGGCGACGTTCAACCCCAAGTCCGTGGCGAGTTTCGTGTACAGATCATCGCCGAGTGTTTCTCGATTTTCAAATAGTTTGTCGGCAAACTCCCAAAATTTTCCTTGGTCAGCTGCACATTCAGCAGCAAGGGCCGCTGGTTTTGCATTTGGGTGAAACGAGAGTGGGAAGTGACGGAAGACCCAGCGAACTTTACCATCGTATTTTTCCATAACCTCAAGCATTGTTGGGTGGAAGCGTTCGCAGTACGGGCACTCGAAGTCGGAGTATTCAATGATGGTGACAGGTGCGTTTTCGTCTCCACGGATGTGGTCATCTGCGGTAACCACCGGTACGCCTGTTACGGTCGCTGGTAGAGTGTCGGCGGCAATGATGTTTGCGGCAGCGGCATCTTCGTTATCATCGTTGATGAGAGCGAAGCCATTCGCAGAACATTCTCCATTCAGGACACAACTGCCGAGCAGGATAAATCCAACGGTTCCCAGAGAAAGAATCGCTGTGACAAATCCGAGCCAGAAGGCTTGCTTGGAAGGAATCATTTCAAAAAAGTTTTTGGTGTGATGTGTTGTGTGTGGGTGTTGGTCGGTGTCCATAAGGGAAAGGTATTAGGGAGTAGGGTGTAGGGAGTAGGGAATAGGGAGTTAAGGAGTCGGAGGAATCGGAAAAGAGATTCAGAGTCCGTGAGTGGCAAAGAGATAAGGCAAAAAAATGTCTCTCTGAAATAGGCCTCGATCTCGACGAACATTCTGTGCTTGAATCCAGAGGCGTTTGGCAATATCAACTTTGATTGGCAGGATGCGATGGATCAGCATCAGTCCTAGGACAGCAATGCCAACAAGCACGATCTTTTCGTTCATGACGGCTTCGTGGTCTTCACGAAGGATCCACACGGTTTTGGCGCTTACAACTTCGGCTGTGCACTCGCCGCCAACAAAGAGCGATCTGCCTACCGATTCTCCACAGCTGTTTGTTCCTGAAAGAATGAGAGCGCAGAAAACAAGCGTGATGAGCGTGAAGCTTGCGAAGAACTTTTTTAGAGATGCCATGTCCATAACGGTCAGTATCCTATCATAGGGATTGTGTTCTCGCGATGCTATAATTTATTGGCTATGAGTAAGACACTTGAGACATCGATCACAGATTTTTTGGAATATTTGGAAGTTGAACGTGGCCGATCTGAAAAAACGATTCGTAACTATGATTTTTATTTGAGACGATTTGCGAGGTGGGCCAAGTACCCAGAGCCTAGCAAGATCACCGATGACATGGTGCGTAAATATCGTTTGTGGTTGAATCGGCTGCAGGAAGGACGAGAGGTAAACACTTTGAAAAAGAGCACACAGAATTATCATTTAATTGCGCTGCGATCTTTTTTGAAGTATCTCGTGAGGGTTGATGTGCTATCGCTTGCACCTGAAAAGATTGAACTGGCAAAACAGGAAATGCGTCAGGTGGAATTTTTGGAAGCCGAAGAGTTAGATCGGTTGTTGGTAGTGGTTGCAAAGGGTGAAGGACTTATTGCGTTACGTGATAAAGCGATTCTTGAGTTGTTATTTTCGACTGGACTGCGTGTGAGCGAGCTGACACATCTCAAAATCGAGAACATCAATTTGAAACGCGATGAGTTTACTGTGCGTGGCAAGGGTGGAAAATTGCGTGTGGTGTTTTTGTCCTCGACTGCTAAGGATGCTCTGAAGACTTATCTGTCTAAGCGTCGTGACACGTCGCCGTTTTTGTTTGTTTCCCACGATAGAGCTCACGCGAACACCAGCGGTCTCACCCCACGATCCGTTCAAAGAATCGTTGAGCGCTATGCCAAACAGGCTGGGATCACCAAGCACATCACGCCTCACACACTGAGACATACGTTTGCAACGGACTTACTTCTCTCAGGCGCTGACATTCGTTCTGTGCAGTCTTTGTTAGGTCATGCGTCGATCACTACGACTCAGATTTACACTCACGTCACCAACAATCAGATGAAAGAGGTGCATAAGAAGTTTCATGGAAAGAGTCGGAGAGCTTGACCAAAGCTCTCTTTTCGCGCTCGCTGTGTGCGAGGCGCACCGCTCTGATTCGGTGATCGCCGCGATCGACTTCCCCATGCCCGTGTTCAGTATGATCTACGGACGTCTGGGTCGGGAGGAACTATTCCTTGTCTTCACGCACCTGAGCTTGGAAATGGTCATGCCGGCTCAGAAGTCCTTCGTCGTCCACAAGCTGATCATTGATGTGGCGGATTCCAAAATGGGCTCCCATGCGACCCTTGGATGAGATCCACAAATGCATCGAGAAAAACGAGAGCCACGAGCAATGTCCAGCCAACGGATTTTGAGAAAACTGGTTTCATAGGTTTGAACTTAAGGATTCTTTTATAAGTATAGCATTTCGGCATGTCGCTTTTTATTTTGTGTTCGATTGGTTATCATGCCCGCACGCCCCCGTATTAAAATGGATAGAACAACGGCGTGGAAAGCC
>CAYHRJ010000019.1:0-18359 GCA_964359095.1 uncultured Gammaproteobacteria bacterium | reverse complement strand
CCAAGCCTCAACATCGCCAAGCCGGTTCTCGTGGCGTTTGGAAAGATCCAACAGGGCATTTTCAAACCCATTGTCGAAGCCGATCTATTCGATCGAGTGCAAGCTGTGCTCGATGGACGCAACCATAAACAACCAAAATATCTCATGCAACGCGAGGACTTTCCGCTACGGGGCTTCTTGGTTCATTCGTGTGGCAAGCGTTATCTGGGGAGTTGGTCGAAAGGACGAACCAAACGCTACGCCCACTATCATTGTCGTTCTTGCAAGAAAACAAACATCTCGCAGGAGACGATACACGCCGAGTTCGACGGGTTCATTTCACAACATGCGCTCAAGCCGGAACTTGCGGCTATGCTCAAGATCGCGATCGAGGCGAATATGATCTCGGCAGCGGAAGACACGGAACGCAAACGCAACGAGCTTTCACGGCGCATCCGTGAGCTGCAAGGCGAGCAGGATGCGATCGCACAGAAAAACATCGCAAACGTGCTCGACGACGACACAGCACGGCGCATGATCGCAGAGAAAAAGAAGGCGATCACGGAGTGCGGATACGAGCTTGCTTTGCTCCCCACAAGTTCGGAGCGCGTGAGCGAGGTCGTGGACTTCGGTTTGCGAAAACTCCAAGACCCTCGAACCGCTTGGCATGCCTTTTCTTTGGCTCAAAAACAGCGGTTCCAGACGCTTCTATTCCCCGAGGGTGTCACCTTTGACCAAGGAAAATGTCGAACCGCCAAAACGGCGCTGATCCTACAACTAAAGACATCCCTCCATCAAGGAGAGATGTCTTTGGTGACCCCAGGGGGAATTGAACCCCCGTTACCAGGATGAAAACCTGATGTCCTAACCATTAGACGATGGGGCCGTTTTTTGGTTGCGGCATTATAGTAAGCAACATTCGAGCTCTCGTCAATCCAACATGGATCGGTTAAAATTGAAACATGAAAACGACTCAGCTCAAACTCATCTCTTGGAACGTGAACGGACTGCGTGCTGTTGTGCACAAGGAGAAGTTCTTGCCGTTCGTGCACAAACACAAGCCTGACATCCTGTGCTTACAAGAAACAAAAGCCAACCGTGGTCAGGTAGAAATTGATCTGCCAGAGTACGAAGAAATTTGGAACTCGGCAGATCGAAGTGGCTATGCAGGTACAGCGATCTTCACAAAAGTAAAACCTCTCTCGATCACCTACGACCTCCCAGATGAAAAGACAGAAAAATTTCAGGATGCCTTCGGAGATCCTCTTCGTGAAGGCCGTGTCATCGCGATGGAGTTTGACGCGTTCATTCTTGTCACCGTCTACACACCCAATGCCAAGCGTGATCTCGCGCGCCTCAACCTCAGGCAGCAGATCTGGGATCCAGCGTTTCTCGCGTACATGCTTCGTCTAGAAAAAAAGAAGCCCGTTGTGTTTTGTGGCGACCTCAACGTCGCGCACAAAGAAATTGATCTCGCGCGCCCAAAGGACAATCATAAGAACGCCGGATTCACCGATAAAGAACGAGAAGGCGCAGACAAGATTGTGAGTGCTGGATTCATCGACTCATTCCGCCACTTCTATCCAGAGAAAACCGGTGCCTACACTTGGTGGAGCGCCTTTCAACAAGCTCGCGAACGGAATGTCGGCTGGCGCATCGATTATTTTTTTGTGAGTTCAAAACTCAAAAAAAATCTTGTGAGTGCCTCCATCCATGAAGACGTCATGGGTTCCGACCATTGTCCGGTGGAGGTGGTTCTCACGATCTAAAAATATCACGAGAGTTGACCCAGGACGATCTGTGTATTAACATCTTAATATCATTGTCCACCTTCTCTATGCGCACAACCCTTTCACTCTCTGTTCCGAAAACGGAAGCAAAAAAGGCGTGGTCTCTCGCACAGGCTCGCGGTTTTAGCACGCTCAGTGATTACTTACGTTTTCTCCTATCTCAAGATGACCGTATCCTTATCAGCGAAGCTGACCTTGTTCAACGATCGAAAGAAGCGTCCACGCTACACAGAGCTCATAAACTTGTGCGCGCAGAATCGCTCGCTGATTTTCTAAAATGATATGATCGTTCGCACGATCCTCTATCATCCAAAATTCGTAAAAGAATTCAAAAAGCTCGATCGTGCCATTCAAGACAAGTCGGTTGGTGTCGAGAAACGATTTCGTGACAATCCTCTCCATCCCTCGCTCAGGCTCCATCAACTTAAGGGACGCCTCAGTGGCCTTTGGTCAGTCTCTGTGAGCCTGAGTGTACGAATCATTTTTGAACGAATGGAAAACGGTGACATTATTTTCTTGTCCATCGGACATCATGACATTTACCAATCTTTGTAAGATGATCGATATGGAAGATGAATCACAAACCAAAATCGCAGAAGCAGAACAATTAAAAAAGGAAAATGGTGAGCGCATTGCGGATCGTGAAAAGCACGAGACAGCGCTCATGGGCATCATCGACGAACTTCGTCATGGAGGATATTTTAGGACCGATGAAAAAACACATCTTACTTTTCCGAAATCTGAGAACCTTGGAAGCCCCTGGAGAAAAAGGGATGGAAGTTGGCGTGAAGGGATGGGAAAAGCCGTGGCGTGCTGTGAGACGACCGCCCTTCTCAAACAACCAACAGATCCTCAGCGAGATGCGCGTTACCCGACAGGCGATCATCTTGAAAAAGCTCTCAAGGCCGCTGGCTACCTTGTCGACATATGGCCAGACTACGAAAATGCTTCTTCAGATGCATTTAAGGTTGATTACTACATCTACGAAGTTGCTTCATAACTCAAGTCGAATTGGAGATTTGCAAAAAAAGGCGACCGGATGATCCGGTCGCTTTTATAAAATCCCGTATCCAGACCTGACCCAACTCACAAGCACTGTCTTAGAACGTAAGCTCGGTGTGGGCTTGTACCCGTCGAGCCAAATATACTCTGCTTGGATCTTGCTCATAAAAAAGAAAAAAGAGTTAGCAATAGCGCTCCTCCTTTGAGTTAAATGATGACGAATACAACGCCATTCGCAAGTACACACTTATACACATCTGTCTGCTATACTACACGCATATGTCTAATCCTTCACCTCACATGACCATTGAGAAATGGTTCTTCCTGCTCCTGACAGGCTCCATCATTTATTTATTCTGGCGCGTGATCGAACCATTTGCGCTTGTCCTCTTATTGGGCGCGGTGGTCGCGATCATTCTCTCACCGCTTGAGACGCGACTACGCAAGCTCGTCAAACACAGCAAAATCTCCGCGGGCATCATGACGTTTGCTGTGTTGCTGCTCGTGTTTATCCCACTGCTCATGCTGCTCATCTTGATGGCACGCCAGGCGTCAGATCTTGTTCAACTCTCTTTGCAAGATCGCAGTTGGATCGACCAACTGAAGCCATCGACCTCACCTGTGTTCGCCATTCTGCCTTCTCAGGTACAAGAACAACTCCTCACGATCGATCTCACAGAACTGGGCTCCTCAGTAGCGTCATGGGCGTTTCAAAATATCGGCGGGCTTTTCTCCAGCTCAACCAGATTCATCTTGCACACGTTCCTCTTTTTCTTGTCCCTCTACTACCTGCTCGTTGACCGTGATCGACTCTACAAAGAGGTTCTCGCACTGAGCCCATTTGAGAACAAAATCGACGCATCCATTTTGAAACGCGTCGTTGGAACCGTTCGCTCGGTCGTGTTCGGTGTCCTGCTGGTCGCTATCATCCAAGGATTTTTTGCTGGGCTTGGCATGACCATCTTCGGCGTCCCAGGCGCCCTCATCTGGGGAGGTGTAACGATTCTCGCCGCACTCGTTCCGCTTGTCGGAACCGCCGTCGTCCTTATCCCCGCGATCCTCTTCCTCTTTTTCACAGGCTCAACCGGCGCGGCCCTGGGACTTCTCATCTGGTCGGTCGTGTTTGTCTCGATGGCTGACAATCTCATCGGTCCCTACTTGATCGGCGGATCCACCCACATGCACGCCTTCCTCGTCCTGCTCTCTGTGCTGGGAGGTCTCTCGGCTTTTGGCGCTGTGGGAGGTATCGCTGGACCAACGATTCTTGCTGCACTGATTGCGCTCATCGAATTGTATAAGTCGGGAATCCTGACAGGTGGAAAACTCGAAACGAAATAGCAGAGTCTGACATAGACCCTGCTTGAACAGGTGTGCATGGCTCCTGTTTTCGTTTTCACGATCATCATCTAGACAGAAGTGACAAGGTAAGGAGAAGATCACTACGCCGTGACCCGAGTATCAGTTAAAACTCTCTCCACCGTCTCCACGATCACTTGTGTCTGAGGGTCGATCTCGACGTTCACGCGCTCACCAACCTTTTTGCTTCCAAACTTCGTGACTCTCAACGTCTCTGGAATCAACCAAACCTTAAATGTCCCAACCTCCTTGTCTGCATCCACAACTGTAAGACTCGCGCCGTCCAGAGAGATAAATCCTTTTGAGAAGATGTACCTCATCCACTGAGGTTCGACATGAAATGTGACGACCTTGTTATTCTCACTCTCAGCCACATCCACAATCTCTGCCATCGTCGACACATGACCACTGACCACATGTCCGCCGATTTCGTCTCCCATTTTCGCTGAACGCTCGACATTGACCTGATCGCCTTGTTTGAGCGAACCGATCGTGGTCTTCACAAGCGTCTCCTGCATCGCATCAAAACTCACATGCGATCCTTTAATCGTCGTCACGGTGTGACACACACCGTCAATCGAGACACTTGCTCCAAGTTGAAGACTTGTGAGTAATCGTTCGGGAAACTCGACAACGAAGGACTTAAGTCCCGGCTTGTCGACGAGCTCGACCACGGGACAGAGCGCTTGGATGATGCCGGTGTACATAGTGTCTCTAGCTTGCCGGAAAAGAGTCGAACTGCCAAGTTTGGTATACTGTCATTGTATGCCACCAGAACGCCGCGGCGGACCACCGCCGGAATCTATGCAAGAAAGACAACCACAAGCCGCAGAGTTTGATTGGGAACGGGGAGAAATTCCCGAGTCGGAAGTTCGTTATGCAACCAGCCGCGGAGGCGGCCCAGGCGGGCAGGGTGTGAACACCACGGACTCGCGCGTTGAGCTACGGTGGATGATTAACGCATCCCGATCACTCTCTGAACAGCAGAAGGCAGCTTTACGCGATCATGCCAAACAGAACGCTCGTAAAACGATTCTCGAAGATAGCGACGAGTTGAAATTCGTTTGCATCTCGGAACGCTCCCAGCTCCAGAACAAGCGTGACTGCCTGAATAAACTCAATGCCTTTTTGCGTGAAGCCCTCATACCGGAAGAGGAGCGTATCGAAACAAGAAAACCAAAAGGGGTAAAAGCAATGGAACGTCGAACAAGTGAAGCCGACAAACGTCGCAAATCCGGACGAGGGAAAGTGAAGAATTGGGACTGATGCGTTATACTAGACTCATATGACCGTGTTTCTTTTGACATCGATTATCTTCTTCTGTGTCTGGCTCGCGCTGTTTCTGTTCTCAAACGAAACAAGGCGCGAGCAGATCATCATGAGCATCGTCGGGCTCGTGCTCTCCCCGGGGATTCTTATCATCGCCTCCTACGACTTTCGACAGATCGTCTCGGACGAAGTCGCAGCGATCGGCATCGAAGATTTTCTGTTTGCCTTTTCCTTCTTTGGAGTCGCGGCCGTCATTTATCAGGCACTCATCGGGAAACATGCGCACAAACTCCGCGGCAGCCGATATGAGATCAACCATCTTGGCCACTGGGTCGGACACTTGTTGCTCATCCTGGGTCTCTGGGCCTTTGCCGCACTCTTGCTTATCGAAGTATTCGCGCTCACAAGTATCCAAAGTCTGATCGTTGGCGGACTCTTAATTGGAATGTACGTCATCGCCGACCGGCACGACCTCACCATGAACGCTCTTCTCTCGGGACTCTTCATGGCTGCCTTGATCTTAATTGTCGAGCAGATTTTCTTTGTCCGCCTGTTCCCCATCGACGCCGCGTCGTTCTGGCAATTCGAGGCACTCTCTGGATTCATCATCGGCGGCATCCCATTGGAAGAAATCATATGGGCAGCCGTCGTTGGGTTCACAATTGGCCCGATGTATGAGTGGCTCCGAAAGTACCAAATTAAATAGTATGGAACTCCCGCAATCCACACTTCAAGCTTCCGACTGGCTTTCCTTAAACGAGGGTAAGCTTTCAGTTGATGTTTTGGAAAATGGTCAAGAGATTGTTGTTCGCTCGGCGATTGCTGGCGTGCGCGCTGAGGACTTGGAAATCAATCTCTCGGAAGACACACTCACGATTCGAGGTACACGACAACATGGATGTGAAGAAGAAACGCAGGGCGATGTCCATGTGCAGGAATGTCACTGGGGTTCGTTTTCGCGCACGATTATTTTGCCAACACGCATCGATCCGTCGTCTGTGGACGCTGTCTTGAAACGCGGCATCTTGACGATTGTCATGAAGAAGGTTGAGATGGATCGTAAGGTTCCCATTCTTGAACTTGAAGATCTATGACCTCTGTCGACTCTGACAAAAACACTTCCCTCTCGATACAACCGTCGGGAGGTTTTTGGAAACCGTTTTTTGTCGTGTCCGCAATCGTTGTTTCGCTTCTTTTCATCCTTAGCTCTGGCACGTACATCTGGGCACAACGCTACGACGGACGTATTCCACCAGGAATTTTTATCGCCAATGTTGACGTGGGCGGGCAAGATCCTGAACAAGTCCGACAACTCCTGCAAGCGCGCATTGACACAATACTGACAAACGGAATCCCACTCACTGTCGAGGGAGAAACAGAAACACTCATGCTCACAAGTCTCAGCACCACCGATTCTGTCGAAGATGTCGCCTTTGATCTAGACACGCTTTTGATCAGACTCATGTCAGGCCATCATGAAAATCCTTTCGTTAACAGTCTCAAAATGATCGGGAGTGCTGTGGAGGAGGAGCAGGTCGACGTGATCCTTACAATCGAAGAAGACCGCATCAAGACAAGCGTCCTCGCCCTCTTCCCCTATGCAGAAGTCCTTTCACAACATGCAACGTTTAGCACTTCGTGGAATACGGAGAAAAAAATGTGGTCGATTGGTATTGTTGACGGAACGTCGGGCAAGGAATTCCAGTGGGACGTGTTTTTCGAAAAACTAAAAAGACAACTCGTCATGCTCCAATCGGATCCGATCTCCCTCTCGCTCGAGGAAGTTACTCCACACGTTTTCACAGAAGACGAAAAGCATGAGCTCATCAGCAAAGCCGCAACCGCCCTTCAAACAGCGGCTTCATATGATATTTTCTATGAAGATCTCACATGGGAGTTAACGGGGGACGAACTCGCCACCATGCTTGCTCCAGGTGACGACCTGCGACTCACCCTCTTGGAAGAACCTTTTGCCGCGTGGGTCGCGACCATCACCAAAGACGTCAACCAGGAGGTCCGCGATGCACGTCTTACCGTTGAGAATGGTCGTGTGGTGGATTTCGTTGAAAGCCTTGAGGGACGGACACTGAACGAGCAGCAGCTAAAAGAGGATCTGCTGAAGGTGATATCCGTGGTGCAAGAAGAGCCTCATGAAGATATCGAATTAGTCGTAGCCGTCGTGGAGCCAACCATTACAACCGGAGACGTCAACGATCTTGGAATTGATGAGGTGCTGGGAGTGGGAACGTCGAGTTACCGCGGGAGCCCAACCAACAGACGTGCCAACATCCAAAACGGCGTGACGCTCCTCAACGGTATCTTGATCGCGCCTGGAGAAACATTCTCTCTCTTAGCTGCGCTCGCACCGTTTACGATCGAAAACGGTTATCTCCCAGAGCTTGTCATCAAGGGCGATAAGATCACTCCTGAGATCGGCGGAGGTCTCTGCCAGATTGGAACCACCACATTTCGTGCCACGATGAACTCTGGACTCCCTGTGGTCGAGCGTCAGAACCACTCGATCGTCGTTTCTTATTACAACGATCCAGGCAATGGAAATCCTGGGACAGATGCGACGATCTACGAACCCTCGCCTGATTTCAAATTTACAAACGACACAGAGAACTACGTGCTCTTTCAAGCAGAAAACAACACAGAACGATCTGAACTTGCCTTCACCTTTTGGGGAACGTCCGATGGTCGCACAGGCTCCTACACACCGCCAGTGGTTCTACGATGGATTCCTGTTAGTGAAACACAACGCATCGAGACAACCGACCTTGAGCCTGGCAAAGAAACATGTCAGAGCGCGCACATCGGTGCGGATGCTTCTTTCACCTATACCATCGTGCGCTCTCCAGATCTAATTGAAGAAACCTTGTTCACGTCACACTACCGACCACTTCCAGAAATTTGTTTGGTCGGGGTTGAGGAACTCACAGAAGAAAAAATCGAAACAACGGATGAGACACAAACATCAACAGAGACTGAGCAAGAATCGCAACCGTGAATTCTTATCCACAGAATCTCTTGCGCTCCTTTCTCACTCAGAAGTAAGATCGATGTGTTGAAAATAAAAAATGATCCACACATGAAGTGAGAATCACTTTGGGCATTTCAGAAAGTGACCTGCAGGCAAGAAATTTCATGTGAGGATAAATCGAGTCCGAAAACCTGATGTATCCACACAGTGAAATCCCATGCTTGTCGTGCCTGCAGATCACTGCCTGAAATAGAGGCGGCTGAGACAACAGAACAAGAAGCGACTTGAGAGTAACGCCCAAGTCTACGTCTATTTCTTGAAGTTGTCAAGTCTCTTTACAAAGAAGAGTTTACCTTATGGCGACAGCTCTGACAAGAGCTTATTTTTTGTTTGGAAAACAAAGGATTTCTTGTAAACCATCCACGGTCTGTCCTCATGTTATCACCTTATCAATGAGCCCGTACTTCACCGCCTCAGTCGCTGTGAGGAAGTAGTCACGCTCGGTATCTTGTTCAACAAGCGATTTTTTCTTGCCTGTATGCTTGGCAAGAATATCATTCAACTGATCTTTAATCTTGAGAATCCTCTCTGCATGAATTTTGATGTCTGTCGCCTGCCCTTGCACACCACCCAACACTTGGTGAATCATCACCTCCGCGTTTGGAAGCGCGAATCGTTTTCCTTTGGCACCAGCGGCGAGGAGCACTGCGCCCATCGAAGCCGCGAGACCAACACACATCGTTGAGACGTCTGGCTTCACATATTGCATCGCATCGTAGATCGCGAGTCCGGATGTCACAGAGCCGCCTGGCGAGTTGATGTAGAGCTTGATGTCTTTGGTTTTATCTTGGCTCTCCAAAAATAACAACTGCGCGATCACGAGGTTTGCAACCATGTCATCAATTTCTGTCCCCAAAAAAATAATGCGATCTTTGAGAAGTCGAGAGTAGATATCGTACGCTCGCTCTCCCTGATGGGTTTTCTCGATCACGGTTGGGATAAGAATGGAGGAGGATGTGGGTTTCATATACGTTGTACGAATCTCATGTTGCCTGAGTGAACTGATTTGTGTAGCCAGTATGGTTGGGCCTGATTGCTTTAAATCGGGCTTTACCGTCGTGCTACATGGCATATCAAGCAATCGCGCGCGTAAAATTACTAAACTCCTCCAAGGCTGTAATCTGTTTTACGAGAAACTCCGTGTTCCCAAATCTACGATACCCCTCCTGCAAAACATCTTCCTGACTGGTATAGACACCAACAAGCTCAATCCCTTTTATGAGGACGTACTTCTCATTTGATTCAACCAAGAGACGGGGCTTCTCTTTCTGATAGATCGCTAACTCTTGAGAAAGGGATAGGTTATTCACCATACGATTGGAATATATTTTGACAATAAGATAAAAAGTACCGTCTGTCATTGCGAGATCCTCATAATTTATTTATCTCTACTCTAACACAGCCATGGCTTTTTGCACTAGCTGATGACAACCTGTCTCATCACATGCGAACGTACCCTGAGCCTGAGTGAACCCCGCTGCTTTCTTGTGTCCTCCCCCACCGAATGCATGAGCCACTCGTGAAACGTCGTGCAAGGAAGAACGCATGCTCACCTTGAGTTCCCCGTTCTGAGTCTCTCGAATCACAAACAACGTATGCGCATTCACCACAAGCTGAAGAAAATTCGAAAAGCCATCTACTTCGTCAGATTCAAGATCACTCTTTTCAAGATCCCCTGCGGTGATAAACGTAAACACCGCTCCAGAAGGTTCATGATTCGAGAGTCGACTGAGCGCTTCCCCCCAAATCCGCAGAGCACTCACAGAGCGACTTTGATAGATGTGACGGATGACGTCCTGGATTCGCCCACCAATGGTCATGAGTTCTGAGGCAGCCGTCAGTGCTTTCTCACCTGTGGCAGAATTTGAAAATACCGTCGTATCAAAACATATACCAGTGAGCAGACACGTGGCCATGTCACGACTGGGAAGAACGTGATTTACTTGGAAAAATTGGTGAATGACTTGTGCAGTAGCAGGAGCATCACAAACCACTTGATTCACATCACCGTACAACGAATTCGTTGCATGATGATCGATGTTCACAAGTGTTGGATGGTGAGGCATAAGATCCATGAGGGTTTGCACATAGAGAGCATCAGAACAATCAAACACCACTACCAGATCCACTTCTGGATCCTGAAAAATCTCTTGACTCGTGATTGCTTGTTCAATCCCAGGCAAAAATCGATACTGTTCTGGGATCGCTTCTGAGATAAACACCGGCACGCTTATACCGCGGCCTTTGAGATAATGCGCAAGCGCCAAGGATGATCCAAGCGAATCGCCATCAATGCGTTCATCACAAATAAACACGGGATGACGCGCGCTCAAAAGTAAGTCGTGAATCTGTCGATGCGTAAACGCTTCCATAGCCAGACACACTATCCTAGCCGGAGCAGAGGGTCAACCTGGCACGTCGTTCGCGAACGACGTGCCGTGATATACTTGGGGACGATATGTTTCTGACGAAGCTCGAGATTCAAGGATTCAAAACCTTTGCCAAAAAGACCACACTTTCTTTTCTTCCTCCGACCAAGGAACACTGTCCGATCACGGCGATTGTGGGACCAAACGGAAGTGGAAAAAGCAACCTTGCCGACGCGATCCGCTGGGTTTTAGGCGAGCAGAGTTTGAAATTGCTGCGCGGAAAAAAATCCGAGGACGTTATCTTTTCTGGCTCTGAAGGTAAGGGACGATCTGGGTTTGCCGAAGTTTCCCTCACCTTCAACAATAACGACCATGCGATGCCGATCGATTATGCACAAGTCACGATTCTTCGACGTCTCTATCGCGACGGAACCAGTGAGTATCTCTTGAACGAAAGCCAAGCGCGGCTCATGGACATTCAGCTCTTGCTCGCACAAGCCAATGTTGGTCAGCGTTCGTACTCGGTAATCGGACAGGGCATGATTGATCACATTCTTGTGTCGAGCCCAGAGGAACGCAAAGCCTTTTTCGACGACGCAACTGGCGTGAAGCCGTACCAAATCAAACGTCACGAAGCCATGTTGAAACTGGAAAGGACACATGAAAATTTGAAAGACGTTGAAATGCTCCTGCGAGAAATCGAACCACGTTTGCGTTCCTTGAAGCGCCAAGCGAGTCGTTTGGAACAGCGCGGGGAAATAGAAAGTGAGTTACATACGTTGGAAGTAAATTATTACGGCGCGCAGTGGTGGGAACTGGTCGACCAAATTAAACATTCAAAAGACGCGTTTGAAAAAGCAAACCAGGAAATCAAACACGAGCGTGCTGAACTTACACGACTTGAAAAAGAAACCGAGCGCGTTGAAAAAGCAGAGTCAGGAGAAGACACAGAACTCGTAAACATGCAGGAGACCTACCGCGCCAGCCAAAAAAAACGTGACGCACTGCGCTCTCAGGAATTCGAAACAGAAAAAGCCATCGAGATGGCGCGCGTGAAAGCTCAATCGAACTGGGCGCCGTTACCGCTCATGAAAATCATTCAGGAGGTAGACGAGGTGATCAAAGTGGTCAAAGTGGTCAAGGGTCTCAAAACGATCGAGGAAGTCCACAAACTCGTTAATGATCTTCTCTCTCGATCGGAAAAACTTTCGAAGAATCTTCAACGACCAAATCCAGAAGATATCAAACCGGATCCTGTGCTTGTCGCAAAACTCAAAGAGCTTCGCGCACAAGAGGAACATCTCAAAAAAGAATTAATAAAAATGGAATCAGCGATCGACGCGCACATGGGGAAAGAAAAAACCGCGCGCACCGAACTCATCGAAACACAAAAAACACTTCGAGAAAAACAAACACAGATTCACCTCCTGGAAAACCAACGCAACACGCTTCAAATCGATCTTGCCAGATTCGAGGAACGCGAGCACGCCCTGATTCGCGAAATGGACGAGTTCATGAAAGAACGTGCCGTAGCTGTTCGATCCCAACGCTCCAACGCTCCAACGCTCCAATCCACCCCCGACCATTACTCAGAAATCCAACGATCCCGTTACAAACTCGAACTCATCGGCGGCATCGATCCGGAGATCATGAAAGAATACGGTGAAACAAAAGAGCGTCATGAATTTCTGGACGCACAGTTTCAAGATCTCACCAAAGCCCTCTCAAGCACGGAAAAAATTATCGAGGAGCTTGATGAGCAAATTGAGAAACAGTCGAAAACCGTCTTTACAAAAATTAATAAAGAGTTTGATCGCTACTTCAAAATTTTATTTGGCGGCGGAAGTTGCCAGTTGATGAAGCTCACACGAACAGAAGTTGAAGAGGGAGAAGAGGCACAAGAGGGTGAAGGAATCGAAACAAAACTCGACAAGCACAAAGACCCAATCATTGGCGTGGACATCCAGGCCACACCACCAGGCAAAAAACTCAAAGCTCTCAACTTACTCTCAGGTGGTGAGCGCGCACTCACATCGATCGCACTCATCTCGGCCATCATGTCCGTGAACCCTGCACCGTTCGTGGTTCTCGACGAGGTCGATGCGGCGCTCGACGAAGCCAACACCATTCGCTTCGCCGCGATCTTGGACGAACTCTCGCGCGCAAGCCAATTCATCATCATCACGCACAACCGCGCCACCATGGAAAAAGCCGACGTGCTTTACGGCGTGACCATGGGAACCGAAGGTGTCTCAAATCTGCTTTCCGTGCACCTGGAGGAGCTCACACAAAACGGCACCGCACGGCGATAACAAAACACACCCGAGACTATCAGGTGTGTTTTGATTTCAGGGATGTGAGCATGAGCTGACTCGTGGTCAAATCTCTATGGCTCACCAAACTGTGATGGTGAGCCCGTATCCTGTCCGGCCGATTCCGGACAGGGAGTTCATTGTGGTCACGACAACTTGTGACAGACCCAGAGGATCCTCTTGCGATCGACGCGGATGGCGCCACTCGCGAGCGTGATCGTATCTGCCGAGACGGAGAAGACACGACCTTCCACGAAGGTCTCGCTGCTGGGATCCAGCATCGAAAAATTGATGCACTCGTCGTCGAAGAGACAGCGAATGAAACGTTCCATGTCGTTGCGCTGCTCCCAAGGGCTCCAGATGGGATCAACGTTGCGCTCGGTGAGGTACTGGCCGAAGGGCCGACCGAGATCGACCATGGCTGTATAGTTCAAGATCGAGTCGTAGATGACCTCGGTGTTGTCGAGCGTGAGATGAGTTGGGAACTGTTGCATCCCTCAACTGAGTTTCCGATGCATGATCGGCATCTCGGCTGAGGTCTCAAGTTATGCGTTAACTTGAGCCGTTACACGTCGTTCGCGAACGACGTGTCGTACCCGCCAGGACGACTCCTGGCGGGGGTTGAGCGTGCGCTGTTCAGGTGGCAGACCTGATCTTGAGCAGTCGTTCGGACTCATAGAGGTGGCTGATGAAGCTCCCGTTCTTGGTGAGCTGAACTTGCACGGCGGCGTGCTGCTTGCGCGCCTGGTTCAAGCGCTGATCGACTCGCTCCCTGTCTTCCACAGATGATCTGCCGCTGAAGACGGAGTGGAACACAAGGAGAGCCTCGTCGAGCGTCTTCTGGGCGGCATCAAGCCGGGTCTGGATCTGCTCAGCCCGTCGAGCGTCCTTCAAGTGCGCTTGGGCGTCCTGATTGGGCCGCCCGGCTCGCCGCAAGGCGTTGGCCAAATTCTCTGCGGAGATCAGACGATCGTTGAAGTCCATGAGACTCCTCTGGGTAGGGTGAAATCGATGAGAACTGTTTCATCTCTCAACTGAGTTTCCGATTCCGGATCGGCATCTCGATTGAAGTCTCAAACATCTTGAGAAAAAAGTTGGATACGTGTTACTATCACCGTGTATGAAGTCACAACAATTGTCTTACACAGCGGTCATCCAGACAGACGAAGATGGCAATCACTTGGTTTCGTTTCCTGCTCTACCAGGATGTGTCACCTTTGGTCGATCATTTCAAGAAGCCTTGAAGATGGGTCAGGAAGTCATGGAGCTTTGGGTTGAAGAGCTTGTTGAAACTGGACAACCATTGCCGCAAGAACACTCTTCCTCAATCACTATTTTGAACACGACAAGACCGAAAGTTCGCAGACATTCACGTCGACGGTATGCATCCGCTCTCCCCCAAAGAGCTTGAACGTATTCTGACGAAACATGGATTTATCCTGTCTCGTCAACGTGGAAGCCATTGCATCTATCGACATGCACGACAGGTACAATTGTTCCTGTACCAGTTCATGGCAAGAACAAACCGCTGCCGCTTGGAACATTCATGGCCATCGTGAAACAATCCAGGCTTCCAAAAGACGTCTTTCTTGAATAGGACGTCTTTTGTTTTCCCTCAACTGAATTTCTGATGTTGAATCAGACTCTCGGTTGAGGTCTCAAGTTACGCGTTAACTTGAGCCGTGACACGTCGTTCGCGAACGACGTGTCGTTGCGGTGAGTTCGTGCTCACCGCAGGGTGGCCGGCCGCCGCGTTATCAATGACGCGACGACCGGGCCCCGAGACAGAATGGTCTGGAGTTAACCAAACCAGGATGGGAAACGCACCACGATGGCGACTCCGTTGATGATGCAGCTGTTATCGGCTCGCTGCTTTCTCCTTGCTCTGTCATTTTGCCGCCGCACAACGCGGGGCTAGTGGACGAGCGTGACCGTTTAACGTTGTCGGACAACGGGATGCGAGAAACGTCCTCGCCCAAGCAGAATCGACTCAGCCGATCAAAGCTCTCGTTTACGCTACGAGGAATCGAGCGGGTCATTGCCTCCATGACCAAGGAGAGTTCGTTTAATTCGCACAAGGCGAACGGTCCGACTCACAAGACCTTTGAACCTAGTTGGGGTGCCAACCCTCAAAGCCTTCATAGGTTCAGTTAAGCTTCCATGCTTTGGCGCGACCCTTTCTGGATTGTGTCCAGCCGACGTCTCGAGTTGCCTCGATGGATTCACTCAAACGGTATCGCTTCGTACTCAGTTCAGCCGCCCGTGCGACCCAAGGTAGAGCTCTTTTGCCCCGTCCTTGTTTCCCCTTTCCTCACTCCCCGTTTGGCAAACCCGCATAGTACGCCGGGTCATCGGTATGATCCACGTCTGGGTGATGACTTTGCCTTACGGCCCCAGACGCTTCTTTTTAAGAAAGCATGTTTCCTCCGTTGTCAGTTGGGAATGCGGCGATGGGCGCCGCGCCCGTGAAACTTGCTAGCAGTCCCCGCGCAAGAGGGCGATGTCACCCTCGATGCGGCGGACCTCGTCGGTCTGGCTCTTCACGAAGCCGAGACGGTACTCGGCCTCGGCGAGCAGGCCGCTCTGTTGCACGAGAGTCTTTCGCCTGGTGGGCTTGAGGTCGCGCTTGTTGAGCGCATCCTCCACTCCACTCCTTACGGAGCTGAGCTTGGCTGCGATGTCCTCGATCGCGAGGCTGCGGGTGGTGGTTTCGATGTTCGCCGCACGACACGCGTCGCGCAGTTTCCACTCGAGCTGCCGCAGCCCTCGCATGGCGTAGGCGAGCTGGCCTTCCAGCCTCACGACCTTCGCCTCGCGCCTACGACGCTCGCCCTGGCCACGATCCCACTCGACCTCGTCTTCGAAGACCGCCTGTGCGGCTGCGAGACGAGAGTCGGCCTTGTCCGCACGAGCCGGACTGAACCCAGTCGTGCTGAACGCGGCACCGTGTTCGGTCCGGGCGGCCACGAGCTCTAGACGGGCCATCTCCAGACGGGAGATGGGACGGTTGGTCAGTGCTGCAGACATGCAAACTCCTTAGACGGAAATCCGCCTTTTTGGTTGTTGAATGGAAGGGAACTGTTTCATCCCAGAAATCTAGAGGGCTGACCTCCACATTTCTGATATGAAAAAATCGGCAACGAGATGACCGATTGATACTCTCTCCCCAGAGAATATCCGAGTTTGTAATGGCTACAAGATACCACTTTTTGGACGTTTTGTCAAGCCCAGACGGCCGTATTTTGGCTAAGAACAGGTTAATTTTAAAACCGCCCAGTGTCAGGCGGTCAGAAGCGCGTCGAGTGCGCGGTGAAAGTCTTCGAGTGAGCCGTTGTTTTCAACGACGTGGTCGGCGAGCGCGAGCACGTCTGGGACGTTCCTGTTCCCATCGAGCGCTTCGATGGCATCAAACTGTTCCCAGGTGCGCGATCCGTCGGATTCTCGAGGGTGATCACACCAACGCTGGAAACGCAGATCACGATCTGCCTGCAACTTCACCAGTCGAAAACCAGGAAGCTCACGGTAGATCTCCACCTCGGCGAGATTGCGTACGCCGGTCACGACGACCATGGGAATCACCCTCACTCGCCCAGCAACGATCCGTGCGATCCAACCGTGGCCGGCATGCGAGGCTCTCGCTTCGAAAAGCGCAGAGAGATCGGCGAATGTAGGCGAACTAATCCCATGCTCTCGTGCGAGCGTCCGAATGAAGTCGTAATGTCCCCACCACACAGCGGCATGGCGAGCGACCAAATATTCAGCCGCCACGTCCTTGCCCGCACACGGCCAGCCAACGAATCCCAGAACTCGATTCATCTTATCCTCCAGGCTGTGGAGACTATCACTTGAAGAAAGGCCTGTCAAAGCACAATCGGGAACCAAGATCCCGTCTGGCGGGAACCAAGATCCCGCCCTGTAAGAAAAAACCGCCCCTCTCAAGGGAGGAACGGAGTCGAAGGACTACCGAGTTGGCAGCGGGTAGCGGATGATGGCGAACGTTCCTTCGGCGTAGCCCCAGCCCATGATCGCCTTACCACGATCGTCGTGAACAGGCGTGAGAGTGTAGAAGCGATTGTAGAGCGGGAACACGGCTGTGAGTGGACGCTTGCCAGGCACGTTATTGAGTGCGTTCCAGATGAAGCCACCCTCTCCCGTGATCACCGTTTGGTACACGAGACCATCATGGGCACGAAGGAATCCTGTTTGTGGACCGTGAACAATCGGTGTGATCTTGGCGGGTTGATTTGGGTACACGTCGATGATTCGACTTGCTTTGGGCGACAGCGTATCCGCGAAGACGACGTGGTCCCCGAAGTCGAAGACACTGACATTTACTCCTTCCTGAATCGCCAGCTGGCCCTTTTCCATCTCAGCGATCTGCACCCATTCTCCTTGGGCGCTGAACTCGTAAAGCACAGGACTGCTCTTGTTGTAGCCGAAGATGTGACCGTCTCCCCACAGGCAGACTTCCATGGGATCGCTGATGAGATCGTCGTTTGGGTCGTTGCCTTTCACCCTGTGAGCGAACATCCGACCGCGTTCCCCTGTCACGAACTGAATCCCGCCATCCACGAATCCGATGGACTTGGTGATGATCCGCTCACCGCGCAGCATGATCGCCTCCACAGAACGCCAGTAAAGTGTCTCACACTTCCCATCCTGAACTTCGTTGACGATCCACGCGAGCGAACCATCAATCCGTCCAAGCCATCGCACGTCGTTCACGGATGGCTTCGAGTACGCCCCAATGACGTTCATCTTGTAGACAACGCGCGCCTCACCAATATACTCATCGATGTAGGCGACGTGCTGATAATGATCCTTATCCTCCCACAACGTAAGACAGGCACCCGGCGGAACCATCTGCTCCTCCTTCCACGGCAGCTCAAGCGTCCAGTTCCCCCAGACGAGCTTCTCGCCGCCGATCAGGACCGCTGGCGTGTCCGAACCTTCTGGGAACAGAACGAACGCAGCTGGATCCTCGGCCCTAGTTGCGACAGTCTGGAACTCCGAGTAGCCACTGCTTCGTGGCCAGGTGGTGAGAAGCATGGTCGAGGAACCATCGACTTCTCCAGGCTCTCCGACGACGATCGCGACCTTGCCCTTTGGTGAAATCGCCACGTGCTCAATCCAGGCGCGGGGACTGACACCCAAATCGAACGCGTCGATCACGAAGGGCGGGTTGCTCCCGAGCTGTCCGGAGAGAGCGCGCATTGCACGCTCGGAATTCTCGCTGTCC
>CAYHRJ010000018.1:0-18464 GCA_964359095.1 uncultured Gammaproteobacteria bacterium | reverse complement strand
GACGATTGGCACGCTGTCGAGCTCCCCTGGGAAACACTCCTAGGGATTTTATTTTCCTCAATGTTTACGGAAGCTAGACTCCCGTAAACATTGGTAAATCAAAAACGCAAGAACGAAAAGTTCGATCCTGCGTTTTGTGAACTTATTTATTCTGCCTGCTTCTCGATTACTACCGCTGTCATCACATCCCCTACCGCAATCTTATCTACCACTTCCATCCCTTCTGTCACGCGACCAAAAACTGTGTAAGCCTTTGGTAATGATGGCGCGTCAGCAAGCATGATGAAAAACTGGGAACCGTTGGTGTCAGGACCTTTGTTGGCCATGGCCACAATGCCGCGCTGATACGTGTAGTCATCGGCAAGTTCGTCTTCAAAATCATATCCAGGCCCGCCTCTGCCATTTCCGTTTGGATCTCCTCCTTGAATGACGAACCCTTCATCGCGACGATGAAAGCTAAGTCCATCGTAATAACCACCTGTTGTGAGATACACGAAATTTGAAACCGTGAGAGGTGCGGTGTCGGCAAACATCTGAAATACGATGTCTCCCTTTGTTGTTGTGATACGAATCTGCTTATTTGCAATTTGTTCTTCAGGAAGTGTTCCAGGAAACTCCCACGTTTTTGTTTCTTGCACAGCGTCAGGGTAAGTAAAAGTTATATCAGATGCCTCTCCTCGAGTCTGAACGACCTCGGAGTCGATGACTGGAGTTGATGTGGAACAACCAGCGCCTACAAGGATAAGAACGGCGGCAAGAGAACCAAGCGTCAAGTGTTTCATAGCGTCAATCTCCTGTTAATAGACAAGTGCGTACTGTAATGCACTGAGATCGAGAGCTCCTGATTGAACCAGGAGCATCACAGAAAGAACAGCGATAACCACAGAGAGAAGCGCCACGAGTCTTCCAGCGTGCATTGGCATGTGCTCACATTGACTGCAAGCGCCAACAAGAACAAATTTGCGATGGATCTCGATAGTGTGATTGGGTTTATGGACTTCGGTCTCTTGCATGAGCACAGGGGCGTTATCCAAAATCAACATCTGTTTTTTTGCCGCCTTAAGCTTGCTTACTTTTTTGGCAACCTTCTTTTTTGCTACTGACTTAACTGGCGTACTGATTGGCACTGCTGCAACTGACTTTTTTTTGGTTGGCATAAAATCTCTCCTCAAGAAAATGAACATTAAAAAAATATTGCTTCCATTATAGCATACCAAAGTTATGCACACCAAATTTATTCGCGCTCACCCGCAACGAGAAGCAAACTTCCGGTAAAATCTAACGACGTAGAGACAGAGAAACTCGCCAGGTCGAACAAGGTTGGCAGCTCGACCCAGCTGAGCGTCTCGCGATCAAAGGTGTACAGAACTATTTCGGACAGTGATTCGCTCTGTTCGATCGTCATGACGAGCTCACCATCATTCACGTGGCCGTTGCTTGTGAGAGACACCTCATAAACATGGCTTATCGCAGTCGTGACGGACGTCTCCACGTCGTCGATGCGCTCGATGACGAGAGTCTCCGACGAGGAACGGCTGAGCCCAGAAGCACGCACCAGACCATCATCAGAGATTCCCACGACTTCTTCAGGTGCGGGACGCAGAAACAAAAACACGCTCGCAACGAAAACAATCGCGACCACTGCCGCGACTGACCTATGTGTGCTAGATATCTTCCTCCCTGACATACGGGAGGAATTATATCACGGTTGTCTCCTCCCACGGGAAACCACTACGCCCAAAATGTCCGTAGTTTGCGGTCGCACGATAGATCGGCTGCAAAAGATTCAATCGCTCCACGATCGCCTCAGGCCGAAAATCAAATTTCTGCTTGATAAGATTTGTGATGTCGAGCTTTGCACCCTGAGACTTCTCCCCCATCGCCGTGGCTTGCACATGAATCGGCTCTGCGCGTCCCATCGAGTACACAAGATTCACAAGCGCAGCTGTGGCAAGACCTTGCTCAACAATGTAGCGCGCAGCGTGTCGAGCCATGCAGGCTCCAGCTCGATTCACCTTGTTTGGATCCTTACCTGAGAGCGAAGAATCACCGTGCGGAATGAGTCCGCCATAGGTATCCACGGTGACTTTGCGACCACTGGCTCCTGAGTCCGCACGAAAACCAACCTCGGTGAACGATCCAATCGGGTTGATGACCATTTGCACACCTTCCTCTCCAACAACAGGAACAAGAACACGTTCTAACAACGCTGTCTGCACATCGTGATTCTTCATGCTGACTTGATGCGATGCGAGAATCGTCACGGCTCGCACGCGCGAACCATCCATAGTGATTTGCACTTTGCCATCAGGTTTCAACCAGGAAAACGAAGGATCTGTACAACGCAAGTCATCCAGTCGCCGTGCAAGATTGTGTGCGTAGACTACAGCGCGAGGCATCAGCTCTCGCGTTTCGCTCGTAGCGTAGCCGTTCACCACGACATTGTCTGTAACGCCGTTGTGAATCCGTTTCATCTCCTCTGATTGTGTTTCGATGTTCACGAAAACTTCCAGATCATCGTGATACCCGATCTCCTCGTACACTTTTTTTGCGAGCGCCCCAATATCAAAATCCGCCGTGGACGTCACTTCCCCGCCAATCATCATCATGCCATGGCTCCCCATCACGTTTACGTCCACTCGTGCTTGCTTATCGCGACGCAAATACTCATCCACGATCGCGTCGGCAATCTGGTCACACACTTTATCTGGTTGTCCTTGGGTCACTGACTCGACGGTTTTGTACATAGGAGTAAGAAAGGTGGAAGAAGTGGATGAGGTAGAAAAGGTGGCTAGCCGCTCAGCAGAATATCAAAATCGCATTCGCCTGTCATCGGACAACATGGGGATGTTCAGTGCACAACATTACTTATCCACACCTCACCTCTTGCGTTCGGTTTTTGTTCGGTCTATCATACGAACATAAAGCGAACAAGAAAATTATGCCACCCATCACAAAAAAACAATCCGAGGTGCTCGAGTTTATTCGTACTCACATTGAAGACAACAGCTACGCTCCATCGTATCGGGAAATCGCCGAACACTTTGAACTCTCCTCCCCTGCAACGGTGCATGGCCACATCCAGTCGCTCGTAGAGAAAGGCTTAATCAACATCGGCGAAGAAGGCGAAGCGCGTTCAATCGAACTTGTACAAGAAACACCGAGTGGTTCATCTGTTTTTCTTCCTCTGCTTGGACTTATCACTGCTGGTGCACCCATTGAAGCCGTGGAACAAAACGAGGCCATGGCTGTTCCAACTGACTTTGTTCTGGATAGTGCCAACTCCTATGTGCTGCGTGTAAAAGGGCGATCGATGATCGAAGACGGCATTCTTGATGGAGATTACGTCGTTATCGAGCGCAACCCATCACCACGCAACGGCGAAGTAGTCGTGGCACTTCTTGACAACGCATTCGCCACACTCAAACGTTTTTACCGCGAACGAAATCGTATTCGCCTTCAACCCGCCAACAGCTCCATGGATCCGTTGTATGTCCAAGACTGTATTATTCAAGGAGTCGTGAGGGCTGTGATTCGTAAATTTCAACCTGTGTAGAATTCGCGGGAGGGCCCTCCCGCGACTGACAATCTGAGATCCCATGACGAGGTGTGAAGGGATCCACACCTGGCCGTGGGATTTTAGTTTGCCAACTTACTCTTAACGATCCTTGAAACCTATGTCTACCGCTACGCTTCGTTACCACGCGATCACTCTTTCATTTCTTCCAGGTCGTCGGGAAGAACACGTGCTAAAAAGTCTACGTACTTTGCGTCTGCGCACCAGCCGCCGTCGCGCAAAGCAGGCTGTGCGCTATGTATTGAGTCGGATATCCATTGGATCTAAATCCTCCTAATCTTTCCTCCACTACCACCTACAACCCCTCGGCCGTGCCCGTCCTATGGGCGAAGCTACTCCCTATCACCTTTCTTATGCACGAACTCCTCAATGACCCCATAGATGTGACAGTCTCATTTAAAGACAACCGCGTGGTTCCCCATGCGATGCGCTGGAATGAACGCGATTACAAAATCGACAGCGTAAATTTGGTTCACACAGCGCATGAAGGAACCAAACGCGTTTTCTATTTCTCCGTCTCCGACGCCGCCAACTACTTCAAGCTTAAACTCGATCCCGAGTTTCTCGAATGGCGGCTCGTCGAGCTCTACACCGACGGATAAAGATGGAACGAATCGTGTTACACATCGACATGAATTCGTATTTCGCCTCTGTGGAACAACAGGCGAATCCATTTTTGCGCGGCAAACCGATCGGGATCACGGGCAAGTCGCAAGAACGCTCGATTGTGGCCACGGCGTCGATTGAGGCAAAGCGGCTTGGGGTCAAAACGGCGATGTCGACTTGGGAAGCGAAAAAAGTCTGTCCGTCGATTATTCTCTGGCCAGGCGATCCAGAAAAATATTCCGATATCATGCATCGCTTCAACGCGATCTATGAATCATTCACGCCAAACGTGGAGCCGTTTAGCGTGGACGAAAGTTTCTTGGACATAACCGAGGAGGCCGAAGATTATCTGGGCGCGATCTGCATGGCCCAGATGATCCGCTCGCGCCTGCGAGATGAGCTTGGTGAATGCATTACGGCCTCGATCGGTATTGCGCCCAATAAACTCATGGCCAAGCTCGCATCAGGGCACAAAAAACCCAATGGCCTCACGGTCGCACGTCCGCAAGACGTCCTATCTCTGTTGGACGAGTGCGATCTCGAGGATCTGTGCGGCATCGGTCCACGCATTCATGAGCGGCTTCGTGCGTTGGGAGTCGAGATGTTTCAACAACTGCGCGAGTTTCCACTCGAGAATCTTCAACACGAATTTCACAGCTACGGCACCTGGCTCTACGAAGCCGCGCACGGTCGCGACTCTTCCGTGATCGTTTCGCCAACGCGCGGAGGTGTTCGAGGAGCAGGCGATAAGGACACAAAATCCTACGGTCACTCCTACACTCTGCCGCAAAACACCGACGACCCACGCATCCTCAAACGCTATCTTTTCGGCCTCGCGGACAAGGTCGCTTGGCGTATGCGTCGCGACGGTGTGGCGGCTCGGCGAGTCACCGCTTTTGTGCGCTTCGGTAATTTCTCCGACCACGGTGAACAACGTACCTTCTCTGAACCCGTAGCCGACGGCATGCGGCTCTTTCAAATCGCGTGGAAAATTCTTGAGCCCGTGGGACTTGTCGATGTCCGTCTTGTCGGTCTTTCTGCCTCACTCCTCTCACGCGGTCTCGCCCAGCCATCGCTATTCAAAAAAGAACGGAAGATGGCAACCGTTCTGTGTGCACTGGACGAACTCCAGAGTCGATACGGTTCTGGCGTTTGGAAACGTGGATCTACCTTGCCAGTCGAGTTCAAATCTCGTTCAAGCGGATTTCACTTCGATCATGAAATTTAATTCCCAAACTCCCCTTCGACCAAGTGCGTCCCGGGATCTGAACTTCCTTCGTACTGATTCACTGTGATGATCACCTGAGTGTAATTGGAATAATTCTCGTCATCAGGTGCCTCCCACTCGAGTACGAAATAGCCTTCTTCATCCGTCACCATCTCGCCCAGCGAAAAAAAGCTGTAAGGTAATCGACTCAAGAGCCAGACTTGATAGTATGAAACTTCCCGATCGATCTGCGGGAGCGATGTTTTCATTTCAAAATAATATCGATCGTCTTTCCCACCTCTTGTTGCCTCGCCAACGCGCTCGCCGGTCGTGACCAACATGAGCTTTGCTTCACGACTCTCTACATCAATCGCTCCATCAATAACGGCCTGCGAGATCGGATCAGGCTTGAGCACATCGGCAATTGATGACACGATCGACTCCTCTGCGACAGGCTCAGACCGAAACCATCGCACTGCAAAAATAAATACAATAAATAACACGAGCACCACGACTGCGGTCACGGCTGTCGATCCCCAACGTCGCACGCGATTGCTTCGCTCGGACAGCATACTTAGGCAGCGCGTTTTACCGCTTCGGCAACGACGTCCGCGAGGCCTGCTTCAAACGGCGAAGGCATGATTTTCTCGGCAGTCGGTTCCGGCACGAGTTTGGCAAGCGCGTGTGCCGCCGCAACCCGCATAGCCGGAGTGATCCGACGCAGACGACCTTCGAGTGCGCCTTTGAAAATTCCGGGGAACGCTAGTACATTGTTCACCTGATTTGGAAAATCTGAACGCCCAGTGGCAACGATCGCCGCACCACCCGCGCGTGCAACATCGGGCATAATCTCAGGGATCGGGTTGGCCATCGCAAACACGATTGCCTTATCCGCCATCGTGCGTACCATGTCCGCGGTCACAAGTCCTGGCTGACTTACTCCGATAAACACATCTGCGCCCACAAGCGCATCCGCGAGACTCCCTGTCCGACCTTCTGGGTTGATACGCGCGGCGAGTGCTTCCTTGTACGAATTCATCCCATCACGTCCTGGAGCAATGATACCTTTGGAATCGATCATCGTGAGCTTGGTCATCCCCGCTTCAAACAATAGATGAGTGATTCCCATGCCAGCCGCGCCAGCACCCGAGATCACAACCGACACCTCCTCGAGTTTCTTGCCGACAACTTTCAGCGCGTTTAACAGCCCCGCAAGTACCACTACGGCCGTGCCGTGTTGGTCATCGTGCATGACCGGAATATCGAGCTCCTCGATGAGTCGACGTTCAACTTCAAAACACGCTGGAGCCGCGATGTCTTCGAGATTGATCCCACCAAATCCTGGAGCAATCCGTTTCACCGTTTCGACAATCTCGTCGACGTTCTGGGTGGCAAGACAAATCGGGAACGCATCGACTCCTGCGAAACGTTTAAACAAAATCGCCTTCCCTTCCATGACCGGAAGCCCCGCCTCTGGACCGATGTTGCCAAGACCCAAAACCGCAGACCCATCTGTGACCACCGCGACGGTTCGACCCTTGATCGTCAAATCCCAGACAAGATCCTTATTTGCCGCGATCGCACGGCACGGCTCGGCAACTCCTGGTGTATAGGCCGTTGAGAGATCGTCTTTATTTTCGATCGGCACAACCGACTCAACCGATAGTTTGCCTTTGTAACGCTTGTGCATTTCAAGCGACGCGTCGTTGTAGTTCATAGTTCATCAATGTCTCTTAAAAAACTCGATGGTATCGGTTTTTGTTGCCGTTCGCCCAAATCGTTCAGGACGATCATGTGTCCGTCACTCCACTCGGAATCTGAGAATGATCCGTGCACTGGGCGCGAGACTGCGGCTTTCAGTTTCACCTCTTCGAGCAACCCTTGAGGAAGCTCCTGCAAAAACATCGAGGGCTGGCTCAACATCAGTGTATCGTAACCGCTGACGATCGGATAGGTGAAGAAAAGTTGCTTACGCGCCCGCGTTGTGGCCACATAGAAAAGCCGCCGTTCCTCTTCCAACCCACCGTCTTCGTTCAGCGCCGCGCCAATCGGAAACTTGCCGTCGACCAAGTGCATGACAAACACCGCGTCCCACTCAAGTCCTTTTGCTTGATGGATGGTGGAGAGAATCATCTTTCCTTCATCCTTAACACCTCCCTCCTCGCGCAGGGCTCCGTATTCCCCCGTGAGCGACACCTCGTCCAGGAAGGTCTGCAAACTTGTGTAGCCTTCGGCGAAAAGCGCGAACTGTTCGAGGTCCTCAAGCCGATCCATGAAGTCTGGGTACTCGGCCTCAAGATAATCGCGATAGTCGCCAGCGATCACTGCGCGGATCAGCTCGGCGGGACGTTCTTCGCGCGACATTTTCTCGAGTGTCTTACGTAGCCCTTCCCATCCTGTTTGCGCGCGTTTGAGAACAATCGGATTCGTGCTCAAAATTTTCTCGAGCGACTCATAATCACGAAACTGGGTAGCCATCTTTTCAGCACTCGTGAGTCCCACGCCATTCAACAGACCCAGGATCCGCATCCAGGCGACTTCATCTTTTGGATTCTGTCGAATACGCAAATGCGAGACGATATCTTTCACGTGGGCGCGCTCAAAAAACTTGAGACCCCCGCGATACTCGTAGGGAATATCACGCCTCATGAGCTCGAACTCGAGCGTCTGGGAGTGGAAGGCGGCGCGGAACAAGACGGCGATTTCCGAAAGTGGCATCCCTTTTTCCCGCAGGGCAAGGATCTTTTGCGCGATGAACTGTGCCTCTTGAGCGGCATTGCTGGCTGGAATCAAACTCGGCTTCTCGAGCGGACCACGCACAGCGGTGAGCTCTTTTTGAAACTGATCTCTATTTTGTGTGATCGACGAATTTGCGACCGCAAGGATCTCGGGACTGGAGCGATAGTTGGTCGTCAGTCGGAAAACCTTGGTGTCGACATAGGTCTTGGGGAAGCCCAGGATGTTCCGAATCTCGGCCGCACGGAACGAATAGATCGACTGGGCATCATCACCCACGACGAGTACATTCCCGTGTTCGCTCGCGAGTTGTCGAATAATCTGTGCTTGAACAACATTTGTGTCCTGATACTCATCGACCAGAATGTATTCAAACTGATGCGCGAGTTTTTGGCGCACGCCCTCGTGGTGATAGAGAAGCTCACGTAGTTTCAAAAGCAGGTCATCGAAGTCCATCGCGTCGGCCTGGCGTTTGTGGTCGGCGTAGAGCTCGGCGATACGCTCAATAACAGGCGAAATCTCCATGAAGCTCGGATACTTATTTTCAATCACGTCGCTCATGACACGCCCCGAGTTCTGGGCGTAACTGATCATGGCATGCACTTTCGCTGGCGAAGGAAACCGTCGTGAGGTCGTGTCGACATTGAGCGCCTTGATACAGATCTTGATGAGCGACTTCGCGTCCTCCTGGTCAAGGATCGTGAAGTTATTCGAGTATCCGAGTTGCGACCCGTAGATCCGCAAAAGTCGATTGGCAATCGAGTGGAAGGTTCCAGACCACAGCCCCACACTTCCGGTCCCCCTCCTTTTTAAGGAGGGGCTAGGGGTGGTTAGCGTCGACAGGAGCACATCGACCCTCTGGGTCATTTCCTTCGCTGCCTTGTTCGTGAACGTGACGAGCAAAATACTCTCTGGACTCACGCCGTGCTCGAGAAGATAGGTCACCCGATACGTAATCGTCCGTGTCTTTCCCGACCCTGCACCGGCTAGCACCAAACACGCCCCATCGCCATTCAAAACGACGTTCAGCTGCTGTGCATTCAACTCCTTGCGGTAATCAATATTTGCCTTCTCGAGGTCAAAATCGTCTTGTAATACGAACTCCTTCATAGCCGGCACATTTTAGCATACAGACAAAATGAAAATCCCCCTTCGCGTGAAGCTACGGGGGACAGATCCGACCCTTGGCGTTGGGATCGGGCGTTGGTCGGAAGGCGACTGGGTTTAGAGTGGCTCGACGGCCTTGTCGAGTTCCTCTTTCATGGACTCAAGGTCGGAACCGCCCTGGCGGAGGGCGCGCATGAGGTAGGCATCGGCAAGGTGCACGTGGGGCACCACGCGCTGGAGAACCGGCCCTCTGAAGCCGTGTTCCAGGCGTCTGCCCGTGATCGGCTCCACGCTGACGAGCTTGTGGTGAACGGAGCGGAGTTCGTCGTGCCACATGAGCTGGCGTGAGGCTTCGAGCTTCTCACCGCGATCCTCCAGGACGCCCAGCTGAAGGAGAACCTCCTCCAGTCGCCAGTGGCATTCCTGCTGGATCGTGGCGCGGAAGACCTGCCCGATCAGCTCTTTGGCCTTGAGGATCGAATCCCCATTGCGGCCGTTGGCGGCCTCGCGCAGAAGCCTTGCCGCGGCATCGAGGTCATCCGCGCTGCGGGTGAAGGAACGCGAGAACGGGCGAGTCACGACAGCGCACAGACGCCTGGCCGCGTCCTCAAGCCGGTCGGCTTCCTCCCTGACCTTCTTGGGCGTGCGCTCCGAGGTCTGCGCCAGCCACTCTTTCCGCAATCGATGCTGTTGGGAGCGCGACACGTCGCGGACGATCTCACGGAGCCGGTCGATGTAGTGTTCCAGCACTGCCTCGCGGAAACTCATGCGCCTGCCGATGCCACGCACAGCCTGGATGCGCGAGGCGATCTCATGCTCACCCGCAAAGCAGATGAGCGGGATGCGTCCCGGGTTGAACTGACCCCTGGTATCGACGAGTGTTCCCGCCTGAAGCGTACGAGCCTGCGCCCGACGCTTGGTCTGGTCGATGGGCTTGCCGTAGTCCTTGGCGGCCGTGACCGCGACGAGCACGAACGCCTGGTGTCCGTCCTCGTCAACCTTGTGCAGTTCCCACGAGGTCCGCATCAACTCGTCGAGCGTTCCGGCAAGCTTCTTGTTCACCGGAATCTCGCGCGAGCGGTACCGGCGATCCGCATGGCCGACTCCACGACGCGCCTTGTAGACACCGTCGTAGGAGATGAAGACCTCCGACGCTTCGCTTTGCGAAGGTCGGAGCCCCGACCCCAAAGGGCGTCGGGGCTGCTTGACCTCTTCCTCGATCCGACCGCCATTGAGGCGCTCGGAGAGTTTGAGGTTGCGGGAGAGGATGCAGCCAGGCCGCAGCTCACGGACGCTATTCGTCATCTCGTGGCAATCAACCGGCACCTCGTAGAGGCAGTGCGGGATCAGCTCGATGAGCCTCACCCCACGCAGCACGAGAGGTTCGGGCTTGGCCTCTCCCTTTTTGATCCGCCGTCGGCGGTTGCGCAGGACGGTCAGGTCCCGCGTGATGATCTTGGGCTCCTGCGGATCAGGCCAGCAAAAGACATACGGATCAGGCATCTGAAAAACCCTCCGGGTGGATGGTTCACCGGATGGTCAAACTACTTGAAAAAAGTTACGCTGTCAACGAGTTACTTTAAATATTGGTACTTGTTGGCGATGTGTACATCGAAAGTTTTTGCGTATATAACCTCGCCATCGTCCGTTGTTAGAAAGTACAAGTAGTCAGAATCTGTTGGATTCAGAACCGCCAGGATAGCGTTCATGCCAGGGTTAGAGATAGGACCGGGCGGAAAACCGAGATTCTGGTAGGTGTTGTAGGGCGAGTCAACGCGACTATCCTCTAGACTGACGGCTGTGTCGCTTTTCCCCGTTACATAGTTCACGGTCGAATCCGCTTGCAGCGCCATGCCAATCTTGAGACGCGTGAAAAAAATGCCTGCCACGATTTTCATGTCTTCTGGAGCGCGTACTTCTCGCTCAACGACCGAGGCAAGGGTGATCAGTTCGTGAAACGTGAGACCGTTCTCAAATTGAAGACCCTCTGGAATTACTACATCACTCTCTACCAACCGACGCTTGAGCGTGAGCGCCATCGTCTCCACAATCGTGCGCGCTGTCGCGTCAACACGAAAGCGATATGTATCAGGAAACAGATAGCCTTCCAAACCTTGTTCATCCGGAATGCCATCGAGAATTTCTCCGACTTCTATCATCCACTTCCCATTTGCACCAGTGACCTCCTCCCAATCTTCCTCAGAAATGCTAGGCAGTGCTTCCATAACAACCTCACCGATTTGTTCAACTGTGTAGCCTTCCGGAATCGTTACTTCTACTTCTTGCGCCTGCGCGTCAGTAAGTTCAGCAACCAACGCACGAAAATTCATCCCAGGCGTCAGCTCAAACGAACCCGCCTGCAGGTTACTCGCGTTCCCTGTGAGCTTCACATACATTTTGAAAAACAACTCACTCTCAATAATCTCAGCCTCGCTCAGATCCTCTGCAATCTCACTCACTGAGTCGCCGCTTTCAACCTCAAAGATAACCGATGCTGCTCCTTCCTCAGGACTGACAATAAACGTATCGAACACGAATCCTCCTGTGAGGACTACGGTGATCACAATCATGATCCCAAAAAAAATGGCAATGGTTCGAAGCATACTTATTTTTTGAAACAACACTCCATATATTTTTTCCCAGACTGACAAAAGCACGCGCGGTCGTCGCGATCCTCTGCTGTAAGCCAAGAACTCGATTGAACCTTGCCACCTGCGCCGACATTATAGACGATCTCCGTCCCCATCTCCGCACAAAGAATCATTTCTGGATTCTGCGAGGATTTTGGATCCAAGGCGTCCCGTTTATCCCTATCGCCGCCTTGAGCAAAAATGTCTGGATGAATTTCTCGCAGAGCTTCACAGACACTACGATCCTCAAAATCGGGAGTGTGCTTGGTCAGCACAACACGGTCGACGCCCTTGATCGCCTCAAGAATTTCTTGTCGCTGTTCCTCAGGCATAAACACATGTTCCTTCTTCTTTTTTAACCAGTTGTCATTGTTCAAAATCACAACCAACTCATCCCCCAAAGCTTTCGCTTCTTGGATCAGTCGAACATGGCCGACGTGGATCGGATCAAAGCCACCAGAGACAACAACGATTTTTTTCATAGCATTAGTGAAACCACGACGTCATAAAAAATAACCACATCAAACCGTACCAGCTTGCGCTACCAACAACGAATCCAAGAATTCCACCAAAGACAACGTCGCTGACATAATGAACTCCCACAGCCACACGACTGAGAGCAACAACAAAAGCCGCAACGAACAACCATGGCCCAAACAAATCTGAAAAAAGATATAAGCTAACCGCCGCGGTCGCAAACGCAATCGCTGCATGCGCCGAGGGAAACGACGGTTCCTTCCAAACCATCTGAATTAGCGGAGCGCCATGGCCGTTTTCAAAAGGCCGCTCGCGTTTCACAAGCTTCTGCAGTCCAAATGTGACAAGCCATGCCATAAAAAGCGGAAAACCAATCGTAAACAGGGAACCTCGAACCCGCCACCAGAGATTCACATCGCAGTCAACAGACGAACACGAAAAAACAACCGCGGCTATCATCATGAACAAAAGAGATGTCGAACAGAAAATCGCAACGGGTCGTAACACCCAAGAGGACTTCGTTATGTGATAGATGTGTGCGCTGAGTGTTTGGTCAAATGACATATAGATTAAACAGCTTGCTCACGAATTGGTTCGACAGGACTTAAAGAAGCGCTTGCCCAGACATTTCTTCAGGTTGCGCGATTCCCATGATCGCTAGCACCGTCGGCGCCACGTCAGCCAAAATTCCCACCGGCGACATGAGCGACAAATCCCCTTCTGGCACTTCTCCAGCGATAGACGGCTGGCCCTGCAATTTGTTGCTAATGATCAAGAACGGCACAGGGTTTGTTGCATGCTCTTTATCCATTTCCCCTGTTCGTAAATTTTTCATCTCCTCGGCATTGCCGTGATCGGCAGTGATAAAGACATTGCCATCTCGTTCAAGGATCTCCTCAACTAGTTTCCCAAGGCATGCGTCAACAACTTCGACACCTTTGATCGTCGCTTCCATCTTACCCGTATGTCCCACCATATCAGGATTAGCAAAATTCATCACGAGAAAATCAAATTTGTTTTCGCGCAATTCTTTCACCACGCGATCGGTGAGCTCATAGGCGCTCATCTCAGGCGCCAGGTCGTAGCTCGCGACTTTTGGCGAAGGAATAATCACACGTTCTTCTCCTGGAAACGGGTCTTCTTTTGTGCCGTTCAAAAAAAATGTTACATGCGCATACTTCTCGGTCTCGGCGATGTGCAGCTGTTTTAACCCAGCCGTTGAAATCGTCTCGGCAAGTGTGTGTTCGATTTTTTCAGGCGCAAACGCAACCTCCACCGGTAAGCCAGCCTCATACTCAACCATTGTCACTACGAAAAGATTCTCCACACGCTTTCGTGAAAAATTTTCAAAGCTCGGAAGCACAAACGCTTTGGTAAGTTCGCGCATCCTATCTGGACGAAAATTAAAAAAGATCACCGCATCATTGTCTTGGATCGTCCCAACAGGCTGACCAGCCTCCAAAATGACAGTCGGTGCAAACTCTTCGTCATACACTTCTTTTTGATACGAGACTTTGATCGCGGCCAACGGATTCTCGACCTGTTCACCAACTCCCAGCACCATTGCGTTGTACGCTTTTTCGATTCTGTCCCAACGGTTATCGCGATCCATGGCAAAATAGCGACCTGACAATGACGCGATTTTCCCGATGTCTAACTCATGCATCTTCTCCTGAAGCGTTGTGACAAAATCAATCGCCACACTTGGTAGTGTGTCACGACCGTCGAGAATCGCCTGGACGAACACCTCTTTCACTTGTTGTTTTTTGGCAAGTGCAAGCAGCGCGTGACAATGTGTGTCCATCGAATGCACACGCCCCTCACTTACCAATCCAACCAAATGCAAACGACTCTTGTGAGCCTTTACATGTTCAACTGCGTGCAAGAACGCTGGGTTCGTCAAAAACTCTCCCGCTTCCACTGCACGGTTAATGCGAGGAAAAGTCTGATAGTACACGCGTCCCGCACCGATCGCGAGATGTCCCACTTCCGAATTGCCCATCTCACCCCACGATAACCCAACTTCTTCTCCAGATGCGCGCAAAGTCATTGTTGGATAGGTACGAATCAGACGATCAAACACTGGAGTCGCCGCTTTAGTAATCGCATTCCCATCTCCGTCTGGCGCCACGCCAAAACCATCGATGACGATGAGAAGAGTAGGTTTTTTTATTCCATCCGACATAATTACGAAATTTCCTCTTCAATTTCCATCAACCGATTATATTTTGCCAAACGCTCTGAACGAGACAATGAACCTGTCTTGATGTAGTCCGCGTTGACCGCAACCGCAAGGTCGGCGATGGTCGTGTCCTCTGTTTCGCCGGAGCGGTGAGAAACGCTCACTTTGTAGCCAAACTGTTTGGCAAGCATGATCGCGTCGATGGTTTCTGAGAGAGATCCAATTTGATTTACCTTGATGAGAATCGCATTGCCAGCTTTCATCTCGATGGCCTTGGAAAGACGAGCAGCATTGGTGACGAGAAAATCATCACCCACGAGCGCGATCTTTTTCCCAAGACGCTTGGTGAGCTCCACCCATCCTTCCCAGTCGTCTTGATCCAATCCGTCCTCCAAACTCACAATCGGATACTTCGCGACCCACCGCTCCCACATCGCGATCATCTGTACGCTCGTCAAACTCTTTCCTTCGCGCTTGAGTTCGTAGCATTTTGTCTTGTTGTTGTAGAGTTCCGAGACTGCCGGATCCATTGCTAGCATCACATCCTTCCCTGACTGATACCCAGCCGCCTTAATCGCGATCATGATGAGCTTGAACGCTTCTTCGTTGGTTTTCAGAGCAACAGCATAGCCGCCTTCGTCACCCTTGAGCGTTGAGAATCCTTTCTTCTTCAAAAGAAGCCCGAGCTCATGAAACACTTCCGCACCACAGCGGACACGCTCACGAAATTTTTTCTGCATGGGAACAATCATGAACTCCTGAAAGTCGAGAATCCAGCCAGCGTGCGCGCCGCCGTTGAGAACATTCATGGTCGGTAGTGGAAGGTGGTAGGGAGTAGATGGTAGGTCGTAGGCAAAACGAAGATACGCATACAGTGGCATTTTTTTTGCGCGAGCCGCCGCATGAGCACAGGCGAGCGACACGCCAAGGATCGCGTTTGCGCCGAGCTTGGACTTATTCGCCGTTCCGTCCAGCGCGATCATAATCGCATCAATCTCTCTCTGACGAGTAATGTCCACACCGACCAAGGCCGGTAAGATTTTTTTGTGAACGTTTGCGACAGCCTTCAAAACTCCTAAACCGTGATAACGTTTTGGATCATGATCGCGCAGCTCAAGCGCTTCGTGTACACCGGTCGATGCGCCACTGGGAACGCTCGCGCTTCCACTGATACCATTTCCAAGCAAGACTGTAACGGACAGTGTTGGCTTACCGCGTGAGTCTAAAATTTCGTGAGCGTGAATGGATTCGATTTTCATAAAGTCAACGCTTCGACGCCAGGTAAACTCTGGCCGGATAATAATTGCAACATGGCGCCGCCGCCAGTGGAGAGCAATGTAAATTTGTCTGCGAGTCCCAAACGCTCAATCATCGGCATCGTGTCGCCGCCACCCACAACTGTTGTGGCTTTTCCCGTACGAGCCGCGACCGCTCTGGCAATCTCACGGGTGCCGGCGCAGAATGGTTCGATCTCACAGTAGCCAAGTGGCCCATTCCACACAATCGTTTTTGTGCTCGCAAGCATTTCTTGAAACTGTTTGATCGAAGTGGATCCAATGTCTACGATGCGATCAAGAGGCCGAATGTGATCTATAGAAACAACCTGCCGCTTCGCATCTTTTCTGAGCGATCGCACAACCACAACATCAACGGGAAGCATAAATTTGCCCTTGTGGGTTTTCAGAAGACGCAGAGCTTCAGGAACAGATTCTTTTTCATACACGGATTTTCCGACTTCCTTTCCTTGTGCAACCAAAAACGCAGTCGCGAGCGCCCCACCAAGAAGGACGTGATCAAGTGTGGGAAGCAATCGATCTAAAAGAGGGATCTTCGTCGTCATCTTGAGTCCTCCCATCACAAGCACAAACGGTCGTTTGCTCTGCTCACCTAGTCGGCTGAGGACAGACAACTCATCAGCAAGCAATGGACCAGCGTACGAAGGTAGCTCGCTGGTGATAGCGTCAACACTCGCATGAGCTCGATGAGAAACCGCAAACGCATCGTTCACATACAGGTCGCCCAACTTCGCAAGCGCCTCGGCAAACGAGGGAGCATTCCGTTCTTCGCGAGGATCAAAACGGAGATTCTCGAGTAATAACGCCTCACCGTCTTGCATCGCCTTTATCGCTTTCTCCACATCACTTCCAACAACTGATCGCGTCACTTTTACTTTTGTGCTCAAGAGTCCTGAAAGGCGTTTGGCGATTGGCTTCACCGAGTAGGCCGCCACGCGTTTCCCATTGGGTCGACCCACATGCGTCATCACAATCACACGTGCTCCTCGCTGCAACAACCAGTTAATACCCACGGCGGAGCGAGCAATGCGTCCATGAGGACCATCAACCGCACGTCCTTTCACAATCGGAACATTGCCGTCGATACGAACCAAGACACGTTTGCCGCGTATATTCATGGTTGTAGTGAGCCGACGCAATTTCATAGCTTGCCCACATGTTCAACCAAATCTAACAGGCGCTGTGTGTATCCCCACTCATTGTCATACCACGCCAAAACTTTCACAAGATCTCCATCCACGACACGTGTCATTTCCAAATCCACCACCGTTCCAAACGGAGTGCCAATAAAATCTGATGACACAAGCGGTTCATCTGTCACACCCAAGATGCCTTTCCAGCGGGGAGATTTTGCTGCATCAACAAAGAGCTGATTTATTTCTTCGACACTCGTATTCTTTTTCATGACAAACGTAAAATCAGTAAGTGACACGTCCATGGTAGGCACACGCACAGCAATGCCATCGAACTTATCTTTGAGGCTCGTCACAACTTTTGTCGTTGCCTTCGCCGCGCCAGTAGACGTAGGAATCATATTCACGAGGGCTGAGCGTGCACGACGCAAATCAGGATGTCCTTTTGGAGGAAGCCCGTCGACCAGATTTTGCTCTGCAGTCACCGAGTGGATGGTGGTCATCATTGCTTTTTTTACACCGATCGATTCGGCAAGAATCTGCGCGACCGGCGCCACAGAATTTGTCGTACAGGATGCGTTGTTCACCACGGTGTCACTTTTCTTGCACAACGAATGATTCACGCCCATGAGAAACGTCGGCGCTTCATCCGACGGCGCGGAGATGACAACCTTCTTGGCACCAGCAGCAAGATGCTTTTGCGCGTCCGCAAGTTTTGTGAATCGCCCTGTGGACTCCACCACGACATCTACTTTTTCTTTCGACCAAGGAATCAAGGCTGGATCCGTCTGCCTAAAAACCGGAATAATCTTTCCATCAATCTTCAGGTGATCCTTGCCTGCACTCACCTTGTGATTGAACGTACGAAACACGGAATCATATTTCAGCAGATGCGCCAAAATTTTCGGCTCCGTTAAATCGTTCACTGCCACAAAGGAAAGTCCTCTGCGATCAAAACCCGCGCGGAGCGTTGTACGGCCAATGCGGCCAAAGCCATTGATTGCGATTCGCAGCATAGAGAAAAGGAAACGGGCCTGAAGGCCCTATGAATTCAAAGCCCCTTTCAACGACCAGCCATAGCTTCACAGCGACGGCTGGCAGGCCACGTCGGTCGCGACCGACGTGGCAGGGGCGTGCACGCACTCTAGTTTATCACAATCAAAAAACAGGGGCGAACCACGTATCACAACAAGTAGTGATACTGGGCGAACCCTGTTTGTTTGTCCTAGATACTGAATCGCGCAAAACGACGAATTTGCATGTTCTCTCCAAGGGTGGCGATCTTTTCTTTCAAGAACTCTTCAATCGTTTTGTCTTCATCCTTGATAAAAGGTTGCTCCATCAGCACGACCTCGGAGTACCATTTGTTGAGTTTGCCTTCAACGATTTTCGCGATCACCTCAGCTGGCTTCCCGGCTCCTTCCATCTCTGCGGTGTAGATCGCGCGTTCCTTTTCAACCAGCTCCATGGGCACATCCGCTCGTGTAAGGTACAGCGGATCCGAGGCGCTCACG
>CAYHRJ010000017.1:0-18694 GCA_964359095.1 uncultured Gammaproteobacteria bacterium | reverse complement strand
AATGGCGGGTTAGTGTTTCACACAAGGAGTTATGACGACATTCTCCTCGCTCCCTACCACCTCAATCCATGTGACACCCGCATTCATCACGATCTCCTCGCCGCTCGCGCGGCCGTAAAATTTTAATCGCTCAGTTGCGGACGGTTTCCTCCATGTCGCTTCAATAGCGTGACCGTCTTGGAAAACATACGCATCCCATTCTCCAATTGTTCGCACAGAACGACGTCCGACGTTATCTAAAATCTCGATGTCCGTCACGACGACCACGACGTTATCTGCGGTGATGTATTCGCCTGTGCTTGTGATATGCGGCGCACCAGCCTGTGAACGGACATACAATCCTTGCTCTACATCGTACGTCCAATCGACCAGATAAATCGTTCCGTCAAAATCGACATGTAGAGACGACAGCGCTTGTGCAGGCTCAGGATCCTTAAACTTCCACAAATCGTACAGTCGCTCTGGTGCCACACCGGCTTCTGTGCGGAGACTCACAAACGCTCGCAGAAGCTCTGTTGATGTGAGAACGTTGTGCGGAGCGTAACGATACGATGAGCGCCAAAAATATTCTCCCCACCAGTATTGATTCAAATCAAACGTGCCACCAGAGGCAATGAGATCGAGCGCGGCGTTTGATCCACCCACGTGCGCATACAATGCATCGAGTTCATTTGCCCAGTCGAGAAAGTACGGACGAGCGGAGCGCACAGGACCGATCTCCTCGACCACCTGCTCCTCTGTAAAAAATGCGAGCAGTCTGGGAATCGCTGCTTCCACAGGCACTTCGATTACGAGGAATGCCTGATCGATTCCTGACAGTGGCCAAGCCTCTTCGTGGTTGTCGATCATAACACTGAACACATGAGGCAACTCGACAAGAGGTTCGTACATCGCCGCGCCTGTGAGTGGATGGCGATAGAGCGCAGCTTGATCTTTCTCTTGCGTGTTGATCAGAGGTGGTGAGGATCGAAACACAAACTTCGGAAGAACAAGCGTTACCAGGATTGCCAAACTCACAACAATAAGAAGACCGACCAACGTGAGCCGGTCGGTTTTCTTCAGGCGTTTGATTGCCCACTTGAATGTCATGTTATTTCTTATCAGCTTTTTTCTCTTCTTTCTTATCTGCCACAGGAACCGCAGCCTCTTCACCCTCAGCGGCGTCTTCCTTCTTCTTTTCCACGGCCACACCTGTCACGTCTTCTACGACAGTCTCATTCAATGCTTTCAACTCTTCCTCTGTACGAGGCGCGGTTACGCTTACCACTGTCAGATGCAAGTCATCCAAAATAACCACACCCTCTGGGATGACAAGATCTGAAAGTCGAATCGCATCGTCAAATGTTACAAGCTTGCTGATGTCGACTTCAATATCACGCACGAGTTTGGAAGGCAGACACTTCACCTTCACCTCGTCCAATGAGGCCATCAGCGTGCCGCCGAGCGCTTTCACAGCAGGCGACTCTCCAACAAACTTCAATTGAATTTCTGCTTCAATTTCTTTCTTCATGTCCACGGATTGAAAATCGACATGCGTCACCTCGTCGCGCAGTGGATCGGTTTGGTAATCGTGGATGAGGACATGCAAAGCATTCTTGCCATCGATGACAAGTTCGACGAGCGAAGACTCGCCAGCGGCTTTGTACATTTTGGCAAACTGATTGCGGTCGATCACAATGGACTGTGGTTCTGTATCTGCGCCGTACACGACCGCAGGAACCAAGCCTTGTGCTCGCAACACATTGGTCTTACGACCCACTTCTGTTCTGACTTTTGCTTGCAGTGTAAGTGTATTCATAAAATAGATTTCGGCGACATTGTGCTCGACGGTTCATGAAAAGTCAAGCGGCACGGGATTACCGCGCCGTTGTTTCTGCTTGAAGCTGTTTCACGCGTTTTCTGTGCACACGGCTGACCTGATGGCGTGAGGCGCGACCGAACGCTTCTTCCAACTGCGACCCTCCCAAAAAACGATGGATCTCTATGACGTCATCAATGGTAACGGTGGGTGATGTCCTGAAACGAACCACATCCTCGTAACACAAATCAGTAAGAAGACCAACCGAACTGGCACCAGCCTGATTCACTTGCACAAGCGCCAAAATGGAATTTTGACACTTGCGACATTGAACGTGCAAAAGCTGTGTCTCTCCTCTTCCTGCCAACACACGCGCTTGCATGGGGTGGTAACGCGTTTCGCATACTGGACAAAAAGAAACCAGTTTCAGTCCTTCGCTCCAAAGATCGGATTCAGACATGATAGACATAGTGATTCACTAAAAGGATCCCTCACTTATCATGAGGATACCACATGCCTCCCCTCATGCCCACTCCTGCGCCGCAACGCAATACTCTCTACGATGCCAATAAGCGCCATCATCGCCACAAGAGAACTTCCCCCGTAGCTGACAAAAGGCAACCCAATGCCAGTCACAGGGAACAGCCCAAGATTCATTCCAATATTGACGAGGAACTGAAGAAAAAAAACGCTGCCTGCTCCCAACACGAGATAGCTCGTAAAGTCATCATAGGCGTTCACGACGTGGCGACTCAGGCGAAAAAACAGGAAGGCAAATGACGCAAGCACAAGCATCACACCTAAAAACCCAAGCTCCTCAGCAATGACAGCAAAAATAAAATCTGTCTGAGACTCAGGCAAAAACTTCAGCTGACTTTGCGTTCCAAAACCAAGTCCACTTCCTAACAATCCACCTGAACCAATGGCGATGATCGCTTGGGTCACATTGTATCCTTGACCGAGTGGATCCATGCTGGGATCAATGAACGTCATGATCCGAGACTGTTGGTAATCTTCAAATAAAAATAACCAGCTCGCTCCAAACGCCAAACTCATGAGCAGAATGATAGAGATGATGTAGCGCCAAGGCATTCCAATAAAAAGAAGAAAAAGAAACCAAGTACCCAGAAGAACGGACGCGGATCCAAAATCTGGTTCCTGCAAAACAAGAACCACAGGCAGCAACACGATCAGACCACTCTTCAAAAGACTTCGGAGGCGCAATGGCCGCACAGCCCGGCGAGCAAAATAGGTTGAAAGGGCTATGATGAGACCAACCTTCATCATCTCCACAGGTTGAAAACTCACGGGACCAAACACAAACCAACCAGTCGAGCCACGAATCGTCTCGCCAAACACGAGCACGAGAACAAGAAGACTTATGCACAAGCAGTAAAAAGCAAGCGCGTAATTCTGCAACAGTCTATAATTTGAAAGAGCAATGAGAAGCAAAAACACAGTGCCAACAACGATAGCGATCATTTGCTTTTTAACCTGGACAAAAGAAGCAACGTCCTGGGAAAGCTCCACGGAATAAATCGCCGCGAGTCCAAACAGAAGAAGCGTGAACACCGAAAACAGCAACAACCAGTCAGCTGATCGAAGCTGCCGCAACATATGAAAAAGACGTGGTGAATGACGCAAGCTCATCGCCGGAAAACGCGCGTACGTGTATCTCGCGTGCTCTCCCCCTCTAAGGCTTTATAAATGGACAGATCAAACACATTCAACTCCAAAACAATTTCCACTTCACTCACGGATGGAAGCGTACCAAACCAGTTGAGCACCACATCCTTGCTCTCTCCACTTTCAAGTTCTGAAAGCGTCGCACGATTCACACCCACCACCGAGGAGCCACGCTTCAACAGAACATAAAACGTTGGCTCATAATAACTATAAGCTGTCTTATTTGTGACCGTGAAACTCGACCGTCCATACGCATCGTTATTCGCATTCACTTCCTTTGTAAACTGGGCGTTTTCCACAATGAGATTCAGATGCTCTGACGCAAACGTTTCGTAGTCAGGAATCAAATGATGATCAACGCGATGCCAAGTGATCTCCCCGATCGTGAGCTCTGCGGTCGTCACAGGAATCGTGGACTCGTAGGCAAATTTCACAATCGGCTTTTCTTCCCCAGGCAAAATGAATCCACTGACTGACTCTGTTGCTCCCAGATCAGTATTGAACATGTAGGTAAACTCCGCCCACCAATCGTCGTTGGGATTCAAGAGCGTTGCGTAGAGATCGTACCGATCACTCCCAATAGAAATCACGCGCGCTTCAGATCGCTCCAGATCGTCAGCCTTGTTGGCAAGCGTGTAACTGCGCAAATCCGATTGTCCCTGCACGACCATCTCGTACACAACGCGCTGTTCTTGATCATAGCTCAAGGCAAACGCATCCATCAGATGAAACAACGCAAACAACAAAACAATCGCGTCCACCGCAATGAACACGCTGTATCCAAGCCGCCGCAAAAACGCACGATGCTCAACCCACCATAAGGACAGGCGATGCATCCGCCGCGATTCTTTTTCTTCTTCAAGTAGGAAGCCTCCGTTGTCCATAATGAAAAAGTATACCACGGCACGTCGCTCGCGAGCGACGTGCCACGTCGGTTGACAATTCCTCCATTTTCTAGTTCACTATCATCTCCGCGTCATCCCGACACGGAGAAACGTCAACTGTCGCCAACGGCCTAGAAACCAAGGCGACCATGGTAGAACAGGAGTGACAATGGGACAGCTCTTCGACAAACCCATGAGTGAACTGCGCGAAGCCTTCGTCCGCGCCCGCTTCGCCGAGCCTGCCATGTTCGGCCGTGCAGACATCACCGAGTGGCTCGCCAATCCGGAATGGACCGGCACCATCAACTTCGACAGGTCGCTGGCGTTCAGAAGGCACTTCAACGAGGCTCTGGAGGATCTGAATCCCGCCGAGGAGCTGGAGCGGTCCGCCACCCCAGCCAACGAGATTCCGGACTGGATGCTCCATCGTGTGCACAACAAGATGGCATTCAAGACGATCGTGAAAGCCCTCAGGACCGGCAAGGCGAAGATCTACTACCCGTGGGTCAACTACGTCGATCGCAATCCAGTTGCGGTCCTCCATGGTTGGGTGTTCACACTCGCGCATACCACGGTCGACGGGTCCATCGCCGCCCTCAAGACAGCGACTGTCCGCGACGTCCTCGAGATCCTCAACGCGGAGATCGATGGCGCGCGACCCAAGGCCGATGCCGCCCGAACGTTCCTCAACCGTATGGCTCGCACCGCCGTCGCTAATGCCCGCGAAGATGCCGAGCGCGACTTCGACGAGGCCGTAGCGGTCAGCGCCGACGGCACACAGATCGTGAAGGCGGACTGGGTCGTCGTGATCGAGAAAGGGTACCAGTCGGGGAGGCTGTACCCCTCCACTGCATTCCAGCAGTACAAGATCCTCATCTACTCCTTCCACAGCCAACGCAAGATTGATATCTGGCGTGGAGACATGACGCACTTTCTCGCGCGGTTCATGACCGAGGAAAAACGCAACGGCCGGGGAGGAGCCACCTATCTCATCACCGATCAAGACGGTCAGATTCCGGACTTCGGAAACGTCTACGTCGTCGACACGAACATCGACCCGCAGCGCCTCCCATCCACGCTGCCCGACGGCGGGCGGGAAATCCTGGTCTAGCGACTCTCATGCATAGGTGATCCGATCGGATCACCTGTAGCACACGGCACTACCACGCGTGGTGCTTTTCTTTTTAAGAACGAACGTACACAAAGACCCATGCGGACAATTTTTCGTATACACGAAATTCTGTCCGCTTTCGAAACACAAATCAACTCTTCCAGAAAACGAACCGCTCAGGTACACTGGTGGCGATATGGCATCAAAAAAACCATCGAAGACACAGAACGAATACGGCGCTAAACAAATCACTGTCCTTGAAGGACTCGATCCTGTCCGCCGACGCCCCGGCATGTACATCGGCACCACGGGCCCCCAAGGACTTCATCACCTCATTTGGGAAGTCATGGACAACTCGTTTGATGAGGCAATGGCGGGTCATGGTACAGAGATCAACCTTCGCCTCTTGCCAGGCAACCGCGTTTCCGTTGAAGACCATGGACGTGGCATTCCTGTGGACACGCATCCACAGTACAAAGTCTCGGCGCTTGAACTCGTGCTCACCAAACTCCACGCCGGAGGAAAGTTTGGTGATGGTGGTTACAAAGTCTCTGGCGGACTCCACGGTGTTGGTGTCTCGGTGGTGAACGCGCTCTCCACGTATCTCAAAGCAGAGGTGAAACGCGAAGGTAAGCTCTGGGAACAGGAATACTCTTGTGGCATCCCCAAAGGCAAAGTGAAAGCGGTTGGTAAAGCCACGGGCACAGGAACGACCATTACGTTTGAGCCTGACAAGTCGATTTTTGAAACAACAGAGTTTCATCTCAAGACGATTCTCGATCACCTGCGACAACAGGCGTATCTCACCAAAGGCATCAAACTCGTCGTTGCTGACGAGCGTGATGAAGCGAACCATCACGTCTACGCATTTTATTTTGAAGGCGGCGTGGCGTCGTATGTGCGCCACATCAACCACGGCAAAGAAGCCAAGCACAAAAACGTTTTTTACGTTCACAAATTAGATGAAGCCACGGATGTCGAAGTAGAAGTCGCTCTGCAATACACCGGTGAATACTACGAATCTGTCCACTGCTTTGCCAACAACATCACCAACCCCGAGGGAGGATCGCATCTCTCTGGTTTCCGAGCCGCTGTGACGCGTGAGCTCAACAACTACGCGCGTGGCAAAGGACTCATCAAAGAAAAAGATCAGAATCTCACAGGAGATGATGTGCGCGAGGGTTTAACCGCAGTTATCTCTGTCAAAGTGAAGGAACCTCAATTTGAAGGACAAACCAAAGCGAAACTTGGAAACCCAGAAGTGCGCACGGCGGTGGAATCTGTGTTCGGTGAGGCATTCAAAATTTATTTAGAGGAACACCCAAGCGACGGCGAGGCCATCATCATGAAGTGCTTGCTCGCCGCCCAAGCTCGCAGCGCCGCCCGTGCCGCCCGCGAAACTGTTTTGCGAAAAGGCGCACTGGAAGGCCTCACACTCCCAGGAAAACTCTCCGACTGCTCAAGCCGCGACCCGATGGACTCAGAATTATTCATCGTGGAGGGCGATTCGGCTGGAGGTTGTTTTTCTATCGATACACGTGTGGCTCTCACCGACGGAAGAACTCCAACGTTTGGTGAACTTTGTCAGGAAGAAGTGCAAGGGAAACAAAATTTTTGCTACACGATCAAGAACGATGGTTCTGTAGGGGTTGCTCCAATTCAAAATGTACGGAAGACAAAATCCTCGGCCGAGGTTGTGAAAGTTACGCTCGATGATGGGAGTGAAATCGTCTGTACACCAGATCATCGCTTCCTCCTACGAGATGGAACCTACGGTGAAGCGGCACAGCTCACAGAAGGAACGTCACTCATGCCACTGCGTCGACAACTCTCGCGAAAGGGCAAACGCATCACGATTGACGGCTACGAGATGGTTTACGATCCGCATGCCCTTCGTTGGATTTTTACCCACATGCTTGCAGATGAATTTAACCTCACACATGGAATCTATCCGATGCTTGAAGGTGCTCATCGGCATCATGTGGACGGGAACAAACTGAATAACAACCCAGATAACCTGATCCGCCTTTCAAAAGAAGAACATCTTGAGCATCATCGTCAGCTTGCCGATCAGAATCTACGTCGACCAGATGTGCTCGAAAAGTTAAGGATCCTCAAACAAACACCAGCCTTCCGCGAAAAAATTCGTAACATCATGCTTCGACCAGAAATGCGCCGTCAGCTTTCTGCTCGAGCAAAGAAGCAATGGAATAACCCTGAGTACAAAAAAACCCTGGGAGAAAAATGGCGGAACTTTTTTGAACAGAATCAGCAGTATCAAATCACGAATCGAAACACACTCAACGAAGAACAGAAAAAATACTGGAGCGAAGAAAAAAATCGTCAAGCACAGTCTGATCGAGTCAAAACATATTTCACAAAACATCCTGAAACAAAGGAAGTCCTGTCTATCCGTGCCGATCAACAATGGAATGATGCTGTATTGTTAGATTGGCGAAGAAAAAAAACACAAGAACAGTGGACACCTGAATTTCGTGTAAAACGTAAAGAGACGCTCAACCGAACCTATTTCCAGAAGGCCATGTCCATCCTCTATGATATGTATGAAGGGACTGGTGAGGTTGATGTTGAACATTACCAAACAGTGCGAACGCTGCTGCGTGACCGTAGTCTCCTTCGTGTTGATACCATCATCCATCGATTTTTTCATGACGACCGCGAACAATTTGATCAGGCCGTCATCAATTACAACCACAAAGTAAAACGTGTTGAACGTCTTGGTAAGCAGATGGATGTCTATGATCTTGAGGTTCCAGAGACACATAACTTTGCTTTAGCGAACGGCGTGTTTGTTCACAACAGCGCCAAGCAAGGACGCAACAGGGAGCACCAGGCGATCCTTCCACTCAAAGGAAAAATTTTGAATGTGGAACGCGCGCGGCTGGATAAGATGCTTGGCAATAACGAAATCAAATCGCTCGTGATCGCGCTTGGCACCAACATCGGTGAGGGCTTTGATATGACAAGTCTGCGCTACGACAAAATTATTATCATGACAGACGCGGACGTCGACGGTGCCCACATTCGCACCCTCCTGCTCACCCTGTTCTACCGTTACTTCCCCGAGCTCATCCACAAAGGCCACATCTACATCGCCCAGTCACCGCTCTATCGAGTGAACATCGGGAAGAATTTCCGTTGGGCGTATTCGGATGACGAGAAGCAAAAAATGATTGAAGAACTCTTGAAAGACTCTGGGAAAAATAAAAAGGTGGACGAGGTGGATAAGGTAGAAGAGGTGGCTGAGGGGGAAAGTGAGACAGAACAGATGGACGTGTCGGGCGTGAAGGTCAACATTCAACGCTACAAAGGTTTGGGAGAAATGAACCCAGACCAGCTCTGGACGACCACGATGGATCCAGCAACGCGCGTCATGAAACAAGTCACAGTCGAGGACGCCGAACGCGCCGACGAAGTCTTCGACATCCTCATGGGCGCCGACGTCGCCCCGCGCAAACGGTTCATCCAGACGCACGCAAAGACGGTGAAGAATTTGGATGTCTAGGTCTCCCTAATCTTCCTTTCTTGATTGTCATCCCGCCTGCCCACCGAAGCTTTAGCGAAGGTGGGAGCACAGCGAAGGATCCCATTTCGTGGGATCCTTTTTGGTTGACACAGATTGGAATCTAAGGTAAACAAGGCCGTCGTGCGACTTGCCGTCTGTCTTCCAGACGAGTCAACGGCTGCACGACTCCTGCCGAGCGAAGCCCTTCGTGTCCGACCTAGGACGACTGACAGCCTGCTCGGCTCACTGAGTGACGAACCCACAGCTGTGGTAACACGACAAGTCAAGTGTCACTCACCTATCGGGCGAACAACACGATGCCTTTACAGGCGCAGATCGCGGTGCCCGATTCTTGCCTGTCCTGAGCGAACGAAGTGAGTCGAAGGGCTGGACGAAATACGATTTGCTCTCGAGCGAAATAGACGGTGTCCGGCCTCAGTGGACGAGTGCTTGGTTGTTTACAACGAAGGCGTTCCTGTCTACTCCTGCTGCGCGACTTCAACCTTGTCGAAAGGCGATACTCGTCGTGCGCAGCTAATGTCTGACGAGCCGGTGCGTGTCTTAGGACGAGTAGCTGCATGTCAGACTCCTCACTGGACGTCCAGATCGCCGCCTACTTGGGCGACCAGAACCCTGTCCGGTATCCGCCGAGCGCCAGGAGAACTGTCCGATCCTGTCGGGCGAAGGAGATGTTGTCAGATGACGACTGGTAGATGCCCGACCTTGAGCGACGATGTGACGATTGTCTCGCGACGAACCTTCCTCTGTCGTCCAACCTCTCCCAGGATTCACTCCTGGGATTTTTATTTTCCCCAATGAACGCGGAGCTCGACTTCGTGCGTGGTCGCTTCCCGATCGTCTGGCGTGACATCGCTCCGGAGGACAACCTCAAGGACTTCAACCCGCGTCACATCAAGTGGCGCACGGTGAAGAAGGGCACGGACACCACCAACCTCATCGCCGCGCACATGCGCGAGACCGATGACGGGAAGACCCAAGTCGCCACCAAGGTTCCCACCAAGTTCGACGGCCTCAAGGCTCTCGACGCCGTGGGTGTGATCTTCGGCGGCAGCGGCGGCAACTTCATCCACGCGCTCTCCAAGCAGGGCGAACGAGTGCAGGCCACCGTCTGGGGTCTCTCCCCGGCCGACCTCAAGGCACGCCGTCAGGGCGACAACAAGGACGAGGATGCCCAGCTGCTCGCCACGCTGGTTGCCACCACGCCCAAGATCTTCCACGAGGTCACGGCTGCCACGCGGCGCATCATCTGGGTGCGCGAGTGTCAGGCTCTGCGCATCGACGCGATGAAGTCCAGGATCGGCTGCGGTCAACGGCTCGACAAGCGGCTGATCGGGCAGGTCTTCTGCACCGAGGCCGACTTCCAGGAGCTCGACATCGCCGACGCCTGCGATGAACTGCGCGCCAACGACCGCAAGTACGCAGCCCTCGTGGCCGAAGAAGAAGATGTCATCAAGGCACTCGACCGTGCGATCAAGGAAACGGGAGTCTGGCAGGAGATCCTCGCTGACGTCTCGGGCATTGGCCCGGCGCTCGCCGGACGCCTCATCTCCTCAATCGGCAACATCGAGCGCTTCATGGTCGAACCAGACCAGGGACGGATGGATCACCTCTACGAACAGAGCATTCGGCTCGAACATGAAGGCGACTTCAAGGGATTGCGCAAGTACGTCCAGGCAGGTGACAGCACCTTCCAGACCCTGCAGCGCACCGCTTCCTGGTGTCGCCACAACAACCGTCCGCACGAGGCCGCCCTGCTCGAGCAGGCGGTGAAGTGCCACGAAGAGCGCAGCCTCCTGCGCCGCAACGCTCGCAACAAGGGCCGCGGCAAGCTCAAGCGCTTCTGCGGCGTGGCCGTGATGGAAGGCGGACTCTTCCCGCGCCGTCGTCAGGGTTCGGTTGCCAACTGGCATCCGGATGCGCGCCAGGCTCTGTACCTGCTCGCCGACCAGTTCAACCGCCAGAGCGATCGCACCAAGTGGGGAGCCATGCTCATCGACTACAAAGCAAAATTCCGCGCAGCGCATCCACCGGAAAAGCAGGAAAACGGCAAGAGCCGCTACTCCGACGGCCACATCCACAAGATGGCGCTCTGGCGCACGGTCACCAAGTTCGTGGAGTTCCTCTACGACCAGTGGAGCGACCTCGCCCGCCGCCAGAAGCTCGAGAACGAACGCGCCAAGGCCAGGATGAGCGCGTAGCTCAACGACCCCCCAGACTTGATCTGGGGGTTTTATAATTATCCACTCCATGCCCTTGACACGTCGTTCGCGAACGACGTGACTTGCCAAAACCAAGAGACTCAGCTATCCTGCACAGCAATGGCCCGTAACGGGCCTTTTAGAATACAAATTTTATGAACACAACTGCTCAAAAGAAGGAGAATCCGATCTCCTGGCTCCTGCGCTATGTTCGCGAGTCCATCGAAGAATTACGCAAAGTCACCTGGCCAAGCCGTGAGACGACCCTCCGCTATTCTGTCCTGGTCATTGTCTTGTGTATTGTCCTTGCCGCATTCTTTGCTGGCATTGACTGGCTCTTTACCAAAGGGCTGGCGCAGCTTGTTTCTATTACTAGCTAGATGGAAGTAGGAATTTGGAATTAGGAAGTAGGAATGCGAGATATGTCGGAAATTAAAACATTTCAGGATCTGGATGCTTGGCGGGAGGCTCATGTGTTGGTACTGCAGATGTATCAAGAGACAAAAACTTTTCCACCAGATGAACGTTTTGGTCTTGTCAGTCAGATGCGCAGAGCCGTCGTATCAGTTACATCGAATATTGCAGAGGGTTTTAGTCGGCTGTCGTATAAAGAAAAGGTTCGATTTTATTACATTGCCCATAGTTCGCTTACGGAGATTCAGAACCAACTAATTATCTCAAGAGATGTCGGATTTCTTTCTGAAGAAAGCTTTACCCTCACGTGGGCTCAGTCTGTACATGTTCATAAAATCCTCAATGGTCTCATCAAAGCCTCCCGTCTGCGCTTCTAGCATTCCTACTTCCTAATTCCAAATTCCTACTTCCCCCCTATGCCAAAACAAATAGCCAACCTTGGTCGTCGCTGGTACGCGATCCACACGTACTCTGGGTACGAGGAAAACGTCGAAGAAAATTTGAATCAACGTATTGAGACGATGGACATGAGTGAGAAAATTTTTCACGTCCTCGTTCCCAAGGAGAAAAAAATCAAAATCAAAAACGGCAAGCGCAAGACGATCGAGGAAAAGATTTTTCCTGGCTACGTTCTCGTGGAAATGATCGTGACCGACGACTCGTGGTATGTGGTGCGCAACACGCCTAACGTCACCGGCTTCATCGGAACGGGCACCACGCCAACGCCGATTGCAGAAAAAGAAATGGAGGCTCTCCAGAAGCGCATGGGCGTAAACGAACCTGAATACAAATTCGACATTGAGAAAGGCTCGTCCATCATCATCACCGACGGTCCGTTCAAAAATCAGGAAGGTAAGGTTTCGGAGATTGATGTGGAGCGTGGCAAGGTCAAAGTCTTGGTGAACCTGTTTGGTCGTGAAACTCCTGTCGAGCTCGATTTCTTGCAAATAAAGAAGGCATAAGGTACATTCTCGCCACTAATTCATAGCCTGGCACGTCGTTCGCGAACGACGTGCCCTGGTCGCCCTGCTTTGCGGGGAATCCAATAAACATATCGCTATGGCAAAAGAACTTGTTACACAGGTGAAGCTCCAAATTCCAGGAGGCGCAGCAACGCCAGCGCCACCAGTCGGTCCAGCGCTCGGTCAGCACGGACTTCCGATTGGAGATTTCGTCGCGAAGTTTAACGCAGCAACACAGGATCGTCGTGGAGAGATCGTCCCGGTCATCATCAACGTCTACAAAGACCGCACGTTTGATTTCATTACCAAGACCGCGCCTGCCTCCGACATGATCAAGAAGGCTGCGAAGATCGAAAAAGGCTCAGCCAATCCTCTCACCACAAAAGTCGGCTCGATCACAAAAGATCAGTTGCGTGAGATCGCGATCAAAAAACTTCCAGACTTGAACACTCAAGACGTCGATGCCGCGATGAAAATCGTTGCAGGGACCTGTCGACAAATGGGCGTTGATATTAAGTAAGGTGTTAGGTTGTAGGTAGTAGGTTGTAGCAATGCATCCGAATTCGAAACCTACTCCCTACCACCTACTACCTACAACCTAACACCTTAACCGTGGGAGTCGAGCTCAGCTCGACGACCGTACCACACTATGTCTATGGGAAAACACAAAGAACTCAAACCAGGAAAGCGATTCGTGCAAGCTAGGGCGCTCGTTGACAAAAATAAAATCTACACGATTGCTGAAGCTCTCGTGCTCGCCAAGAAAACCGCAACCGCAAAATACGATGAAGCGATCGAATTGCACATTCGCCTGGGCATTGACGCAGGAAAATCTGACCAACAGATTCGTGGCACGATCGCCTTGCCACATGGAACCGGTAAGACAAAAAAAGTCGCCGCATTCGTGGAGGGTGACAAAGAAGCCGAAGCCAAAGCCGCTGGCGCTGATATCGTCGGTGGTGACGAGCTGATCGCGGAAATCGCCAAGACGCAAACCATCAATTTCGACGTCGCTGTGGCAACTCCTGTGATGATGCCCAAGCTCGCCAAACTCGCCCGCCTGCTTGGTCCCCGCGGTCTCATGCCAAACCCAAAGACGGATACCGTGTCTGCGAACGTCGTCAAGATGATCCAAGAGCAGAAAGCAGGAAAGGAAAGTTTCAAGAACGACAACACAGGAAACATTCACCAAGTCTTCGGCCGCCGTTCGTTCACAGAGGCAAACCTCGAAGTGAATCTGCGTGCGCTCCTCGATCAAATCAAAAAAATGAAGCCATCAGCTTCAAAAGGAATCTACGTGAAGAACGCAAGTATCTCCTCAACGATCGGCCCAGGGATCAAGCTGGATGCGAACTCCTAGTGGACGCCCTTGCCAGCCGTCGCTGAAGCTATGGCTGGTCGTTGAAAGGGGCTGAGAATCGAGGAATAGATTCAAAGGGCCTTCAGGCCCGTAAATGCTCTCCAAACGGAGAGTGTTTTTGATTGACCTATAGGCGTGATCTTGCTACCCTCACGACAGCAATTGGAGCTGACATGTCCAAGGAATCTCCGCGAAGTGAAAGCGGTATGACCCCTCTGAGAGTGATCCTACCAAAAGTGATGCACGAACTCATCGAGCGCGCCCGTGCCGCAGGCCATCCTCCCCCGCCCTTTGTGACAGAGTCACTCGATCGCCTCGCACAACCCAAACTACCTTTTGATCCCCCTCGCTGAGCGCCAACACGCTCCCTACCCGCCAAAGCCTCACAGGAGCAAAGGGGGGTTTTCTTTTTGACTCGCCTGTGACACTCTTTCCTCAACTCTCCGAGTCATATTCCTACTTCCTAATTCCAATTTCCTCCTTCCTGTCCTCGTAACCTTTTACACTATGTCCATCCTCACTCGCCCAGAAATCCTGTCTGCCATTCAATCTGGAGAACTCCGTTTCACTCCAGCGCTCGACCAGTTTCAAATTCAACCTCACGCCATCGACCTGCGCCTCGGGTACAAATTTCTCATCCCCCGCAACTGGACGGTCGATGAGAAAGGCCGCCGCGCGATCAAAGTAGCGATCGATGACGTTGACGCGCACCGTGAACAATTTGATGAAGTCCAACTTCAACCTGGCCAATACTTCGAACTCCTCCCAAATGAATTCGTCATCGGCACAAGCCTGGAACGGATCGAGCTAAACGCCATGCACCTCATGGCCGTCTTGTTCCCACGCACCTCAACGAACCGCCGTGGCATCGATCTCTCCCTCTCGGGAATCATCGACACAGGCTACAAGGGCCATCTCATCTTCCCGATGAAAAACGAAGCTGGCGATCAGGTCATCCGTGTGTATCCTGGAGAGCGTGTGTGCCAAGTGATCTTTCAAGAACTCAACAAGCCGCTCACGCAGGAAGAAGCAAACCTCCATGGACTCACAAGTGCTAAATACACAGAGTCAGCTTCACAAGGCTTCCAACTCGACAAAGATGACGAACGACAAATGCTGGTCGACGGCAAACTCGAGGAGCTAAAAAAGCAGTTTGAGATTTAAATCATATTTTGGACGATCGTCCAAAATATGATCACAGCTGACAAAATGTCCGATCCAGGAGTGAGCGAGTGCAGAGTACAAACAGTAGGTTTGACCTCTGCCGAGCGAACGACTGGAATATGGTCTATGACCATATCGGACATAAAACGGGTAGTTTACCTAAAAACAGCCATAAAAATGGCTGTTTTTTGATGGACAAGGTTGACAAAAGGCCTGTTTTGTGGTTTAATTGAACCTCACTTTCCAAGGAGGACTCCATGAGTGAGATCAACAAGCTCCCGACCCGCCGCTACGCTCACCCCTTCGACCGTCCGATCAAGATCGAGGGCAACACGGAGACGCATGGCGTCGATGCGTCACCCGACGCCATCGGTGGCTGCTACGGCATGGGCTGGCGCGAGGCATTCCGTTGCCACAAGACGGGCGAGATCTACTCCGTCCACTGCTCGGACGGTGTGCGCCACAGCAAGTCCGCCCACAGCGACCGCGACTTCCGCTGGATGGAGGCGATGCGCAAGTGCATCATCGACCGCACCCAGAGCCAGCGCAAGGGGCTGATCGTGATTTCGATGCACGAGTGGGTCATCATGCTCGGCTTCGGCTTCTCCGACTGGCTCGATCTGCTCCCAGGCGAGGAGTACAAAACCGTCGGCGACAGCAACCGTCACCTCGACGATGGGCAGATCGGAACCATCAACGGAATCGCCGTGGTGGTCGACCCCGGCTACCAGGATGACCTCCCGCCGGTGGGCAACTTCAGCGAGAACAGGTTGGAGGGACGGTTCTTCTACGAAGGACGCTTCTCCCCGCCGCGCTCGACCCCACCCAAGCCCGTCACCTTCAGCGGCGTCTTCGCCCAGGCCTTCGCGAACGCCAGGCGCACCGCCTGACCCCTGCCCCCCAAAGCTCTTCCAGAGCGAAGGGGGGTTTTACTTTTCCACAAGATTATTTGACAAACTGATGCATAACTGATTCAATATCATTACGGTCGAGGTGATACTACCTCTACAAATCCGTTGTCAAGCAAAAAGAATCCCCACCAATTACTGTTGCGGGGTTCTTTTTGTTCAACTTATTTCCCGGGCTCATGGGCCTGTGGAGGTAGCGGTTAACCTCGACCACCTTGACAGCGGTAGACGCGGGTTCGAATCTCGTCGGGTCCACCAGCCGTCGCTCTTTCAGAGCTATGGCCGGCATGCCAGCTGTACCATCAGCGAGCCCGGGACTAAACAACCAAGCGACCCTCACGGCCGCTTGGTTGGATTTAGAGCTGCCTCAACACATTTTTCAATTGCTGTGGCAGCTTCTCTCCAGTCTCGATCGTATAAACAGATTCATCCTCTCCAGCCAAGACACAACGCACTCCATCCTCCCCCATCGAACACCGCACATCAGCATCCTCGTCGACCTCCTCGAGTCCCAGCTCATCCAGCTGAGCACGCACTTCCTCCAAAACTCCACCCTCAAACCCCACGAGCGACACACTCTTCACACTGGGCGTCAGCGTTTCCCCATACACTTTGTCTCGACTAAACCGTTCGTGCGCATCGTCGACGACGTACAAGTCCCGCACGCCGGCTTCGATCAAGGCTGTCCAGCACGGCTCGCAGGCCCACCAGTGACCAAACATATACACATCACTTCCAACAGGATCCACACCGGACTCCCGTGCCGCCGCGAGTAGCATCCTCTCGCTATGTCCTGGCGCGTCGTGAAGATCACAAAGTTCATACCCTGTTCCAGATGGACAATCGAGTACAATCCGTGGACACACATGAACTTTACCAGGACCGCGATTAAATCCGTTCCCTGCTCGTGCAACCACTCGACCGTCTTTCACCATCACGATCCCAACCGGATACAGAGGATCGCCCGCACACTCCTCTCGTGCCTTTGCCGCCTCAACCATAAACGGATGATCGACAGGGACGTACTTGATGAATCTGTCAGAGGGCATGTAGGGATATTTGATATTCAACATAAAATTAGGTATACTTGTGTCAAACTAACCACATTATGAATCCACAACCAGATATTGAACAAGAGGCTAAGCAACTCGGTGAGCGTTTCGCTCTGCTCTTAGCTGCCGCGGAAATGCCCGACGAAGTGAAGGCGGGCTTTGTCGCCATGATGCCCGAGATGACTCCCGAGCAGCTCGACCGTCTTATGAAAGTGCTCGAGGCGAACGTCCACAACACGGCCGTGAGCCAAAATAAGGAACTAGGCGAGTCGATTCAAAGAGCTCAAGCTGATTACGATTCAGCTCAGGCCGCTGTCCAACAAAAGGCCATGCAACAACTGGACGACATCGAGGCTGTTCTCAAAAAAGCCGAAGCTTAAGTATGAGCTGGACTCGCTTTCAAAACATTCTGCAAACCCGTTGCCTCGATCGAGAGACGAAGCTCATGATCATCGATCTGCTCTCGATGTCGAGTGACCCAAAGCTCGAGGAGGATCTCTTCAAGCTCATCTTTGCCTGGGAGGAATACGAGGCCGCCACAGAACGTCAACTTGAACTCGGCATCAAAGAAATCATGACCAAGTACAGCCAGGATGAAGCTCACGCAGAAAAACAAAAACACAAAGCCTTCCTTACCCTGGCCGACGATCTGCAGCGCAATTCGCGCATTCAACAACTGAGAGACTATCTAGAAACCCTATGAGCCCTATGCCAAAAGTTCCACCAAAAGGAGAAGGCGCTAACCCAGGCGTGACCCTCCCTCCACCTCGCCGAGAATCAGGCACAGGCCCAAAACCCTCAGGCGAACGTTCACCGGTGACAACCTCAACACCACGCGCTCCAAAAACAGAACTAGTTCCTGCTGAGACGAGTCCTGTTTCGGTTTCTGAAGCTGCTGAGCCATCTGTTGAGACAACTCCCAAGCCACAAGCTAAAGAGCCAGGGCAATCCAAGTTTGAAAAAGAACACATGGAGGCAATCAAAAAAGGTCTAGAGTTTATTTTGGGTGGTGGAAAACCCACAGTACGCGATCTACAACGAGAATGTAACATGACTCAAGCTGGTGCGACATGGGTATTAGAGACCCTGGAGGAAATCAAGGTCATAGGCCCTGCACGGGCAGGAAAAACACGTGAGATCCTCGCGAAAGCGCTCACGGAGTCTGAGGTTGCCACACTGAAATCAAACCGAGACAAACTTTCTAACCATGAGGCTCTTCTATATTTTGTTCACAGCCTCACAGCGGTACAAGCGATAACTCTAGACCTTGCAGAATTCGTTGTTTCTGCACCGACCGCACCATCGCCACCAGAACCATCGCCCACAGCTCCAGCCGCATCTGAACCTGCACCAACTCCAGCCTCACCTGAACCAGACCACGACGCTCCCCGCCCTGTTGTTCCTGTGAGACGCCCAGGACTAGCGCTACCGCCAACAAGAATGATGCCTGCTGCTGTTCCCGAAGCAGCACCAGCAGCATCTACACCCGCAGCTCCAGCCTCTCCTGAACCTCCTCCCACATCACCAGTCCCTCCACGTCATCGTCTCTCAAGTTTGCCAGGCCGAGCACCTGCTCCAGAGGCAGCACCTGTCGCACCACCCGAGCCACC
>CAYHRJ010000016.1:12526-19113 GCA_964359095.1 uncultured Gammaproteobacteria bacterium | reverse complement strand
CCCAACCCAACGCTACCCGTCGGGGGGGCCCACCTTCGCATGGCTTCGGTGGACCAACCAAAGCGTCAGCGACGGCGGGCCGGCCACGGCGGTCGCGACCGACGTGGCAGGGGCGTTTGCTCGAAACTGCAGAACGGGCCTGAAGGCCCTTTGAATCAATTTTTATGAAACACACAGATCAAAAAATTCATACGCGCGACGTGTTCCAAGTCTTTTGGCAACACGTCAGTCGCTACAAATGGAGCGCGTTCATCATGCTTTTTTTGATTGCGTTTGCCAATGTGGTTAACGTTGTCGTACCGCTTTTCTATAAACGGTTTTTCGATCTCCTCTCCGGAGAACTTTCATCGGGAAGCGAAACGGTCGCCACACTCTTGGTCGGGACGATTATGGTCGTTGCCGGCCTTCATGGGGTTGAATGGCTCTGTTGGAGAGCGGCCTCACTCATCACCACATGGTTTCAACCGCGCATCATCGTGGATTTGGAACAGACATCACTCTCGTATCTGCACACACATTCGTATCGATTCTTCGCGAACAATTTTGCCGGATCTCTCGTGAGAAAGGTGCATCGACTCGGCCGAGCCTTCGAGAATATTGCCGATCAAATCGAGTTTCACTTCGTTCCTCTCACGATCGCCTTGATCGGAAATCTGGTTGTGCTTTTTACCAGAAGCCCAGCGCTTTCTGGCATCCTTCTTGTGTGGGTCGTGTTTTTCCTTTCCCTGAATTTGGTCTACGCCCGTTGGAAACTGAAATACGATTTTCAGAGTGCGGCGATCGATTCGGAGGCAGGCGGTGTTCTGGCCGACTCCATCACCAATGCCATCACGGTAAAGACGTTTACTGGCCGTCTGTTTGAAAATGATATTTTTCGTGAGGTCACAGAAAGAATGCGAAAAGCTCAGATGTTTACGTGGCGGCTTGGAGAATACATGGATGCTTTTCAGTCCGCATTCATGTTCGTGATCGAGTTTGTGATGATGTATGCGGCCATCAAACTTTGGCAGCAGGGGCTTCTCACCATAGGAGATTTCGCGCTCATTCAAGGAATACTCCTGGGCATCTTCTTTAAGATTTGGGATTTCGGTCGAGCAATACGACATACGTTCACTGCGCTCGCCGAGGCAGATGAGATGGTACAAATTCTGAAAGAGACACCTGAGGTTGTGGACTCACGGGGCGCAAAGGAACTCCAGGTTCAAACGGGACGCATTGAGTTTCAACACGTCTACTTCAGCTTCAACCAGACACGCCGTGTGTTGCGTGACATGAGTTTCGTGATCGAGCCTGGGGAAAAGATCGCACTCGTGGGACCGTCTGGGGCAGGGAAGTCAACGATCACGAAACTTCTGTTTCGATTTTACGATGTGGAGCGCGGGAAGATCTTGGTCGGTAACCAGATCATCGCCAAGGTGACACAGGAGAGTCTACGCGCGAATATCGCCCTTGTTCCTCAAGAGCCGATCTTGTTCCATCGCTCGATCATGGACAACATCCGCTACGGCCGACGCGAGGCGACGGACGAAGAAGTGATGGAGGCGGCGAAGAAAGCTCACGCGCACGAGTTCATTGAAGGCTTGCAAGATGGGTACAACACGTACGTCGGCGAACGCGGTGTGAAGCTTTCCGGCGGTGAACGTCAGCGTGTGGCGATCGCCCGCGCGATCCTCAAGAACGCACCGATCTTGGTTCTGGACGAGGCGACATCGAGCTTGGACTCTGAGTCCGAGGCGCTCATTCAGGAAGCGCTCTCGGAACTCATGCGCGACAAGACAACCATTGTCATCGCGCATCGTCTCTCCACGATCATGAAGATGGATCGTATCTTGGTGATCGACAACGGCCAGGTCGTCGATTCCGGTACCCACGCCCAGCTGCTGCGCAAAAAAGACAACATCTACAAAAAACTCTGGGAGATCCAGGCGGGTGGGTTTATTCAGTAAAAAAGCGAGAGTTGGCCCCCGCTTTACAATTTCTTTCTCCCCTTGAGTGCATCTCCCAGCGTGACCTCATCGGCGAATTCTAGCGTCGCACCCATGGGGAGGCCGCGGGCGAGGCGAGTGAGAGTGGGGACGAGGGGAGCGAGTTGTTTTTGTAGGAAGAGAATCGTGGTTTCACCTTGGGTGGTTGGGGAGAGGGCGAGGATGACTTCCTTGATTCCAGGTTCTGTCTCGATGCGATTTTTTAATTCACGGAAACGAATGACGTCTTGGGTGATTCCCTCGATCGGGTTCAGCGAACCACCCATCACATGATAAAGACCGTTGTAGCCTCCGGTGGATTCGATCGTGGAAATATCTCGGGCTTCTTCAACCACGCACAAGATCTTGCTGTCGCGTTTTGGATCCAGACAGATTTCACACATCTGCGCCTCGGTGTAGGTGAAGCAGCGCGGGCAGGATTGGATGCGTTCTCCCAGTTGGATGAGCGCGCGCGCCATCACTTCCAGATCTGCCTTCGGCTGCTGAAGCAAATAAAAAACATAACGCAGGGCCGTCTTGGGCCCCACGCCAGGCAGTCGCGCAAACGCCGCGACGAGATTCGTAATGGGTTCGGGGAAGCGACGCATACGAGGGAGAGCTCTGCAAAACGAGAAAATTTACTTTCATGGGGACCCCACTGTTTCAGGAAATGCTGCTTTGCAGTCATTTCCTTCATCTCGTCCCCCATGAAAGAAAATTTTCTCGTTTTGCAGAGCTCTCTGATTATCCGCCGCCAAATTTTTTAAGCATATCCATGCCGCCCATGTCTTGCATCTTCTTCGCGAGCTTCATTTGGAACTTCATGCCCGTGGCATCTTTAAAAGCATCCTTGATCGCCTCCTCAAGTTTTTTCTTATCACTCATCATGGAGTCGTCGATGCTCACAGCCAAGAGCTCACGATTTCCATTCACCGTCATCTTTACTTTTCCCCACGCAGCCGAACCTTCCTGTTCAACGGTCGCGAGTTCGTTTTGCATCGTTTTACCTTGCTGCTTGAGAGCTCTGATGTGTTTGAGCTTGGAGAACATAGATGGGGGAGGGAATAAGGTAGATAAGGTGGGAAGGTGGATAAGGTAGATAAGGTGGTTCCGGATTTCGACCACCTACTACCTACAACCTCCCAGGATTAGGATCTATTGGTGGCGCAGCAAATTCTTTGCGAGGAGCGGCGGCGAAAGGAGCGAATCCTCCGACTTCAGATTCCTTGGCTGCGGGCGGAGGTGGGGCGCCGTGGCGTGTTTCGAGGTTCATGAATGACGCGCGTTTTTTTTCAAAGAAGAGTCTCACCATACCTGTGGGGCCGTTGCGGTGTTTGGCGATGTGGATCTCGGCGATGTTCACCTCCTCTGGTGGAATGTCTTCTGTACGGTAACCCCTGTCAGCCGCCTTGCGATAAATAAACAGCACAACGTCCGCGTCCTGTTCGATCGAGCCTGAATCGCGCAAGTGAGAGAGCCGAGGAATCGCAGGCTTGTTTAGTTCAACAGCACGAGAGAGTTGAGCAAGAGCCAGCACTGGGACGTTGAGTTCTTTCGCAATCTGTTTAAGTCCGCGTGAGATTTCGGAAACTTCTTGTACGCGGTTGTCTGATCCTTTGCGTGATCGACCTTCCATAAGCTGGAGATAATCGACAACAATGAGACCAAGTCCATGTTCCGTCTTTAGTCGTCGTGCCTTGGTGCGCAATTGCATGACGTTGAGTGTGGCGCTGTCGTCGATAAAAATTGGCGCTTCGGACAATTCACCCAGAGCATGTCCGATGCGTGGAAAGTCATCGTCTGCATCAGAAAGACGTCCTGTTCGCAACTTCCACAAGTCCACGTTCGCCTGTGCACAGATCATGCGATCAACCAGTTGTTCTTTAGACATTTCAAGTGAAAAGAATCCAACAGGGATTTTTGTTTCTACGCCAATTTTGCGCGCGATGTCGAGCGCCAGCGAAGTTTTGCCAACAGATGGACGCGCAGCCAAAATCACAAGATCAGATTTTTGGAGTCCGGCCAACAAGTTGTCGAGCTCGTTGAATCCTGTGGTAACTCCTCGTAGTTTTCCATGTCCTTTGTGAAGTTCATCAATGCGATCGAACGCATCGTGCAGTACGCTTCGAATTGAAACAAATGTTTGCTTGTTGTATTTCTCAGAGACATTGAACAGCGCACGCTCAGCTGCATCGATTGACATTTCCACGTCTTCATCTTCATCAAACCCAATCGTGGTGATTTCTGAAGCCGCAGTGAGCAGTCGTCGAAGCGTGGCTTTTTTTTGAACGATCTCACCGTAGTGCACGACGTGAGCAGACGTCGGAACCATGTTTGAAAGTTCCACGAGGTATGCACGACCGCCGACGCGAGCTGTCAGTCCCTGTTCCTCGAGTCGATTTCCAACAGAGAGAATGTCAATCGGATCGTGTCGTTCAAACAACTGGAGAACAGCTTCAAAAATTTTCTGATGTGCTTCGCGATAAAAATCTTCACCGTGTACACCGTCGGCAACTTTGATGATTGCGTCCTTGTCGATCAAAAGACAGCCAAGCAGTGATTGTTCTGCCTCAAGGTTGTGTGGAGGAATGCGTTCCTTTACCATAACGCCACGCATCTTAGCACGCACCAGATGAGAAGCAAGGATCGAATATGCTATAATCTGAGCGAAACTTGTGGATGAATGTGACACACCTTAACGTTCCCTTTTTACGATCCGTTGGTCTGATGATTGGCGCCATAGTTGGCGTGGGGGTTTTTGGCTTGCCGTATGCGTTTGCGCAATCGGGGGTGGGGATCGGGCTTCTTGAACTTCTCGTTCTGGGTGGATGTCTCACGGTTTTGCAGCTCATGTTCGCTGAGGTCGTTATGGCGACTCCTGGTCGGCATAGACTTGTGCGCTACATCGAAATCTATCTCGGTTCGCGTTCTAAATGGTTAGCTCTTGTGGCGATGGCCTGCGCTGTTTGGGGAGCCATGCTTGCGTACATGGTAGTTGGTGGACAGTTTCTTTCCCTGGTCACTGGAACCACATCTTTGGCTCATTCGTATTTGATTGGGATCGTAGCCGCTGTTCTTATTTCAGGAGGACTTCGGTTTGCTTCACGCACAGAGGTTGGTGTGGTGGTCATTTTGCTGTTCTTGTTTGCGTTCGTTGTACTTGCAAGCGTCCCACACATTTCGCCGAGCGCTTTTTTTACAGTGCAACCTTCCAACTGGTTTGTTCCTTATGGCGTCCTCTTGTTTGCACTTTCTGGGTTTGGCATTGTTCCTGAAATGAAAGATGTGCTTGGTAGTAAACACAATCGTGAGTTAGCTCACGCCATCGTGATCTCGATGTCCGTGATTCTAGTGTTGTATGCCTTCTTCAGTCTTGCAGTTGTTGGAGTGACTGGAGATGGAACAACACAGATAGCTTTTGACGGATTAACACAGACGCTCGGAACAACTTTTTCTTTTCTCGCGCCACTTCTTGGTGTGATGACTGTTCTGTCAATCTACATGATTCTTGGCATGGAACTTTTGAATATCTTGAAATTTGATTTTCGTTTATCGCATCGTCAGGCGTGGCTGGCAACAAGTCTTGTTCCTATACTGTTGTTTGCGCTTGGCATGCGCGAGTTTATTGCGATCATCGGATTCGTTGGAAGTATTTTTGGTGGGCTACTTGCCATTCTCATTGTCCTGAGTTATTTCGTGCTGCGTCGCCGCGGTTTGTGTAAAGAACCTCGCTGCATCAATTTTCCCGATGTGCTTACGTGGATGCTCATCGTTGTCTTCCTTGTTGGCATGCTTGTAGAAATCATTCAAACGCTCTCCTAAGATTTTTTTATGAACCAATCATTTTTTTTCACGCGGCGCTGGTTCGGATTTTTTCTTTTGTACTTTCTCATTTGGTATCCGATTTCCTTTGTGATCGTGAGCACCTATCAGGTCACTGGTAATCCAACACTCTACATTGCCGCGAACATTTTTACACCGTTGTGGGCGCTGCTCATCAGCTATTTATATTTTCGCAATGCGCAAAATAATTGGTCAGCCCGTTTTACCACATCGCTTGGATGGATGTTTCTCATGTTTGTCCTGGCTGCGTTTCTCGTGAAGCCCGTGTATGGATATGCTTGGACGAGCATCATCGATTGGAATGTGATCAACGCCAACTGGATTAACGTGGTTGCGATTATTGTGGGAGGGCTAGCGGCAGCAAAACCAAAACAAAAATAATATCTTATTTGTCTCACTGAGATTGACACGGGCCCTTTTCTGACGTGGTCTTGCGTATGATCCGACGCGTGTGGTAGAATAGATTCACATAACCAATCAAACATAAGTTTTCACAAAAGCCGTGCGTTTTTCATAAAGTCGCGATGACTCTCGTATGGATTGGCGCTCTTAACTGGGGTCTTGTCGGCGCGTTTAACTTCAACGTTGAAAACGTATTATTTGGCGGCACTCCAACCATAGAAAGACTCGTATACGTGATTATTGGATTGTCTGCATTAGGAGTCATGACGAGTTGCAAGTGTCAGAAGTGTAATAAATAGCGAATGTTAAGTCGTTTTATTCGTAATTAATAAACATATGTCAAGAGAAGGAATGCCGACACCACAGGAATTAAGGGCC
>CAYHRJ010000016.1:0-12426 GCA_964359095.1 uncultured Gammaproteobacteria bacterium | reverse complement strand
ATTCAAGATCCAGCGGATCGTTTTAGTGCCGCAGACAGTGCAAGAGACAAGGCAAAACTTCCAGGGCTTGCTGATTTTTTAATTGATGAGCTGGAAGGTCTTGGGGTCGCACCAGACGAAATTGTTCGTATCCGTGCCATTCAAGATCCAGCGGATCGTTTTAGTGCCGCAGACAGTGCAAGAGACAAGGCAAGACTTCCAGGGCTTGCTGATTCTGTTATTGATGAAATTGAAAAAAAATATTCCTAATCTATGTCTTCCCATGCCACCCATCCTTCTGACCATGCAAAACCACCCAAAAAGCCTGCCACGGTCCGGGGGACTGTTATGGAATGCCCGAAAAAAAATTCTGGCGTATTGTGTGGGGTATGTCTGTTGTGACTCTTGTGATCGTGATCTCCATCGTTACGTTATAGAAAAAAACCCCTTTATTCGGCGCGCTCTCAACGAGTGAGCAGCTGATCGAATATCGGGGAGCAGGTAGACGACCTGCAGGGAAGAGCCGTGCGTCAGGCGTCGATCTCGGGGATCTTGCGACGACCGCGAGATCCAAGCCAAGCAGGCATGACGTTTTCTCCGGAAACGACATCAGTCCAGGTTTCGTGTTCATCGCGAACCCACTTGAGCAACTCGTCGAGGCTTTCGCGCTCGAGGTGTCTTGGGCGGATCCAGCGACGAATTTCGGCGAGAGCCTCCTTGCGGTCACGGGTTTCCAGACGCCAGGCGTCCACAGCCTTGGATGCTCGGTCGTAGAGCACCACACACACAGCGCGTTCGCCGTCTTCGATGAAGACGGCGGCAGAGTGACGGTGTTCCCCACTGGTACGCTTGAGAGCCAACATCGGGTCTCCTTTGGCAGGTCGAATCGCGATCCGCGACTAGATCACGAGTCGATAAAGATATACGAAAACAGCAGAAAAGTCAATAGGCGCGGGGGCTTAGCCTCCGCAGCGCGGGGGCTTAGCCTCCACCTTCGCTAGAGCTACGGTGGACAGGTCGTTGGAGACTGTAGGCTTTGAGGATATTGACGAGCAGCATGGCGACGGTCATGGGACCGACGCCGCCTGGGACGGGAGTGATGGCGCTGGCGATTGGTGCGACAGAATCGAAGTCGACATCGCCTTTGAGGCCGTCATCTGTTCGTGTAGTCCCTACGTCGATGACAATCGCGCCGGGTTTGACCATGTCGCCAATGATGAATCCTGGCTGACCAACCGCGACGATGAGGATGTCAGAGGCACGTGTAGCCTCGGCAAGATCCGCGTTGTCATGTTGCACAACGGTGGAGGCAACACCTCGTTCTCGCAGGAGGATCGCGAGTGGTTTAGCAAAAAGAGCAGAGGAGACAATCGTCGCGGTGACAGGAGACCCACCAGCTTGTTCGATCAATTTCATAATCCCCAGCGCCACCGCTGATGCGATCGCTGACTCTCCTCTCTCGATCTTTTCAAGATTCACAGGATGAAATCCATCCACGTCCTTGAGAGGATCAATAGCAGCAATTACGCGATCCGCATTTTGCGTGGGCAAAGGAAGCTGAACCAGAATCCCGTTAACGTCTTCACGTGCATTGAGCTCGTGAATTTTTTTTACGAGCGTTTCCTCTGGCTCCGTCTCGACGTAGAGATATTGTTCAAAATGAATCCCAGCTTCCTCACACGCCTTTTTTTTGAGAGCAACGTAGGTGTGGCTGGCAGGATTATCTCCAACCAAAAGGATAGCGAGACCTGGCTGAGTCGACAAAGCCGCGACGCGCGTTTTTACTTTCTCGCGAATCGTTTGTGCCAAATTCTTTCCGTCCAGAATCTTTACCATAATGGGTGCTATGGTAGCATGGAGGTCATCAATTGAAAATACGCACACTTATGACCCGACTCATTTTTGCCACGCATAATTCTGGGAAGCTCACAGAGATGAAGTCTCTCCTGTCAGATCTTCCGATCGAGATTTTGTCTGCGGATGAGGCCGGTGTTCATGAGGATCCCATCGAGGATGGCGTTACGTTTGAGGAGAACGCGCTCAAGAAGGCGAGGTTCGTGGCTGAGAAAACAGGACAGTGGGCAGTGGCGGATGACTCGGGTATTTGTATTGATGCACTCGGTGGACGACCAGGCGTTTTCACCGCCCGTTGGGCTGGAGAGAATGCTGGCGATGAGGGCTTGGTGAGACACACGCTTGCGCAGCTCAAGGAAATTCCCGAGGGCGCGCGCGGTGCGTCGTTTCATTCTGTCGCGGCTCTTGTGTCGCCAGCTGGAGAGGAGCGGACATTTGATGGGGTTGTGGCTGGGCAAGTCGTTATGACTCCTCGAGGGTCTGCACGTCCCAAGCTTCCTTACGATGTTCTTTTTGTACCAACCGGTTTCGATCGTACGTTCGCCGAAATGTCCGACGAGCAAAAAAACGCTCTCAGCCATCGCGGAGTAGCGTTTCAAAAGTTGAAGGTATTTCTTAGTAGTGGATGGTTGGGTACAAAGGAAACCGATCCGTCATCTGTTTGACGACGGTCTTGATCGATGCGAGCTTCACCTCATCATTCCAGTTCGTGATCGCTTCGTCGATCCAACCTCCGATTATTTCCATGTCCGTTTCCTTCATCCCTCGCGTGGTGAGAGCAGGAGTACCAAGACGAATGCCGGACGGATCAAACGGTGTGCGCGGTTCAAAGGGGACCGTGTTTTTGTTGACGGTGATACCGGCGAGGCCGAGGGCTTTCTCTGCCTGCTTGCCTGAAACGTTTTTGTTTGTGAGGTTTACGACCATCAAGTGATTGTCCGTGCCGCCGGTGACGAGCTCGAAGCCTTGTCGTGTGAGAACCTCTGCCAACGTCTTGGCATTTTTCACGATCTGATGTCCATATTCTTTGAAGTCTGGTTGTGCGGCTTCTTTGAGCGCCACCGCGATGGCCGCTGTCTGGTGATTATGTGGTCCACCTTGCAAGCCTGGAATGATCGCGCGGTCGATCAGCGTCGGGATGTTTTCTTTTGAGACCTCAACTTTTTTGAGCGGCGTGGAAGGATTCCCGTTGCACAGAATCATCGCGCCGCGTGGTCCACGCAAAGTCTTGTGAGTCGTCGTGATGATCACGTCGGCGATGCCAACAGGTGATGGATGGTCTCCCGAGACGATCAGCCCAGCAACGTGAGCGATGTCAGCCATGAGGAATGCGCCCACGGCGTCGGCTACTTCGCGCGCTTTTTTCCAATCGATGACGCGAGGATACGCTGTTGCGCCGACGATGACGAGCTTGGGTTTGTGCTCAAGCGCGAGCGACATCATCTGATCAAAGTCCATAAAGCCCTCGGCTGTGGACGTATACTGGATGGATTTGTAGTAGCGACCAGAGAAGTTCACCGGGAGTCCGTGCGTCATGTGACCGCCGTAAAAGAGGTTCATTCCCATGAGCGTGTCGCCAGGTTCCAAGAGAGCAAACAGAGCGGCGATGTTGGCCGCGCATCCAGACGCTGGCTGAACGTTCGCATGCGTCACGCCAAACAATGCCTTCGCTCGATCGCGCGCCAAATTCTCAATCACATCCACCCACTGACATCCGCCGTAGTAGCGTTGACCTGGATAGCCTTCTGAGTATTTGTTTGTCCCGATGGATCCAAGTGCCTCAAGCACAGCCTCTGAAACAAAGTTTTCACTCGGGATCATTTCAAGACCTTCCTGCTCTCGAAGGAGTTCATGATTGAGTGCGTCAGAGACGTCCTTGTCGATTTCGTTGAGTTTCATATTGGTACGATAAGGCGTTGTAGAGTCACATTGCCAAGGGAACGTTGATTCAGTAGGATGACCTACAGAGTATGGCAAAACTCTGATCTTTACAATTGTATGTGCGGAAACACCGCACAGGGGAGATGAGATCATGATGTCGGAACTTGTGACCAAGCTCGGCGCTGAGACGATTGAACGTCTTGTGCGCATTGAGAGCGAGCAGGCGATCAACGATGGAATCACGGAAGGTCAAGATGCAAACGCGATCGTGAAGCGTGTGCTTACGGCTCTGTTCAGTGATCGTTCCAAGCTGGTTGCGGCGGCACGGGCGATCCCTGGACTCAAGTACGCGCCGCATCTGATCCTTACGGCCGCGGCCGAAGTACTCAGCCGCAGCGTGGACAAGTTTCTTCCAGGCGACCAGCGGCCGATGCTGCGCATGGTGCGCCTCGTCCTCAAGGCATCTGCTCCTGCCATCATCGGCATTGGCGAAGCTGCGAGCGATGTGATCGATGATCAGATCAACAAGGCAGTCGACAGGACCATCTCGCCCAACCGCGCATCAGCAACCGACCGCAACAAGTCGGTCGACATGATCGCAGTGATCGAGCATCCGTTGTTCGGAGCCGCGCACCCGTTCTTCCCAGTCGCGCGGGATGACGCTGGAGTGATTCGTAAGACCGAGTGGGGAAACCCAATCGTGTTGGACGTGACCTACCAGCGGTTCATCGCGGATTACGAACAGCGCAATCCGCACAAGGAAGAAAACGCGAAGAGGATTCCGCAGACTTCATTAGTGAGACTCTATACCGTGGCCGATTGGGCCCAGATGGTTCAGTCCTCCGATGTGCAGGTGGAAGCGGCCAAGCTCGAGGAGATCAAGCGGCTCTTCACGCCTGCAAAGGCCGCGGAGTGGTCGGCAAACACATGGGCCGTGATCCGCGCCTACATGCGCTCTTCGGCACGATTCCAGCGGACGGGACAGCTGGACTGGCTCGACCATGAAGAAGCCGAGAGTCTCATCCAGACGTTGCTCAAGGGAAAGCCCGATCCCAAGATCGTCAACGAGATCTTGGGTGAAGGTTTCCATTCGCGTATCGGTCAGGACGGCGCACCGGATGGAGAGTTTGCTTTCGATGTGCTCGTGGAGATCGAGACCCAGGCCATGGACAAGTGGTTGGGTGGTGAACAGCCGCTCTACACCAAGGTCGTGCGCGCGGTTCGCAAGATGCGTCGATCTGCCGTGCTTGGTGGCAACAGTGGTTTGTATGTGGCCGCGGCGTTTCTCTTGATCACGATCGCCATCTGGTCGCCCATCGTTGTGGGAGCGATCCTGCTCACGATCGCGCTCAACATGTATTTGGATGGACTGTCAGGTTCAGCAGGATCGGTTCTGCTGAACAACGGCGACGCGGTGCGTCTCATGTTGTACTCGGGGGGATTGGTCTTCCTCGTCACCATGATGTTTCCGCTCGCGCAGACCCTGCTTTCCTGGATCATGCATTTGTTCCCGCGTGTGAAGGAAGACTGGCTGGTCGACACCGGGCGCAAGGTGAGCGGGTTCACCCTGACACTGGTCTCTGTCACGGCGATCGCCATCATACTGAACGTCCCGCCCAACGTGCGCGACTTCATCCCGCTCATGTTCCTGGGCGTCGTTGGTGTGGGATTCATCTTGATCTCAGCCAACGCTCGCTCTGAGGCAGAGCGTTCAGCCATCCGCGGCGCCAAGATTCTCGGAGCCGCGTTCGCCTTGTTTCTGGTCGTGGGCGTGTTCGTCTACGGGGTTTACCTTGGCAATGTAGATTCTGCCGGGGCCATCGCTGGTACGACCACCGACGGCCTCTCTGACATCAAAAGCTCCATTGCCTCCTCAAGGTGGTTGCAGCTCGCGCTCATGTTCGCGGGTTTGCTCGCTGTGAGCACGGTCGCTTCCTGGTTCGAGACCAGGAAGGTCCCAGACGGAACCGTTGCACGCCTTCGGATTCGTGGGCTCGGGTTCTTCCTGACCGGGATCGCGCTCGCGATTGTCGGGCATATCTTCTGGAACGAACCCTTCCAGGTTCAAACAAGAAGTGTGGAAGAGGCAGCTTCGGTGGCAGTCGCACCGGAGAAGGCAGAGACTCCAGCACTTCAACAGAAGAGGCCACGCATTTGCGACGAGAACATCTCGGACTACCAGCGAGAAAAGATCGGTTGCGACAAGACGCCTACTCCTGCTCCCGCTCCTGCCCTGGAGCAACGCGCGCCGTCCAGTCTGTGTGATGACAAGCAGATCTCCTTCCATCAGCGCCAGAAACTCGGCTGTAAGGACTAGATCGGCGACGTTTGTGAGCATCAAGCTCGACTGACAACTGGCGGCTCATGAAAAAATGAGCCGCTTTTTTTGTGTTCATTTCCTACATCGTGTATAGTCAAAATACGTCTAGGGAGCCGTCAGATGCGATTTCTCATCCTCGTGACCCTTGTGGGCTGTGCGACCATTCGCAAGCCGTCCGATCCAGAAGACCCGCCTGTCGTGACCTACGTGGGAACGGCAGAAGGCGCGGCTCTGCTCATTCAGGCGCAGGATACGCGTCCCTACGATCTGGCAGAAGATGCCATGGAAAAAGGGATGACGACCTCGCTCCAGAAGACGGACGACTCTGTCAGCTTCAGCGCTGGCAGCAGCTACCAGAACGTGCAGGGTCAGGGAGGATACGCGCCTGCTGACGTGGTTTCAACGCCCAATGGTTGGTATGCGCCCACCGGTGCAGGAAGCTCACTCCCGACGCTCGGCACCACTGTGGTCGCCAGTGTCCCCACGGATGCCGCGGGGAGCAAGATCGTCGAGTGCCCCAAGGCTCGGGAGCCGGCAACGGTGGCAGAGCAGGCCGCCTGCGCTGACGCTGACGTGGCTCGTGCGCTTGCGGCAATCGAGCAGGCGAAGGCCAACCAGAAGGGAAAATCCTCGCACTGATGAACACAGCCAGACCATCTGGCCACGACACGGTTTTCTTGTCTCACCATCACTCCGCTCTGGAGTCTTGATGAGTCGAAGGAGCCGTTTTTTTTGATTCATTCAACATGTGCACAGGCTCAGGAGCGCAATATGTAGTGGCCCTTTACACACAATTGACAAACCTTGAGATTGTCGCTAGGTTGAGATGACCGCACACATCCGTGCGTTTCAACAGGAGGCCCACGTGGCTATCACAGGCACTCCCCGGTCCGAGCAAAGCGTTGTCCGTCTTCACGAGCCAACTTTCACTGGCGAGATGCACACGCTTTGCACACTACCCATGACCCCAACGCCGAAGATGTTGCGTCAACTGATCTCCGGGGATCAGTTAGCTGTTACGGCTTCAGGGTCACAGGTCGCTCTGGTTCTCGCGAATGACAGGGGCGAAGAACTCTTTCACACAGGATTTGATGCGCGGATGTCCTTCCAGCACTCACCTCTCAAGGAGGATGGAGGAACGCGCATCCTGCGTATTCACGATCAGTACCTTCTTGTGTGGGGCTGTGCTGTCGGCTATCCACCAGGTGTTTGGCTGGTGGTTCCAGGCGCGCGCCAATTTCTTTTTCCCATGGATCGCATCAAAGGTTCCTACGCAAACGGAACCGTGCGTTTGACAGTGGGAGAGAGTCCACACTATCCCGGGAAAAACGTGATCATCACGTCCTGGGGGCTTCTGCCGATTACTGTGGGATCCAAAGTTGAACTCTACGCAGATGGCAACTTGTGCATTGTGGAAGAGCTCGATGGTCAGTGCTATGCCTACGAGATTGGACAAGACGGCATCGAGCCGTTTTCATCCTGCACACTGGATCCCACGATTCGTTTCGTGAGATGGCGAAGTCAGCATCTACTTGCGACAAGGACACCTCATCGATCTCTCCTGATCGAGACAGGCAAGCATGATTCCAGCAAGCCCCGGGTGATCGCCATCGATGGGCAGCTAGAAGAGGTCTGGAGCTCACCAACACACGGCGCACTGCTCACGCTTGTGCGACCACGAGACGCGACCGGCGATGTCAGACGACTCTTTTTCAACAACGACACGTTGGTGTACGAAGGATCGTTCACCATCACGCGGTCTGACGTCTTTTGGTCAAGTAGTGGAACATCCTTTGCGGCTCGCCTGCAGATTGGTAGCCAAGGCAAGGTGCGTCAGCGTCTCGTCACTCCTGTCGAAGATCGTGAATTTCTAGATCATGTCGATGTTCGCGAGGTGATGGTGAACGATGGTGGTTATGTAGAAGCTGTGATCGCTCAGGACGGCGCGTGGGACAAGCCGATCGTACGCGGTCGACGACTGACAGCTGTTCCACTGGCCTGGAATCTTCACGAGGATCCTGATGGCGGGATCGCTTGGAACACCATTCACGACGACCTGGTTCTCAAATGGATTGACCGCACACATCTTCAACAACGTACCGTGAGGTATGCAACGCAGCGCTAGGCCAAGCCTGGCGTTTTTCTTTTGGGAGGTAATAGGTTTTAGGTGGTAGGTTGTAGTTCGGAATTCGGATTTTTCTCTACTCCCTACAACCTAAAACCTACAACCTATGCTAAAATCGTCTCGTATGTTTAAGCAATATAAACACGTCCACTTTGTCGGCATTGGCGGCATCGGCATGTCCGCGCTTGCCAAGTGGTTTTTGTATGAAGGCGTGAATGTGACCGGGTCAGATGTGCACGAGAGTGAAATCACAAAGGATCTACAACGACGAGGTGCAAAGATTTTTTTCGGCCACGCTCACGATCACGTCGCAACGGACGTCGACCTTCTCATCTACTCACCAGCCGTTCCAGATTCTAATCATGAACGACAGGCAGCAAAGGAACGTGGCATTCGAGAAGTTTCGAATTTTGAATTTCTTGGAGAGATCTCACACGAGTTTTCTACGATCGTGGTTTCTGGGACAAACGGGAAGTCTACAACCACAGCCATGCTCGGTTTGATCTTGGAGGCGGCGGGTTATGATCCAACGGTTTTAGTTGGTTCACTTGTTCCTGGATTCAAGGATGGAAATCTGCGCGTGGGCAAAGGACGATTCTTTGTTGTTGAGGGTTGCGAGTATCGCGCCAACATGTTGCATCTGGAACCGGAGATGATTGTGCTTACCAACATCGAAGAAGATCATTTGGATTACTACCGTGACCTTGATCACATTCAGGAAACGTTTCAGACGTTTGTGGATAAGCTCAAGAGCAAAGGGTTGGTGGTGTTAAACGCGGATGATGTGGTTTCACAAAAGCTCAGCGTCAATAGGTCGGTGAAGTATGGGTCCAATGGGACCAATATGACCTATACGTTGCTGCACCGGACAACGAAACAGGGTGAGCAAACCGTTACAACAAACCATGGCGAGTTGCGATTAAAAATTCCTGGAGCCTTTAACGCGATGAATGCGCTTGCGGCAGTGGCTGCGGCTCTCGAGCTTGGTGTTCCGTTTGAAACATGCCGTCGAGTTCTAGCTGACTTTACTGGAATCTGGCGCAGGTTTGAGCGAGTGGGAACATGGAAAGGGGCGGACGTTATTTCCGACTACGGTCACCACCCAACCGCTGTTCGCCAGACGATTGAAGCCGCTCGTGAATTTTTTCCTGGGCAACGGATTGTTTTGTGCTATCAGCCACATCAGCACGACCGAACAAAAAAGTTGTTCAACGAGTTCGTCGAGTCCCTCGCGCTTGCCGATCACCTGGTGCTTACCGAGATTTATGATGTGGCTGGCAGAAACGAGAACGCAAGCGTCAGCTCGCGCGATCTGGTTAAAGAGATCAATAGGTCCAATACGACTTATGCTCCAGACTTATTCGCAGCCGAATCTCAGCTGCGCGACCTCGTGAAACCAAACGATGTCATCCTCATCATGGGAGCCGGTGACATCGATGATCTTGCACGAAGACTTGTATGACAGAATCCTTGCGAAAGATTCTCGGATCACGAGTCCTTGAGAATGAACCTCTTTCAAAGCACACAAACTTTCGGATCGGAGGACCAGCCAAGTGGTTGGTTGAGGTGCGGACAGTGGAGGAACTTCAGGAGGTGATCAAGGTGGCCGAGGCGTACAAGGTGGATTACGTTGTCTTTGGTGGTGGTTCCAATACACTCGCGAGTGACGCTGGGTTTGATGGAATCGTGATTAAGATAGCGATGCGGACATATGAGATTCATGGGTCGCGGGTCGTGGCGCAGGCTGGAGTTTTATCCTCAGCGTTGGCCAGAGTCACAGCGAACGCCGGTCTCAAAGGACTAACATGGGCGATCTCGTTGCCAGGAACGGTTGGCGGTGGGGTGCGAGGCAATGCGGGATGTTTTGGTGGAGAGATGAAGGATCATTTGGTGAGTGTGGAAGTGTTAAGAGGTAGTTCAGGTGGAAAAGGTGGAGAGGTGGAAAAGGTAGATAAGGTGGACCTGGCATTCGGATACCGTGAGTCTGCACTCAAGCACACGGATGACATTGTCTTGTCCGCGACATTTGAATTAGAAGAAGGCGACCCTCAAGAGCTCAAAGCAGAACTTGATGACAAACTGATGAAGCGAAAATCCTCTCAACCACTTGATGCAGGATCTGCTGGATGTCTTTTCAAAAATTATGAGATACACGATGAGACTGAACTGCAACGACTCTCACAAAAACTCGATATACCTACAGAGATGCTGTCAGCCCTCGGCCGTAGCGCGGCCACGGGCGAGGCCCGCAGGATCTCCGCGGGCTGGCTCATCGATCAGCTGGATCTCAAGGGAAAACAAATCGGGCAGGCCAAGATCAGTGACAAGCACGGAAATTTTGTAGTGAACCTTGGAAATGCCACGGCCGACGAAGTTGTCCAGCTCATCGCTCTCATCAAAACTCGCGCTCGAAATGAACTTGAGATACAGTTACAGGAGGAAGTTGCTTATCTAGGTTTTAGGTAGTAGGTAGTAGGTGGTAGGTTGTAGAAATCCGGATTTCGGAGCTACTTCTTTCTACCACCTTCCACCTACAACCTATAACCTATAACCTACCACCTTTCCTATGCGCATCATCTCTATCAAGGGAACGAATATCCCACTCACAGACGCTATTAAATCACGCGTTGAGTCTAAAGCCGTTGCGCTTCAAAAGCTCACAAAAGATTTTGAGCCAGCCGCTGAGCTTCGCGTCGAAGTTGGCAAATCCACGAAGCATCACGCCAAAGGTCCTTTCTTTACCGCCGAGTTTCAACTGCACGTTCGAGGATCTGATTTTCGCGCGGTCGCGCTTGAAGAAGATCTCTACCATGCAATCGGGCAGGCCTGCGATCAAACCCGCCGACAGCTCAAGGAATACAAAGACAAACTACAGGATCGTTCGCAGAGAGGGGCGAGACCAGGTAAACAATAATAGACCTGTTGCATGAGTAACCCTCACTATTTTCCCTATGTCCTCTAAACCCATTTGTCTAACCATCTTTGGAAGCGCGTTGCTCCTCTACAGTGCGAATGTGTCGCTTCCTGACGATCTCGTCGGTTTCGCGATTCGGGCTGTGATCTTTTTGATCGCCATCGTCGTCGCTATCGCGGGCATTACGCATCGGTCATAGATGGCGACACTTTCTCACATCATCCATTCTGACATACATTTGATGACGAGCTTGAAAACGGTGCTCACACAGCGTATCTGTATGCGGTAGATTTGGATGGTGTGGCGTGCGCGATTGCCTATGCGGAGTTTTAGAAGTTGCGAAAATTCAGATTGGATTCGCGGCTTGACAGATAGTAACGGGATGCGTTATCATTTACTCATATGATTTACAGCTTCTCAGATGGGGAGGCACAGAGGCTGTTCCGACAAGAGGTATCGAGGAAGCTTCCGACCGATATCCAACAGAGAGCGTATCGGAAGCTTGTCATGCTCCACGCGGCTGTTACCATCAACGACCTTCGTTCTCCTCCAAGTAATCATCTTGAGAAACTCACTGGGAGGCGAGGAGGTGAGCACAGCATCCGAATCAACGATCAATGGCGCATCTGCTTTCTTTGGAGCGCAGGCCAGGCTCATCATGTCAGTATCGAGGACTACCATTAACCGCCAACCTATGCGAACCACCAAATTGAGAACCGTTCACCCTGGAGAGATTCTTCTTGAAGAATTCTTGGAGCCTCTTGAGATTTCTCAGTACCGTCTTGCTAAAGGCATCAGCGTCTCGCCTCGTCGTATTAATGAAATTATTCTAGGCAAGCGTTCCATTACGGCTGATACGGCTTTACGGCTTGGTTTGTTTTTTAAGACCTCCCCTGAGTTTTGGATGAATCTCCAAACCCATTACGACTTACAGGATCAGTCCGATGTCCTTGGTTTCAGATTAAAAAAGGAAGTGTCAGTGTTTAGTTTCGCCTAGACTTGATTTCCGCTATGAGTTCACTCGCCATCTTTGGTATTTTACAAATAACGCCGCACTCGCTATTGCCTTGATTGTCCTCATTGATGCAATGGGTGCCTGGCTCACGGTGGCAAAATCCTATGAACATCCAGAAAGTGAAACGCTCATTACATGGGCGCTTTCTGGAACCGGCGGATTTTGTGCACTGCTGGCTGTGGGCTCATTGAACGCTGCACAACTTTCCTATCCGTTTTACATCTTCATAGCCAACTTTGCCGTTGTCTTTGCGATCTTGCTTGGGAGACGGCGATCGGGACAGTAGACCTGTTGCCAAATAATCTTATGCCTGCAAAACGTCATATTCGGCTGCAAGC
>CAYHRJ010000015.1:8076-19133 GCA_964359095.1 uncultured Gammaproteobacteria bacterium | reverse complement strand
AGCCATTGACACACGGCTCGTTTTTGGTTAGGCTCGCGGTGAGGTGAATCATGTCGGTTCATGCATTTCCCAAGCCTGCTGAGTCCTTCCTCGACCGCTGGGGGCACTGGTTGCTGTGGATGGGTCCCTACATCCTGATCATCAGCGTCCTCGCCTGGACGCCGTGGCTCGCACTTCTGCTCATCTGTGTTGAGCTCGTGCAGTTCACAGTTCACGCCGTGCGACATCATCCAGATCATCCAATGGCTGACACCATGTCGATCTTCGTGGTATGTGTTGTGCTGATTTTCGGCATCGCGCTGGTTCCCTCGGTAGAGATTCCATGGCTTTTCCTACTCGTTGTTTCTCAGATCATTTTGAGCAATTCGGTGCATCGTTGGATCCACCATGATTTCACTGGTTGCTGGTTTGATCAGTGGAAGTTCATGGTAGGTCTCGTTTACTTCTGCGTCATGGGTTTCGTTGCGATCATCCTCATGACGGGTGACGGCGATGTCCACGGCCTTCCACTCCTGCGCGCTTTCCTGCTCTAATCCTGGGCAGGATTTTATTTTGCCAGCACCTTGCGAGAGAACTTCTCCGTGCTATCCTGTGCGCATATGGGATCTATTGTTGGTTCCTGGAGGCCATGCAATTATAAAACCCCCAGAAGCTCCATGAGCGAAGGTGGGGGTGAGAGGAGAGCTAGGCCGAAGAGGCCACGGGTCGTGCGTTGTGCGTCGTGATTTTTTCGAACAGCCCTTCACACCAATCGTTGTTGGCCGTTGAGGTGAAGTCGATTTGTGCTTTGTACGGTTTCCCCACCTGCACAAGGACAGGGATCCAATTCATGTTCAGGATGGTGTTGAGAAGGGTGGTTCCTTCTCGCGTGCGCGCGAGTTTTTTGTTGAGCTCACTATCCTTCTGTTTCCCTCTTTTTCGCGTGGCGAGGTAGGCTTTGACACCTTCCATTCCAGCAACCGCTTGGACACTCACCGCTGCACCGAGGCCCTCTTCCGCCCAGAAAAAGTCGATCCCCATGCAGGCATCTTCCTCGTTCGTGGACAGGTAGAGTCGAGAACTCGGACGACTTGCAAGAAGCGTGTTTACGACTGCCGCGACCGCGCTCGCTCCGACGAGGTTCATTTCCCACTGCTGTCCGTTCACTTGCATGTTCTTCATGTACCGCATGGTGAGGATCGTTTCAAACTGGGAAGGGTCGACGTCGCACAAGAGCTGTGTGAGCTGGTCTTGAATCATGGCTCCCAGTGCTGCTCTGGCCGTCCGATCCTCGTCACTTTCTTTTGTGAACTGATTGTAGAATCGTTGGTAGACGGCCGTGTAGATCAGAGCGCGATCTGGGTGGGAAGCTGTCCTTCCATGAAGGATGCGATCTGCGTGGAACTGGAAGAAGTACCGGTGGAGCGCGATGGATCTGGTACTTCGCAGGAGACTGCAATCCAGCGGTGTCATCGCCTTGCACAGAAGTCCCCGCACGGAGCTGAGTGTATGTTCACTCAGCCGGACGCGGCCTTTATTTTGAAGAACGATTTCTCGATGCGTGAGCAGGAAAGCACTAAGCACGGTTTACTCCAGAAGGGAGATGGAATACTAGCTGTTTCCTTAATTTTCGTCAATCCTTGGAAGGTTTCGTTGCTTTTTGTTATGATCTCTGGCGTATGTCATACAATCATCAACTAATCGAAAAGAAATGGCAGGAGCGGTGGGAAGCCGCCGGTATTTTTCATGCGAAAGATTCTGGAGCAAAAAAGTTTTATTGTCTGATCGAGTTTCCGTATCCGTCAGGCGCTGGTCTTCACATTGGTCATCCGCGTTCTTACACAGCTTTGGACGTTGTTGCTCGCAAGCGACGGATGCAAGGAAAGAACGTGCTGTACCCAATCGGTTGGGACGCGTTTGGTTTGCCGACGGAAAATTATGCGATCAAGACAGGGCGCAAACCCCAGGACGTCACGATCGAAAACGTCGCCACGTTCAAGCGTCAGCTTCAATCACTCGGAATTTCTTTTGATTGGTCACGCGAGGTGAACACCACGGACCCCACGTATTACAAATGGACACAATGGATGTTCCTACAATTTTTTAAAGCTGGGCTTGCGTACAAAGCGAAGATGCCTATCAACTGGTGTTTGTCATGCAAGATCGGACTCGCCAACGAAGAAGTCGTGAATGGAAAGTGTGAGCGCTGTGGAGGAGACACGGAGAAGCGCGAGAAGGAACAGTGGATGATTGCCATCACCAAGTACGCGGATCGCTTGCTTGCAGATTTGGATCACGTTGATTATCTGGAGAAGATCAAAACGCAGCAGCGCAACTGGATCGGCAAGAGTGAAGGAGTCGAAATTTCTTTTGTCATTGCGAGCGAAGCGAAGCAATCTCAAGGCGGAGAGATTGCTTCGTCGCCAGCAGCTCCTCGCAATGACATAGAAGTTTTTACCACGCGAGCAGACACTATTTTTGGTGCCACGTTTTTGGTTGTCTCACCTGAGGTCGCCAAGAAGTGGATTGATGTTGGGTGGGAGGCGCCAGAAGCTGTACGGGTGTATGTCCAAGAATCTCTCGGTCGAGCTGAGATGGATCGTGTCAATGCTGAGCGAGAGAAGACGGGTGTGGATTCTGGCGTCGTTGCGGTGAATCCTGCCAATCAAAAAGAAATTTCTGTGTGGGTTGCTGACTATGTGCTGGGAAGCTACGGCACAGGGGCGATCATGGCAGTGCCACAACATGACGAACGTGATCGAGCATTCGCCACGAAGTTTGGTTTACCGATTGTGGATGAGCCTCTTGTTGATATTGATGAAGTGGTCAAGAAGGTCGGTGGTAAAAAAACCGTGAAGTACAAACTCCGTGACTGGGTTTTTTCTCGTCAGCGTTATTGGGGTGAACCGATTCCACTTGTGTGGTGTGAGGAACACAAATGGGTTCCTGTTCCAGAGGATCAGCTTCCTGTTGTGCTCCCTGAGATTGAGAAATACGAACCGACCGACACAGGCGAATCTCCGCTTGCGACCATCGAGAGTTTTGTGAACACGACGTGTCTAACCTGCGGCGGTCCAGCAAAACGGGAGACAGACACCATGCCAAACTGGGCAGGGTCAAGCTGGTACTTTTTGGCGTACGCCATGCATTCAGAGCTCGGCGCACAGCCTTCTAAACACCTACAACCTAAAACCTACAACCTCCTTAAATACTGGATGCCAGTTGATCTCTACAACGGTGGCATGGAACACACGACTCTACACTTGCTCTACTCCAGATTCTGGAACAAGTTTTTGTTTGATCAAGGACATGTACCAACATCTGAACCATATGCGCGTCGTCACAGCCATGGACTAGTCCTTGCGAGCGACGGAACAAAGATGAGTAAGTCCAAGGGCAACGTCGTGAACCCAGACGAGATCGTTTCCGAATATGGTGCGGACTCGCTGCGCATGTACATCTTGTTCATGGGACCGTTTGAGGAACCCGTGCCGTGGAGCCTGAATGGCGTGATCGGCGTGCGTCGGTTTTTGGATAAAGTCGTGAGGTATGTTGAGAAGTGGAATGAGTCGAACGCTCTCCCCCTTGCCAAGGGGGAGTCGGAGGGGGTCGTAGAGCGCCATCTCAAAAAAATTTCCGACGACATCGAAGCATTCAAATTCAACACCGCCGTCGCTGAGTTTATGATGTTGTTCAACGACATTGGCGATCAGTCTCTCACACGCGATCAGCTCAAGCGCATCTTGACCGTGCTCTGTCCGTTTGCGCCGCACGTGGCCAACGAGTGCTTTGAGATGATTGGTGAGAAAGGCTTGGTCGAGGAACAAGTGTGGCCAGAGTTTGATGAGCAGTTACTCAAGCGCGACCTTGTCCAGATCGCGGTACAGGTAAATGGCAAAGCCCGCTCGACGATTACGATTGCGCCAGACGCAGACGAAGCAACAGTGCGTGTCGCGGCGATGGCGGATGAAAATGTTGCAAAGCATCTTGAAGGAAAAGAAATCGTGAAGATTGTGTACGTACCAGGAAGGATTGTAAATGTCGTGGTGAAATGAGAAGGAGTTGAAGAAAGAATTATTCGGGGGTAAGCTCTCGGGACTATGAATCTTGTCATGATTGGAACGGGTTATGTGGGACTTACGACCGGTGTTGGCTTTGCAAGTTTGGGCAACCAAGTTGCGTGCGTTGATATTGATGCTGGAAAGATCGCGCGGCTGGATCGAGGGGAGGTGCCGTTTTATGAGCCTGGGCTTCAGGAGGCTCTCAAGCAGGTTCAAGAACGTGGACGTTTGTTGTTCACAACGGATTTGAAATCGGTTATCAGCGACGCGGAGATTGTCATGATCGCGGTTGGGACGCCTCCGAAGAGTACAGGTGAGGCAGATCTTACAGCGCTGTTTGCTGTTGCCGATCAGGTGGGACAACTTCTCGATCACGAAGCCGTGATCGCGGTGAAGAGCACGGTGCCAGTTGGGACGAATCGTCGAGTCCTCGCACGTGTTCGAGAGTCGATGTTTGCGGCAGGACGTGATGAACTAACGAGTCTTATTCATATCGTTTCGATTCCAGAATTTTTACGCGAAGGCTCGGCGTTTGAAGATTTTTTGAAGCCCGATCGTATCGTGATCGGGAGCGATGACCAGGTTGCTGCACAAACGGTTGAGCGGCTTCATAAGAATATTGTGGCACCGCGTGTGATGACGACACTTGAATCTGCCGAGCTTATCAAGTACGCGGCCAATGCGTTTCTCGCCACAAAAATTTCCTTCATCAACGAGATTGCTAATCTCGCCGATCGAGTTGGTGCTGATGTTCGGCATGTGGCTGAAGGTATTGGTCACGATCACCGCATCGGTCCGCACTTTTTGAAGGCTGGTGTAGGCTACGGCGGTTCGTGTTTCCCCAAAGACGTTTCAGCGCTGGAACAAATTTCTGGTGCCCATGGGTATTCATTCAAGCTTCTCTCTGCCGTGATCGAAGTGAACAATCGGCAGCGTGAAATCTTTTTTAAGCGCATGATGGAAGAGTTGGGTGGCGTGAAAGGCCGGCGTGTTGCGGTGTGGGGACTGGCGTTCAAAGCGCACACAGATGACATTCGCGAGTCTGCTGGCATCGAGATCGCCCAGCGACTTCATGCCGCTGGTGCAGATTTGGTTGTGTATGATCCTCAGGCCATGGACAACGCAAAACAGGTTCTCTCCGATCATGTTGAGTTTGCACCCACGGCGGTGGATGCTGCCACGGGAGCTGACGTTCTTGTTGTGTTGACTGAGTGGCCAGAGTTTCGCGAAGTTTCTTTTTCAACGTTGAAGGAGAGCATGCTCGAGCCAAGAATTTTTGACGGCCGCAATCATCTCGCGGATTTGAATCTTGAGAACCACGGGTTCCAGTATCGAGGTGTAGGACTTGGCAGCTATGCGTCTGCGTGAAATCCTCCAGTCGCCATCCAAAACACTCGCCATTTCTTTGGCGGTGTTTTGTTTTGGCATCGTGCTTGGGCCTCTTGTTCCTCCAGTCGCGTGGGAGATGTTTTTGACAATCACAGTCATTACCATGGCGCTTGCTTTTTTTTTGAGGAATAAAGAACAACGCTTCACAAGTGCGCTCATTGCCATTTTTTTCTTCGCTCTTTTTCGATTTACAAGCGCGATCACCCCCTCGATTATTCCATCTGTGGCAGACGCTTCGAGTTCACAGACGCGCGTCTCTGGCATTGTTTCCTCTGAGGTCGAGCGTCGAGTCAGCTCGCAGCGTATTGTCTTGGACGATGTCTTCGTTGCTGATGAACCTCGCGCTGGCAAGCTCCTCGTCTGGGCGCCGCTCTATCCAGAAGTTCTTTTTGGCGACGCACTTGTTTTTAATTGCCGCGTAGAAAAGCCAGAACCGTTTGAAGGATTCGCGTACGACAAACATCTTGCGTCGCAGGGGATTCTTGCTGTGTGCCCGAGACCCGAGTACATCGATGTTCATTCGGCTGAGTCCGTGTCTTTTTTAGGAAGTCTTCTCCTTCTTAAAACAGCCGCGGTACATCGGTTGCAGATGATCCTTCCAGAACCTCACGCATCGTTTCTCTCAGGCCTCTTGTTTGGAGGGAGTTCATCGCTCTCAAATGACATGAAAGACGACTTTGCTGCGACAGGAACGTCCCACATCCTCGCGGCTTCAGGATTTAACGTCTCGCTTTTTTCGCTTACGTTTCTTTCTTGGATTCTTACCACACGTATCGGTCGCAAGCGCGGACTCATCCTCACAACGATGTTGATCGTGGGCTACGTTCTCATGGCTGGTGCGACTCCGGCTGTGGTGCGCGCTGGGATCATGGGTGTGGTCGTGGTTCTCTCCAAATGGATTTCACGCAAAGCTTTCATACCAAATGTGTTGCTGTTGACGGCAAGCGTGATGTTTCTCTTGAATCCGTTCGTCCTCTCCGACGTTGGATTTCAATTATCCTTTGTCGCGACGGCTGGGATTCTTGCGCTCACGGACCGAGTGAGTAAGCATCTTGCATTCATCCCCAATACGTTCGCATTCCGTACCTCCTTCGCTGCTTCACTTTCTGCCATCATCGTTACGCTTCCGATTCTCTTGTGGCACTTTGGGAGCGTGTCTCTGGTCGCTCCCTTTGTAAACCTACTTGTCCTCCCGTTGGTTCCCTACGCGATGTGGCTCACGTTGATCGGACTGGGAGTCGTTATCACTTTTGGAGCGATCGCTCAAATTTCGATTTTGCCAGCCTGGGCGCTTTCCTGGCTCATGCTCTGGCTCATCTCCATTTTTGGTGCAATTCCATTTGCATTTGTTGAACCTGCACATGCACAGATTCTCGCCGTCCTCACCGTCGGTGTATTCGTCGCATTCTTGATCCATCGTCGCTATGCGCGCTAAGCCTCGTCATCCATACATCAACTCAGACAAGATTTCGATCGCGCTTGTTATCTCGTTGATCTTTTTGTTTTCCATTGTCCAGTGGACGTTTCTAAGTGCACAATCATGGCCGTTGTCTGAGCAGCCGCTCAAAATCTGGATGCTCGACATTGGACAAGGCGACGCACTCTTCATCGAGTTTCCAACAGGTGAGCAAATGCTTGTCGATGGGGGACCAGACGATTCTGTCCTAGCAAAACTTGGGAGTGTGTTGCCTCCTTGGGATCGGACACTCGACGTGGTTCTTGCGACCCATCCAGATGCCGATCACGTGAGTGGAATTATTTCTGTGTTGGATCGTTATGATGTCTCGACGATTTATGAAAGTGGTGTTGGAGCTCACACGCCGTTTGGACAGGCGTACGAAGAGCGTCGTGATTCAGAGCAGGCGCAGGTCGTCGAGATTTCGCAGGGCGATGTGATCACGATTGGCGAGGTAACGCTCACGGTGTTGTGGCCAGAACAAACGCAGGAGGGACAGTATCCTGCAAAACGAAATAATGTTTCGATCGTTTTTTTACTCGAGTATGGTGAAACGTCAGTGTTGTTTACAGCAGACACAGAGCAAGAAGTAGAAGACGAATATGCCTTGCAGGTGGGCGATATCGACGTTCTGAAAGTTAGTCATCATGGCAGTCTGACCTCAACCAGCTGGGGTCTTCTAAAGCCCACTGATCCTGAAGTCGCGCTCATTTCTTTGGGGAAAGATAATTCGTATGGCCACCCTCATCCAGTGATCCTCGATCGTTTGAATCAAGTCGGCGCAAAGATTTTCAGGACAGATCTCGATGGTGATATTCTTCTTACATCATTCGGCGGCGAGCCAACGATTGAATCACACCCATTGCCATTTTAGGTTGTAGGTTGTAGGTTGTAGGTTGTAAAAAAGGTTATAGGTTTTAGGGAGTAGGTTGTAATTCGGAAATTTTTTCCACTACCACCTAAAACATAGAACCTATTCCCTACAACCTACAACCTAAAACCTCCCCTATGCCCGACAAACACCAAACCCTCGTCCTGCTCAAACCCGATGCTCTTCAACGCGATCTCCTAGGTGAAATCATCCGCCGTTTTGAAATGAAGGGACTTAAAATTGTTGGTCTCAAGTTTATCCGTCTTACTGAGGAGCTGTTGGATGAACATTATTCGCATCTTACCGACAAGCCGTTTTTTGTGAGTCTCAAACAGTTCATGATGCAGACGCCTGTGGTCGGTCTTGTGCTTGAAGGCTACGACGCGGTAGCGGAGATGAGAAAAATCGTCGGCTCGACCAATCCTCGCGAAGCTGATGCTGGAACCATTCGAGCAGACTTTTCAATGAGCGTTCCTTCTAACTTGATTCATGCCTCTGATTCCCCAGAAGCCGCAGTAACGGAGATCAGGCGATTCTTCAAGGACGAAGAAATTTTTGACTACGAGAAGATCACGGATCGTTTTATTTTTGGCGAAGGCGTCTAGTAGACCTGTTGCTTAATAATCTTTCGGCCATTTCGGCGCCGGTTTGGCCTGCAACGGTTTCAGAACTCGTCAAAATATCCAGATATTCTTCCTCGTTCTTCAACCGTTTCGGCTCAAACGGCATCCGAACTATCTCGAAAGTTATTAAGCAACAGGTCTACTATGGAAAAGAAAAATTTTGGACTCAGTGATTTTCCTCAACACCGCGCGAACCTGGAAGAGCAAGCTGCCAATCTTGGTTTGGAAGGCGCCAGGTCGCAGACAGAGCGTGAGGCATACGCACGGCGACTCATTCGTGGAATTTTAACAAGTGACCTTTTGGACAACGTTCGTGTGATTGGCGAAACTAGGCTCGTGCATGGACAGGGTGGTGGACATACCATTCCTGAATTTGAACGGATGGTGGACACATGGCTCAATTTTCCTCGTGAGACACTCGCTTCCATAATTGAAGAGGAACAGCGTGCGATACGAATGGAAGAAGCGCGTAAGGGAGAAGATGACGAAGAGGAAGAAGAGGCAAAAGTTGCCTAAGGAGTCTGTGCAAAACTCGTGGATAGACAAGGGACAATTATCCCTTGCCAGACTTGCGTCTTTCTGAGAGCATGTTACATTTAAATTGCCTTACGGTCAGATGGGTGAGTTCCATGAACAAAAATTAACCCACCGATCCGGGAATGCCTCGCCTTTTGGCAGGGCAATAGGATCATCCGGTTTTAACCCACTGTTGCGGACGACATGGTGGATACGACAAGCTGCCATCATCGCTGCACAGCCAGGATCGCTACGGAACCCGAGCTTATGGCTCTCAGGGTAATCCGTCACAACCGCACTCTGCACTAAACTTATCTGGGCCACCCATCTTTTCGTAGGGCACCAAAAATATGCACCACCCTGAGTTCTATCGAAGGGGTGAGCCACTCATCGACAATCTCGGTGAGTGGTTTTGAATTTTGTTCCAGCGGGCTGGGAACAAGGTTCACTGAAATACATAAAATCCTGAGAGCAAGTCTCAGGATCAGGGAAGTTCGAACCAGGATCGCAGACGCATCAGGTGAAGTCGCAGCCGTGTCTCGCTTCCACAGAGCAAGGAGTGATCGCCAGTCACACGAATTTTTTGTACCTGCTCACCGCGGTAGGTCGGTGACGGAAGGAGGAAGTCGTGTTCTGGGATGATGGCCATCACAGGACATGGGAAGCGTGGCATCCACACGCGCAGTGGTGGCAGGAACATCTGGATGCTTGTCCAGCCAGATTCTGCGTGCATGTGGCGATCGAAGAGCTCTGTGCTGAGAGATTTTGCGTCATCCTCTTGGGTTGCCTGTGCGAAGATGCGTCTCACCTGACTCTGTGTGTCCAGCATGAGTGGCTTGCCAAACAGCGTACGTAGGATGGGACGCAGAGCAAAGGTGAGAGATGTGAGCAGGACGCTGAAGCGCACACCGAAGCGCTCCAGTCCAGAGATCAGCGCTACCTTTTTGAACAAATCCGTCCGACGAACCGCGACACCGCGGGCGATCTGCGCGCCCATGGAGTAGGCGAGCGCCAGGCTTCCGTTTGGGACAGGCTCGAGCTGTCTGATAGCATGTAAGACCATCTCGTTCATGCTTTCGCCTTTGTAGGTTACAACGACGATTTGGTAGTCGCTGAAATAGTTGATCACGTTTCGAAACCACCATCGAGCCACGAGTTCAGTCTGGTTTCCCCATGCCCCAGGGAATAGGACGAGAGTTCGTTTGTCTGTGCCCATGCATCCTCCAAGAGTGGACTCAAAAAGATGCCACGGATGATGACATCTGTCAACGGGAAAGGGAGTAGCCTCGCCCATAGGACGGGCACGGCCGAGGGACGGTAGGTTTTAGGGTTTAGGAGATAGAAATCGGGTCGCCTTTGCGAATGCCGAATTTTTCGGAGGCAGAGCCGCCTTGGATGATGAGCTCGACGAAGCGGTGATCGTGTAGGCCTGAAGATCCGACGATCAGCGCGGTTTGACCATCGGGAACTTCCGCAAGTCGTTCCACGCATAGAACTTCAAGTGATGTTGTGTCAGCAAACGTGACGCGTTTTCGGTCTCCTGCTTCAAATGCGCATTCGATTGAGGTGATGCTGGTTTTACAGTTGCCGAAAGAGTCTGCCCACCAGACGAGCGATGGGAGATCAGCGATATCGGCAACGGGAAGCACTTGTGCGTTGACATTTTTTTTGTCCCAAACAATGCGAGCAAGACGTGGTAGATAGTTGAGAGAACGGAATTGTGTGTGCACGGCTGCGTCGATTTGTGAAAGAGTATAACCTCCTGCTGTGAGAGCGGCTTCAATGTCTGTGACATGTACAGCATCAATCAGTTTGAAACGTTTAAGAAGGCTTAAACAAAATCCATCCACTGTGCCGATCACAAGTTTGTTTCCCACCCACGCGTAGCCAAACGGTGAACCGTTTTTCCATTTTTTAGCGCGGCCGTGACGTGGAGCGCAGTTCACCGCGATTACACCTGGTGCGTCATCACTTGCGTCCAGTACGTCAATGACGTTTCCCGCCGCTTCGATATCAGAGGTCGCGCTAATAAAACTCACATGCATTTGTGGAAACAGGTGAGCATAGCGGGTCTCCTGTCGTGAACGCGCATTGTCATCGCGACAGTCAGTGATGATGGTGACGAACATACGGGGAGAGGTGGAATAGGTGGATAAGGTGGA
>CAYHRJ010000015.1:0-7976 GCA_964359095.1 uncultured Gammaproteobacteria bacterium | reverse complement strand
TGACGTTTTCAAAATCACTGGCGGTGTGCCACTCAAAGGAGAGATGGCGGTTTCAGGTGCCAAGAACGCGGCGAGTAAGATGATGATCGCCTCGCTTCTCACTGACGAGCAGGTTGTTTTGTCTAACCTTCCTCGGCAACAGGAAACAGATATTACACACGAGATCATCACAACCGTTGGTGCACAGACCCAGTGGCTCGACGAGCACACGCTCAAGACACAAACCTCGACGATTACGTCTAGTCACGTGGCAGAGCTCACACGAAAAAATCGCATCAGCGTGTTGGCGATTGCGCCGCTTCTGCATCGCACAGGAGAAGCATTTGTGCCACTCGTGGGAGGTGACAAAATCGGTGCGCGTCCGGTGAATTTTCATATTCAAGCGCTCCAGACTCTGGGCGCCACGATCGAAGAGACGACAGACGGCTATCGCGCGACCGTGAATAAACGACTGAAGGGCGGGCTTATCAAATTTCCGTATCCGTCTGTGATGGCTACCGAGACCGCGATTTTGGCTGGTGTGCTTGCTGAGGGTCGCACAATGATTCGCAATGCCGCTGGCGAGCCTGAGGTGAAGGCGCTCATCATGATGCTGCAAAACATGGGAGCGATGATTCAGGTGAACTCTGGACGTTCTATCGAAATTATTGGCGTTGAGAAGTTGTATGGCACATCAGCACGCGTCATGCCAGACCGTATCGAAGCAGCGTCGTATGGTGCGATGGCCGTTGGAACACGAGGTGAAATTTTTGTGCGCGGAGCGCAGCACGAGCACATGATCACGTTTTTAAATGCCGTGCGCAAAATTGGAGGCACGTACGAGGTTCAAGAGGACGGTATTTTATTCAGAGGATCAGAGTCGCTCAAGGGCATCGAGCTGGAAACTGACACGCACCCAGGTTTCATGACCGACTGGCAGCAACCGTTTGTGGTGTGCTTGACGCAAGCGCATGGTACAAGCGTGGTTCACGAGACGGTTTACGAGGAACGCTTCGGTTACACAGACGCGCTGAAAAAAATGGGTGCGGATATCACGCTGTTTAGTAATTGTCTTGGTGAGATCAAGTGCCGCTTCCGCGGACAAAATTACAAACACTCAGCGGTCATCACGGGACCATCCAAACTCCACGCAGCAGAAGTCGCAGTTCCCGACATCCGAGCCGGTCTTGCATTTGTGGTCGCAGCGCTCGTTGCTGACGGAACGTCCACCCTCACCGGCATCCATCACCTCGACCGCGGCTACGAACGGTTGGAGGAGAAGTTGAAAGGCGTTGGTGCGAAGATTGAGCGAGTATCAGTACAAAGTTGAAAAAATAAAACGCCCAGCGATGAGCTGAGCAGTCGAGCTAGTCCTCTTTGATGCGATTGAATGCTGTGTTGAGGAGTTGTCGTGTGAGTTCGCGATCAGAGAGATTTGTTTTGCCTCCGACTTGTGCACGGATCTGGTCGAGTGTGATCGGCGGGCCGGTCGGCTCGTGTCCGAGTTTGGCGGCGATGAGCTGGCGCGTGAAGGTGAGTGCGAGATCGATGGGGATCCAGAGCATGATCTTTGGACCTCGATGTTGAGAGGAAGTCCCTGTCCACAGTATGTAGGCAGGAACAACTCTCAACATCTCATCATCATTTTTTTCGACTGATCGCCTTCTCTTGATCAAGGAGTTGCCACACAAAATCGATGGCGGCTGCAGCGACTGTGTCCCTGACTCGTGCGTCGTCACCACTGCCAACGAGCTGTGCAACGTCTGCTTCCACTATCCATCCTTCAGCTGTTGAAGCAAAGTTACGGCAGGCAATCATGATCGAGTCGACAAGTCGGATATGGGCAAATCTTCGAGCGCGATCTGCTTCCATGATGGCTTGTTTGTCTTGCGATTTGCTCGCACTGATGAGACCAATGCGCGAATCGATGTACTTGAGTGAAGAGCGCGTAATGTCGTCGACCAGATTTTTGAAAACCTCTCGTCTTTCGGCTGGAATAGATTCCAGAGAGTCGCTCATTTGTTTCGTCAGTCGAGAAAGACGAGTATCGTAGATTTTTCCCTCTCCACGTTCTGATTCAGCTCCTCGCCCCTCATTTTCATAAAAGTGGATTCGGTGGTATTCACCGAGCTGTCCTTCCAATGGATGTGATCCAGGACTTTTCATAGTGGATGCACTATACTATCGTAGTTACTTAGATTGTCAAGACTGACGGAGTTAAGGATAGCATATTTTTCCTTCTAGACAATTTCTCTCTTATTACAACCTACTACCTAAAACCTACAACCTTTTTCAACTATGTTCCTCGACCTCTTTTTTGGCTCACCGGCAATTGCGGTCGCGTGGGTCGTGGCAATTCTCGGTTCGCTCACTATTCATGAGTTTTCTCACGCGCTTGTGGGGAAGCTCGTTGGTGACAAGACCGCTGAGCGGGAAGGGCGATTGACGTTGAATCCAATCGCGCATATCGATCCAACAGGGTTCATCCTACTCCTCTTGTTTGGATTTGGCTGGGCAAAGCCTGTCCCGTACAACCCATACAACCTGAAAGATCCAAAATGGGATTCAGTGAAGATCGCGCTGGCAGGACCGCTCTCGAATCTTCTTGTGGCGATTTTAGCGGGCGTCGCGTTTCGTGTGCTCGTCGGTGGTGGAGTGATTGAGATTTTGAACTTGCTCGCGATCTTTTTGTTCCTCACGATTCTCCTCAACCTGTTCCTTATGTTCTTCAATGTGATCCCTGTGCATCCACTTGATGGATCAAAACTTTTCTTTGCACTGTTCGATCACCCCAAGTACGCAGCGATGCGCGAAGCTGTGTCCACACATGGACCACGTGTCCTCATGTTTGCCGTCCTCATCTCCGCATTCACTTCCCTCAACGTGTTCTTCTTCATCAGCACCCCAGCCTTCGCCACCTGCGACGCACTCTTAGGCCAAAGCTGCGGCGGATATTTTTCTTCGATTTTTTCTTTGTTATAGCCGATGACTCTCCAGCCTGTCATCCTGACGACCACGCTTTTCTTGACCCACTAGCGGGCCTCGTGATACTCTCCAGGCGCTTTTATTTCACCATTCCTACTTCCTACTTCTTACTTCCAACTTCCACTTATTATGCCTACCGTCAATCAACTCATCAGAAAAGGTCGTCATCCTAAGTCGTACAAGAGCAAGTCGCCAGCGCTGCAATACACGCTGGATTCTTTGCATCGAAAACGCACGCCGCTTTCTCATGGTGCTTCTTTCAAGCGTGGCGTGTGCGTGAAGGTCACAACGATGACACCAAAGAAACCAAACTCGGCTATTCGCAAGATCGCGCGTGTACGACTTTCAAACGGGACAGAAGTGAACGCGTACATTCCTGGCGAAGGACACAACTTGCAGGAGCACTCCATTGTGATGCTGCGCGGGGGACGTGTGAAAGATTTGCCAGGTGTTCGCTACCACATCGTGCGCGGTGTGTTTGATACGCAAGGTGTAGAAGGTCGCCGACGCGGCCGATCAAAGTACGGCGTGAAGAAACCAAAAGCAAAGAAGAAGTAGGTGGGTAGGTGGAAAGGTAGATGAGGTAGATTAGGTGAAAGAATTTCTATTCACATTTTCTACCTTGGCCACCTTTTCCACCTGATCTACCTCATCCACCTATACCCATCCAATTAACCAACCGTCGGAGTACCTCACTCGCGTGGGGGAAGATAACCGATGAGATAACGTCAAAACTATGCGAGGTAAGCAAGCCCCAAAACGAGAAATAGATCCAGATCCAAAGTTTAGCAACATTCACGTTGCTAAACTTGTTAACACGATTATGCACGACGGAAAAAAATCCGTTGCGCGTACGGTTGTCTACGATGCGTTTGACATCATGGCAGAGAAAACGAAACTTGAGCCGCTCGATGTGTTTGAACGTGCCATCAAAAATGTCATGCCGAGCTTGGAAGTGAAAAGCAAGCGCGTTGGTGGAGCCAATTATCAAGTGCCAATGTCCGTGCGAGGTGAGCGTCGGTATCTGTTGTCGTTCCGTTGGATCATTACTGCCGCTCGTTCCAAGAAAGGCCGAGGGATGGCTGAGCGTCTTGCCGATGAACTTGTGGCTGCTTCCAACAACGAAGGTGACGCTGTGAAAAAGAAACTCGACGTGCAGCGCATGGCAGAAGCCAACCGCGCGTTTGCTCATTTTGCAAAACGATAATACTCCTCGTAGTGAGTCCATCGAACTATGCCTCGTGAATATCCTCTTTCAGCTATTCGTAATTTCGGAATTTTTGCACACATTGACGCTGGAAAGACAACCGTGTCAGAGCGCATTTTGTTTTACACAGGAAAAAAACACAAAATCGGTGAAGTACATGAAGGCGCGGCCACTATGGACTGGATGGAACAAGAGCGCGAGCGTGGTATTACGATCACGGCTGCTGCGACAACCTGTTTTTGGAAAGATCATCAACTGAATTTGATCGACACGCCAGGACACATTGACTTCACGGTGGAAGTGAAACGTTCGATGCGTGTGCTCGACGGAGGCGTTGCGGTGTTCGATGGCGTTGCAGGGGTTGAACCACAATCGGAAACCAACTGGCGTTACGCTGATGACTTTAAGGTTCCGCGTATTGCGTTCATCAACAAACTTGATCGGACTGGCGCTGATTTTTATAAAGATCTCGAATCTCTTCACCGACGTCTGACGAAGAACGCGCATCCTATTCAACTTCCGATTGGAACGGAAGCGAACTTTATCGGTGTGATCGATTTGCTCCACATGAAGTCGCATATCTACAAGGACGATCTTGGAAAAGATGTGGAGGTTGGTGAGATTCCAGCGGAGTACATGGACAAGGCAAAAGAGTATCGCGCCAAACTTGTGGAAGCCGTTGCAGAGAACGATGAGACACTCATGAACAAATTTTTGAACGGAGAAGAGATCACGATTGAGGAAATGAAGCCCGTGATTCGCAAGGCGACGATTGCCAACACTTTTGTGCCGGTCATGTGTGGATCAGCTCTCAAGAATAAAGGCGTGCAGTTATTGCTCGATGCTGTTGTCGATTATCTTCCAAGTCCACTCGAGGTTCCTGCGGTGGTTGGTCACGATCCAGACGATTTAGAAGTGGAAGTGATTCGTCACGCATCAGACGAAGAACCATTTTCTGCGCTTGCCTTTAAGATCGCTTCAGATCCCTTTGTGGGAAAGCTCGCGTTTTTTCGTGTGTATTCCGGGATGGTAAAGGCAGGTTCTTATATCTTGAATTCCTCCACAGGGAACAAAGAACGCGTGAGTCGTATTGTGCGATTGCACGCCAACCTCCGAGAGGAAATCACAGAAGTGCATGCCGGAGAAATTGCTGCCATGGTGGGACTCAAGGAAACATTCACAGGCCACACCCTCTGTGATGTGGATCATCCTGTCTTGCTTGAAGCGATTAGTTTTCCTGAGCCAGTTATTTCTATTGCGATCGAGCCTAAGACGAAAGTCGATCAAGAAAAAATGGGTGTGGCTTTGCAAAAACTTTCTGAGGAAGATCCTACGTTCCGTGTACGCACCGATGAGGAGACCAATCAGATCATCATCTCAGGCATGGGAGAGTTGCACTTGGACATCATTGTTGATCGTATGAAGCGTGAGTTTTCTGTGGAGTGCAACGTGGGTAAGCCACAAGTTTCGTATCGCGAGACCATCAAAGGCAATGCAGAAGGCGAAGGGAAATACATTCGTCAAACAGGTGGACGTGGGCAGTATGGTCACTGTCTGTTGCGTATCGAGAAACTTCCTCCAGGATCTGGTGTCGAGTTTGAAGAAGAGGTAAAAGGTGGAACAATTCCAAAAGAATATTTCAATCCGATTGAAAAAGGTGTGCGCGAAGCAGCCGAACGTGGCGTCATGGCTGGGTATCCATTGCTAGACTTGAAAGTTATTCTGACGGATGGAAGCTATCACGAAGTCGATTCCTCAGAAGCCGCGTTTAAGATCGCCGGCTCAATAGCGTTTCAGGATGCTGCCAAGAAAGCCGGAGTTGATCTGCTCGAACCGATGATGAAAGCAGAAGTTTCAACACCAGAGGACTTTATGGGATCTGTGGTGGGAGATTTGAATGCCAAACGCGGACAGATTCAAGAGATGTTTGATCGCAGTGGCGCCAAAATTATCACAGCCTTTGTGCCGCTTTCGGAAATGTTCGGCTATGCAACAACGCTGCGTTCTATGACGCAAGGTCGCGCCAGTTACTCTATGGAATTTGATCACTACGATGTTGTGCCAGGCAACGTCGCCAAGGAGATTGTGGAAAAGCGCGGCGGAGGGCCATCCAGAGATCGATAAGAGAAAAAGAAAAGACAGGGCAGTGAACCGTACCCTGTTTTATATTTTGTACACGTACACGTTTTTTTCTTGCGTGATCGGTTTCCAATCAGGAATCGGAAAGGCATTGGAGATCACACGCGCACCTCGTGGGAGTTCTGTTTTTAGTTTTCCTCCGAGTTTTTTCATTACATAAGGTAACTGATAGAGGAAGACAACCGTTGCCTGGCTTATGTCTGCGTGCCACATGGACTGATTTTTGACGTGTGCCATTTTTTCAAGCCGGGCTTTTTTGATGTTTAGGTTGGCCAGCTTCACGAGTCCTGGATGGATCTCAAAGCCGATGGCGGATGTGGCGCCTTGTTTGGCCGCCGCGACGACCATACGTCCATCACCTGAACCCAAGTCGACGACATGATCCGATGGCGAGATGTTCGCGAGTCGCAGCATGATTTGGAGCGTTCGTGGAGGTGTGGGAACGTACGGTGCTCCCACGTACACAATCGGGAGTAACATCGGCGCAAACCAGTAGATCGCCAGAAGATTCAGTGTGATCATGAGAGCTGCGCCAAGCAGAAGAAGGAATGTGATAAAATCCATACGTTACATGTAGTGAGCTTGCCTGTGGTGAGCTCTGTCGAACCATCGAACTATGAAAACCGTTCCACAGAGTGTTCTCGAAAGTTATGCGATCGGGAAGGTGAAGTCCATCATGCAGGTCACAGCCGGTCTCGTGCATGAGACGTTCGCGATCAAAACAGATCAGGGACAGTATATCATCCAAAAGCTTCATCCGGTTCTTGCAAGTCGCTCGATCGGGGAGGATTTTTTGGCCGTGACGGAATTTTTGCGATCGCAAAAGTTTCTCTCACCTGTTTGCGTTCGTCCAAAGTCCGGTAAGATTTTGTCGATCGTCAACAAAGATGTCTGGCGTATGCAGACGTTGTTGCCTGGACAAACGATCCACGTCGCTCAAACCCTCGCCATGGCCCGCGAGGCAGGAGAGATCTACGCCAGGTTTCATAAAGTGATGGACAAGATGGAGTACCGCTTTAAGTCCAAGAAGATTTTGCACGAGACGGAGAAGGTGTTTGGGGTGTTTGAGGAGGTGGTCGAGGCGAACAAGGTGGTCGATGTGGAGGAGGAAATTGAATTCATTCGCAACGAGCTTCCGAAGTTTTTTCTGCCTAGCGATCTTCCTCTGCGCGTCATCCACGGTGATCCAAAGATTTCCAATATCCTGTTCGATGCAAAAGGAAGAGCCAAGGCGATCATCGACCTCGATACCTGCAACCGTCGCCCACTGCTTGTCGAACTCGGCGATGCGTTCCGCTCTTGGTGTGGCAGCGCAGAAGACGATCCAAAAAATACATTCTCGATTTCACGTTTCCGCGCGGCGTGGAGAGGATACGAAGCTGGCGCACAAGGATTCATGACCGCACGAGAGAGAAAGCTCGTCCCAAAAGCCATCGGCACGATCACGCTTGAACTCGCCGCGCGTTTTCTTACCGACTACTTCACCGACAACTACTTCGGCTGGGATCCAAAACGGTATCCTTCTCGTCGCGCCCACAATCTTGCTAGATGTCGAGGACAGATCGCCGAGTTCAAGAATTATCAAAGGAAGTTGCCAATGATTAAGAAGATCGTTGAAGGGGAACAACCTTGATTTATTGAGTTATTTTTGATAAAATGTAGCTAT
>CAYHRJ010000014.1:0-21672 GCA_964359095.1 uncultured Gammaproteobacteria bacterium | reverse complement strand
CGTCGCTGAAGCTCTGGCTGGTCCACCGAAGCCATGCGAAGGTGGAAAGGGGCTTGGAATTGTTTTACTCATACCTCTGCATCCAGTGCGCGTCGACGTCGACGGTGAGATCCACGAAGACTTTCGTGTCCATGGCCAGTTCGAGTTCCTGGCGGACGCTTTGACCTATTTCTTTGATCCCTTGTCCCTTGGCACCGATGATCATGCGTTTGTATCGATCTTCCGTTGTGAAGATCGTTGCTTTGATGTACATCATTCCGTTTTCTCGTTCATCAACATCTTCGACCTCGACGTGCGTGGTGTACGGGACTTCTTGTCTTAGGCGGAGAAAGAGTTTTTCACGAATAAGCTCGCTCAACCAAAATTTATTTGGAACGTTGGTGAGTTGATTTTCTGGATAATACGGTTGGCCTTCAGGAAGCAATTCAAAAATGGTTTTAATGAGGCTGCCAACATGTGTGCCTCTCAGCGCAGAAACTTCAACGACGTTGGTAAATTTATCACCGAGGTCTCGATAAAAATCAAGAAAGGGAATTCGATCCAGGTCCGTTTTATTTATCACCAAAATTTTTGGTTGTGTCATGGGCTCGATGAGTCGCATGACCTCGCGTTCTTCGTCACCGATCTCTCGCGTTGGATCTACGACGTAGGCAACGACGTCCACGTGACCAAGTGAGGCACGAACCATTTGTCCAAGTTTTTTTGAAAGTGAATCGCGCGCACCCTTCAACACTCCTGGCGTATCGATGAACACGATTTGACCCTCATCCCGTGTGACGATGCCCTGAATCGGGAGGCGAGTGGTTTGAGGTTTGGGTGTGGTGATGGCAATTTTGGATCCAACTAAAGCATTGAGAAGCGTAGACTTCCCGACGTTAGATCGACCGATCATGACAACGAAGCCGGATTTTGGCATATTACTTTTTCACTAACTTACTTACCAGTTCAACATGAGGCGTGTGTGGGAACATATCGATGGCTCGCATCTGTTCGACACGATAGGTGTTTTGTAGTTGCACCATTTCTCGAGCAAAATTCTTTGGATTGCAGGAAACGTAGACGATCATCTTGGGTTTAATGCGTAAAACGTCCGCGAGTGCCTTATCATGCATCCCAGATCTAGGCGGGTCAAGGATGACGACGTCAGCATCAAAGGTGGACCAGTCAAAATCTTCCGTTTTCGCTTCGTGATATTCGACGGTGGAGCCATTTAACTTTGCGTTGATCTTTGCGTCTTCGATCGCATCTTTTGAGAGTTCAAGACCGACTGTCTTCTTGGTGCCTGAAGAAAGAGCCGTTGCGAAAAATCCTGTCCCGCAGTACAGATCGAGCAAGATTTTTTGTGAGAGATCACCACAAAATTCCTTGACGGTTCTGAGAAGTTCCGGTGCGGTGTACGAGTTTGTTTGGAAAAATGCCTGTGGGCTGATGCGATACAGATAGTCGCTGATGTTCTCCATTAGGAATCCAGGACCAGCAAGTGCCTCGAGATGATCGCCGTAGCTGACGTCTGTGATCGTGGAGTTTTGTGCCCAGACGAGTGTCGTTGGTTTCGCGGTCTTGCTGAGGTTCAGAAGTGCAGCTTGGACTTTCACTGATTCCTTTTGAGTTTCTGGCACGCTCATCACAATGGTGATCATTGTTTCGCCAAGAGATGTACATCGGATCACGGCATAGCGTAGCAGACCCGTGTGAGCTTTACGATCCCAGAAACTGAGACCACAGGTTTTAGCCCACTCGCGTACCTGCTGAAACAGAGTGTCGATTTTTTCATCTGCCAAAAAACAGCCATGACCGTCGATCACTTTCCACCACTTACCTTTTTCTTTCAGTCCCACACGTCCTTCAAAGTCGATCGCAAAGTCCATCCGATTGCGGTAGTGAGAGGTTCGTGGTGAGGAGACAATGGAATCACAGATGAGATCAAGTTTTTTCAAACCAAACGATCCGTTGATATCCGCAAGTTTTTGCTTGAGCTGCATTTCATACGGAATATGAGACCATGAGCAAGAACCGCAGATTTCTTTTTGTGGACAGAGAGAAGTCATAGTGTTTGCAGACTATCATCTTTGCTTGCTCTCACGCAAAAAAACCGATAGAATTGCCGCATGCTCACTATCGTGATTCCAACAAAAGACGAGGAGCAGTATCTTCCAGAGTTACTCACCTCCATCAGAAATCAAACCGTTCAACCGGTGCAGATTATTGTTGCCGACGCGCAGTCGACTGACCGAACACGCGAAATCGCGCTTTCCTTCGGCGCCAGCGTTGTTGAGGGTGGAGCTGTTGCTCTCGGTCGAAATCGGGGAGCGGCTCATGTGAAAACAGACCTAATTCTTTTTTTGGATGCGGATGTTGTCCTTCGTGATCCTGAATTTTTGGAGAAGTCTGTTGGAGAGATGCTCGAGAAGAAATTTGGACTTGCCACGTGTGACGTGCTTCCACTCTCAGACGCACACGTCGATCATTTGATGCACAAGGCGTATAATACTTATGTTCGTATGTGTGGATCGTTTTTTCCGCACGCGCCAGGTTTCTGTCTGTTCGTGCGCCGCGACTTACACGAGAAGCTCGGTGGATTTGATGAGCGTGTGGTGTTTTGCGAGGATCACGATTACGCTCGTCGCTTTCGTTCTGTCGGGACGTTTGGATTTCTCCGTTCAACCACGATTCCTGTTTCTATCCGCCGTTTGGATCGTGACGGTCGTATGATGATCGCCTTCAAATATCTGCTCGCAGAGCTTCACCTCGCTTTTTTAGGACCGATTCGACACGATCATTTTCATTACAGTTTTGGTCATTCCTCCAAAAAAGATGTACGTTAATTTCGTATGGCCGTACGCGTTCTTGAATCAAAAAGCATGAAGTGGCACCACGTCAGTGGTGTGAGTGAGCAAGATCTGAAGACGCTTCAGGAACAGTTTAAGTTTCATCATCTCGATTACGATGACATCCGTATCAAATCTCCCATTTCAAAAATGGATGCCTACAAGCATTATATTTTTTTTCTGTTTCATCTCCCAGTTATGAACGCCGCGTCAGGTCGCATCCACGGCGACGCAGTTTACGTTTTTCTCTCAAAAGATGATTTGGTTACCGTGACCTACAACACCATCACAGAGCTTGACAGCTACTTTGATCAAATGTCTACCAACATGAAATTTCGTTCCGTTGTGTTCGGAAAAGGGACTTCTTTTGCGATGTATCGTATTATCTCCCACCTTTTTCATAATGCGATGCATGTCATCGGTCGCCTGACGCAAGAGGTGCATCGACTAGAGGACGCAATTGAGCGAAGTCATGATAAGCGGTTGACAGTCGACCTCGGACATGCGCGGCGCAATGTTCTGTTCCTGCGACATCTTGTGGATCCTCAACGGAACATGCTCGCGAGCTTGCGGCACACGCAGCGTTCTTTTATTCCCGAGGACGTTTTGGTCTATTTCGACGACCTTCATGATATTTTGGATACGATTTGGCTTTCATCGGACAATTTGAAACTACTACTGGACGGACTTTTCGATGTAAACGAAGCTTTGATCTCTCACAAGACAAACCAAATCATTACCCTCCTTACTCTTCTCTCCGCGTCCTTAATGGTTCCAACGCTTATCGCTGGCTTCTATGGAATGAATGCGTCTTGGCTTCCGTTTGTTGAGAATCCTAAAATGGTCGGGTTATTCTATGCGATTGGCTTACTTGGGATGCTTCTGGTCGTTGCGGGAATTGTCTATCGAAAAAAAATATGAAGATTTATACTTTGATTTTTTTATTTCTTTTTTTGCCAACCGTCGTCTTTGCTCGAGCGGATTTGAGCATTGTCGCAAGCGATATTCGATTTTCATCTAAGACACTGGTGGCAGGCGATCAAGTTCGAATCTATGCCTCTATTTATAACCTCGGTGATGAAGATGTTTCTGGTTATGTGACTTTCTATCAAGGAGCAATGCTGATCGGAGATTCGTTAGTCATCTCTGTTTTGGCTTCTGGATCAGCCGAGGAAGTCTATGTCGATTTTATTGTTCCATCTGGTTTGTTCAACATCCAAGCGCAGGTGAAAGGGACAGATCCAGCAGATGTTGACGAGAGCAACAACACAACGATCACAGGAAAGTTTGATCCAATCGTTGATGACGATCGAGACGGCGTTGAAAACGCAAACGATAATTGCTCAAGCTCCTCGAATTCTGATCAAGACGATGCCGATGCAGATGGGGAAGGGAATGCGTGTGATACAGATGATGACGACGACGGCTTATCCGATGAAGTTGAGGAAGAACTAGGAACAGACACGACAATGACGGACACGGACGGTGATGGAGCGGAGGATCAAAGCGATGTCTTTCCTTTAGATCCTGAACGTGTGACCGAGGAGGAAGTGCTTTCAACACAAAAAGACACGACGGCCAGCGTGACGTTTAAGGAAATCATCTCAGAAGTCGCTGAAACGATTCAGGAGTCTACATCTGTTGAGAGCGATGAAGATGTAGATGCCTTGGATGATCGTGCACAAGATCAGCAAGAAGTGTCCTACTTTGGGGACACAGTCATCACATTTTCTCCAAGCGCGGTGTTCAGTTATACGAGGGATTCCTGGAATACCTTTACCTTCACAACGCTTGCGCCTCAGGAAGGTGCGTCTATCCATTGGGATTTTGGTGATGGTGTCACGTCATCGAAAAACACCGTGACGCATACCTATGGAGCGCCTGGGTCATATCCTGTAATGCTCACGAGTCAGAGCCACGATGGCGTGGTTTCAAAGGAACAGACGACGATTCTCGTTCCATTTTTCAGTTTGCAAAATCCTGTTGTCCTTGTGGGGATTGTGAGTCTTTCGTTGCTACTGCTTGTGGCGCTTGCGCTGCTCAGTACCAAACTGTTCAAGCAACACACACGTGTTAAAAAGGTGAGGTCAAAGGAATAAACATGACATGCTGAAATTTCTCAATCGGGAATCCAAAACGATTATTGGCGCCGCGGCGGTCGTTGGCGTTCTTTCGTTTGTGAGTCGGGTCGTCGGACTCATACGTGACCGCATTCTTGCTGGAGCGTTTGGGGCAGGGGACACATTGGACATCTACTACGCCGCGTTTAAAATTCCCGATCTCTTGTTTACCTTGATCGTTGTAGGTGGTTTATCCGCGAGTTTTATTCCACTATTTTTGTCTCATTATTCGCGTCCGGATCAAAGAGCAAAGGCGTGGGCGTTCGCTAATAATGCCGTGCACCTTGTGGTAATCGCCATGCTCGTTATGTCCGTTGCACTCGCGATTTTTGCGAATCCTCTTTCTGAACTGATCGCTCCAGGATTTGCTGCCTACAAACAACATCAGGTCGCTCTTTTCATGCGCATCATGTTTCTATCGCAGATATTCCTATCCGTCTCGCTTGTATACGGATCAGTCCTGCAGAGCTTAAAGCGCTTTTTCTTTTTTGCCTTGTCACCAATTTTTTATAACATCGGAATCATCGTCGGAGCAATGTGGTTTGTTGATCTGTTTGGAACGATCGGCTTGGCCTGGGGTGTTGTTTTCGGGGCGGGCCTTCATCTGCTCATTCAACTTTTTGGACTTCGTCAAACTGATTATCGCTACCGCTGGCGACTTTCACTCCGCGACCGAGATACGCGTGAAATGCTGTCGCTCATGGTTCCTCGCACACTTGGGCTAGCCATCAATCAGTTACTTTTCGTGATTCTTGGAATCCTTGCGACGACCATGTCTGCTGGAAGCATGACAATTTTTCAGTTTGCTTATAACATTCAGTTTTTTCCGGTTGGAATTATCGGTATTTCCTTTGCGATTGCGGCCTTTCCCGCGCTGTCCGAAAAGATCGAACAGAATGACCAGTCAGCCTTTTTACAAATTCTTCTCTCTACCGCTCGTCAGACAGTGTACCTGCTTGCTCCCATCACCATTCTTTTTCTAGTGTTGCGCTCTCAGTTGGTGCGTGTCGCCGTGGGCGCAGGAAAATTCGATTGGACATCCACGATTGCCACGTCCGATACGCTCGCATTTTTTGCGCTCACCTTTATTCCACAGGCACTGATCTATCTCCTTGCCCGTGGCTATTTTGCCATGAAAGACACGACCACGCCGCTTGTAACAGGTGCCGTTTCCGCCGTGATTGGCGTGCTTGTTGCTCTCCTCCTTTTAAATTCCTTTGGTGTGACCGCGCTCGCCATGGGATATTCCGTTTCTGCGTTGGTTCAGACAGTCCTCCTTTTAGTGCTTTTGCGTCAACGCATTGGACCGTTCAAGGGAATAAAGATTCTCTCGTTTCTCTACAAGGTGACTGTGGCGTGTCTAGTAAGCGCAGTCGTGATGCAGACTGTGAAGCCTATTATTGTTTCACTGATTTCGCTTGATACGTTTTTTGGCGTGCTTGCGCAAGGGCTTACGGCTGGCGGCCTGGGACTAATTGCATACTTGGTTGTTGGCAAGATTCTTTCGATCGAGGAACAGAGCTATTTTTTTTCCTCCGTGAAAAAAAACGTCCTCCGTCACGTTCAACCATCAGAGGTGGCTCCATCGTGATCAACTAGACGAGCGATCTCAATGTTTTGTAGAATGCGTGCACTATGATTATCCACGAGATCCGTCAGAAGTATCTAGATTTTTTTGTAAACCGCGGCCATCAGGCGATTCCTTCGTCTTCGCTCTTGCCTGAAAACGATCCGACGACGCTCTTCACAGGTTCCGGGATGCAACCGATGGTTCCGTATTTACTTGGAGAACCACATCCAAAAGGAACGCGGTTGGTTGATTCGCAGAAATGTTTTCGCTCACAGGACATCGATGAGGTTGGCGATAACCGACACACGACATTTTTTGAAATGCTTGGTAACTGGTCCTTGGGTGACTATTTCAAGAAGGAACAGGTGGGCTGGATGTTTGAGTTTTTGACGCGCGAGCTTCAGCTTGATCCAGCGCGATTATACGTGTCTGTGTTTCGTGGAAACGATGAGATCGCTCGTGATGAGGAAACGGTTGGGAACTGGAGGGAAGCGTTTGCGTCCGTGGGAATCGACGCACAGGCTGTTGATTTTTCTGAGCGAGATGGAATGCAGGGCGGTCGGATCTTTTATTACAACGAGAAGAAAAATTGGTGGTCGCGCTCAGGGGCTCCAGAAAAAATGCCCGTCGGTGAACCGGGCGGGCCAGATACCGAGATGTTTTGGGATTTTGGTTTGGAGCGTGGTTTACACGAACAGTCGTCGTTTGCCTCGGATGTTTGTCATGTGAATTGCGATTGCGGTCGATTCATGGAAATTGGAAATAACGTTTTCATGCAATATAAAAAAACCGAGACAGGATTTATTGAGCTACCAAAGCGCAATGTCGATTTCGGAGGAGGGCTAGAACGTATCGCTGCTTCCGTGAACGATCACCCAGACATGTTCAGAATCGACGTGTTTGATAAAGCGCGCAAGGTTTTAGAAACGATTTCGCATAGATTCTATGTATCTAATAGGTCCAATGAGACCTATGCCTTCCGTGTCATCCTTGACCACCTGCGTGCGGCTACTTTTTTGATCGGCGACGGCGTTTACCCATCAAATAAGGACCAGGGGTATTACGTTCGTCGACTGATTCGTCGTGCTGTAAGATTTGGACACAAGATTGGAGCAAAAGATTCATTCTGCGGATCAGTGGCGGACGCTTACATTGCAACGTATGGAGAAGCGTACCCAGAGCTTGTTGACAAACAGGAATTGATCCTCGCAGAACTCACAAAAGAAGAGGCAAAGTTTAAAACGTCGCTCAGTAAAGGACTGAAGGAATTTGAGAAGCTATTTGTGAAATCTAACGCCGTGTCTGGCATCGACGCGTTCAATCTTTACCAGTCCTATGGTTTCCCCTGGGAACTCACTGAGGAGCTTGCCCGTGAAAAAGGTCAGCAGGTGGAGCGCTCGGAGTTTCAGGCAGAGTTCAAGAAGCATCAAGATCTCTCACGAGCGGGTTCAGAACAAAAATTTGCAGGCGGTCTTGCAGATCATTCAGACGAGGTTGTACGGCTTCACACAGCAACGCATATGCTTCACCAGGCTTTGCGTACCGTACTGGGTTCTCATGTTGAGCAGAAGGGTTCCAACATCACGGGAGAGCGTTTAAGATTTGATTTTTCTCATCCTCAAAAATTGACTGTAGAGGAAACGGCTCGCGTGGAAGCAATCGTGAACGAGCAGATTCAAATGGATTTGCCTGTGCATTTTGAAATTCTGGATCTTGAGGAGGCGAAGAAGCGTGGCGCGATTGGTCTGTTTGAGGACAAATATGCACAGCTCGGTGGAAAAATGAAGGTGTACTTCATCGGCGACGATGCTTCGCATGAATCCTTCAGTCGCGAAGTCTGCGGAGGTCCACATGTGGAAAGAACAGGCCAACTTGGTATATTTCGTATTCAAAAAGAAGAGGCTGTTGCCAACGGAATTCGTCGAGTCAAGGCCATTTTAGAGTGAAAAGGTCATTCCTTGACATAGCTGAGGGTGGTAAGTACAATACCGGCGCCATAAAACTTCGATTTCCTTGCCATTCATGCAGAGCAGTGATAGTATTTGGGCGCTATTTCATTATGGACAAGGGGACAAAAGATTTTATTGAGATGCGGGGCACGGTTGAAGAACTTCTTCCGTCTGCAACCTTCAAAATTAAACTGGAAAATGATCAAACGATCACCGGCCACCTTTCTGGAAAAATGCGAAAATTTCGCATTCGTTTACTTCCAGGTGATGAGGTTAAAGTTGAGATCAGTCCGTATGATCTTACAAAGGGACGCGTGGTGTATCGTTTTTAGAGTATGAAAGTTAGAGCTTCAGCAAAAAAAATCTGCCGTGAGTGTAAGGTGACTCGACGTTTTGGTCGAGTCGTCGTGAGTTGTAAGAACCCACGTCATAAGCAACGTCAAGGATAACTATGGCACGCATTGCAGGCATAAACATTCCAACACAAAAACGCATAGTGATTGCTCTCACCTATGTTCATGGTATTGGGAAGCCAACATCGGTGAAAGTGCTAAGCGAGGCCGGGGTGAGTCAAGATATTCGCGTGAAAGATCTAACAGATGAGCAGGTGAATAGTATTCGTACGCTTATTGAAAATGGGCGCCGACTGGAAGGAGATTTGCGTCGAGACAAGCTCGCCAACATCAAACGGTTAAAAGAGATTGGATCCTATCGTGGCACTCGACACACTAAGCATCTTCCTGTTCGGGGCCAACGCACAAAAACAAATTCTCGTAGCGTTCGCGGTAATATGCGCAAGACCATGGGAAGTGGTCGCCGCGCATTGACCAAGACGTAAAACGTGTATGACAACTGATGTAAAACAGGAAGCTGCCACAACCACACGAACCAAAAAGAAAAAAGCAATGCCCCAGGTTTCACAGGGCTGTGCCTACATTCAGGCTACCTACAACAATACCATCGTTACTTTGACTGACCTAAATGGAAACACACTTGCCTGGTCGAGTGCTGGTAATTGTGGATTTAAGGGTCCAAAAAAATCCACTCCATATGCAGCAGGTGTTGTGGTAAAAACAGCAACTGATCGCGTAAAAGAAAGTGGATTGCGTGAAGTAAGTGTATTTGTAAAAGGTGTCGGCACAGGTCGTGATTCCGCTATTCGTGCGTTGAATGCCAACGGATTTCAAGTGCTTTCGATTAAGGATGTAACACCTCTTCCACACAACGGTTGTCGAGCTCCTAAGCCACGCCGCGTCTAGTTTATGGCAAGAAATACCTCACCAATCGTGAAGCGTTCACGTCGACTCGGACTTGTTCTTGGGAAAGAAAAGTTTGCGCGTCGTCGAGCCTATCCACCAGGCGTCCATGGTCCCAAGCAGTCGAAAATGCGACCGCGTATTTCTGCCTACGGTGAGCAGTTGAGAGAGAAGCAAAAGGCGAAGGCACTCTACGGCATCCTCGAGCGTCAGTTTCGAAACTATTTTGAAAAAGCATCACACACAAAGGGAAACACAGCAGAGATTCTGGTACGATTGCTTGAGATGCGTCTCGATAACGTTGTGTATCGGCTTGGCTGGGGGAAAACGCGACGTCAGGCACGCCAGATGGTCAGTCATGGATTTATTCTCGTGAATGGAAAATCCGTTGACATTCCCTCCTTCAGTGTTGGGGTTGGGGATGTGATCGGCATCAAAGAATCAAAACTCGAAAAGCCTTTGGTCAAAATGATTCCAGAGTTTATCAAATCAAGCACAACGCCCAAATGGGTTGCTCGAGATGAGAAAGTTCTTGGTGGAAAGGTGACGGCTCTTCCAGAAGGAGAAGATTTGGATCAGGGTTTTGCTCCTACATTTATTGTCGAATTTTACTCTCGCTAGTTATCACTTATATTTCGTATGGAGAACATTCTTCTACCATCACGTATCCAGTATGAAGCCGGCAGCCGCCCCAATGAAGGGGTGATGGTTGTCGAGCCTTGTTTTCATGGATACGGCACAACGCTGGGAAACGCCTTGCGTCGTGTGCTCCTTTCCTCGCTTCCCGGAGCCGCTGTTACAGCGGTAAAAATGAAAGGTGTCAATCACGAGTTTCAGGCCGTGAAGGGCGTAAGGGAAGATGCACTCGAAATCATTTTGAATTTGAAAGGATTACGTCTTAAATGTTTTTCTGATCAGCCAGTTAAATTGTCCCTTACGGTCAAGGGATCAAAAACAGTTACAGCGGCTGATATTCAACCAAACTCCGATATTGAAATCATGAATCCAAACCTTGTCATCGCCACGATTACAGAGGATGCGGCTGTGCTCGATATGGAGCTCACTGTCCGCAATGGGCGCGGGTACTCACCAACAGAAGAGCGGACAAACGAAACACAAGAATTAGGAACGATTGCTATTGACGCACTTTTTTCTCCCATTCGTAATGTTGGCTATCGCGTTGAAAATACACGTGTGGGGGAAATCACCAACTTTGATAAGCTCATCATGACCATTGAAACAGATGGTACCATTACAGCAAAGGAAGCCGTTGAAACATCAGCAAAGATTTTGATTGATTCCTTTGCACTCCTCACACCTTCGGGAGCGAGTGGAACGGAAGAGGTCTAGATGTTCTTATGAGACACCGAAATAAAGGCACGGTATTAGATCGAGAGAAACCCGCACGCGAAGCGCTCCTGCGCAATCTTGCTGCGAGCGTGATTTTGTATGAAAAAGTAAAAACAACTCAAGCCAAGGCAAAGGCCGTGAGACCTCTTGTTGAAAAGTGTATCACCGTTGGAAAGAAATCGACCCTTGCTGCTCGGCGCCAGCTGTTGTCTTTTTTCTACACTGATCATCCTGTGAAAAAAATTCTTGAGGTTCTCGGTCCACGGTACGAAAAACGCGCTGGAGGCTATACGCGAATTATCAAGACTGGACCCAGAAAAAACGATGGGGCTGACATGGTGAATATCGAACTTGTATGAAAGACGTTTTACGCAACATCCATACGCTTGACGCTCAGGGACAAGTGCCTGGCCGACTGGCTACCACAGTCGTCAGGTTTTTGATGGGAAAACATAAACCAGATTTTGTTCCTAATGTTGACGGCGGCGATCATGTGCAAGTGACCAATGCTAGTAAGATGAAGATTCATCCAGCGAAGGAGACACAAAAAATCTACTACCGCCATACCACGTATGCAAGCGGCTTGAAAACAAGGTCGCTCAAGCAGTTGATGGACACGGATCCTTCCAAAGTCTTGAAAGCAGCAGTGTCCCGCATGCTTCCTAAAAATAAGCACCGCTCTGAGCGTCTCAAGCGCCTGCTCATAAAAAATTAGTTATGGAAGAGAAGGCAAAAAAATATATCGAGTCGTTAGGGAGACGAAAGGCTGCTAGTGCGCGTGTCCGAATGCATCATGGTGGTTCGGGAAAAATTGTTATTAATGAACGCACACTCGAAACTTATCTTCCTTTGCTCACCCTGCGAAATTCGGTCGTTGCTCCACTGAAGGAGACAGGAATGCAAGATGTGTTTGATATCACAGTAAAGGTAGTTGGTGGTGGGGTACGCGGACAAGCTGACAGTATCCGTTTGGGCATTGCCAGAGGCCTCATCGATTTTAATCCAGAGTTTCGTGCTGTATTAAAGAAACTCGGATTTCTCAAACAGGACGCTCGTAGACGTGAACGGAAGAAACCTGGAAAAAAGTCCGCTCGTCGATCCGCACAGTGGTCCAAACGTTAGAATGAGATGAAACCACCCCACACCAAGGCTTCGGGTGGTTTTGACTTTTTATGCGAGCCATGCTTCAATCTAGCACGTAGGAGGTATGAATGGCTGCTGTTCTTAAGCACTTCTCTCAGGTCTCGTTCCGTGATCAACTCACGGGTCAGCAAGGAAGGAAGGAAATCAAGCCGGATTTTGATTTTGCGCGCAAGCACAATATCGCTATCGTGCGACTCTCAAGCGGATTCGAGATCCCAGCGGTTGTTGGTCTGCGCACGACTGTGACAGAACAAACACCCTCTCTCAAACGTGTGACCGACCACTGGCACGTGACGATCTCGCCGTTTGACGAAGCGCTCCTTCGCCGGTTGCATGCCAAACGTAACCTACGGGATGCGAAAGGCAATCTGAAAATTGATGGTCTAGATGCACCGATCGCAGGCATTGTCGAAGCGCGATACGATGCCATTCAAGCCATCAAGAAAGCACACGAGCCGATGTGTGCCCTGTTTCCGACTATTGGGACAGTGGTCGACGTTTCACTGGCCATCACCAAGGATCTCGTTCGGGTTCCATACGTCAATGCGAGTTCCACAGATCTCATGAGAAAGCACGCATCGCGAGCGATCAACCACAATATTCGTGAACAAGAGAAGTTCGCAGCGGCGAATTGGCCCATGGCAAGACCTCTCAAGCTGTTCAATCGTCAAGTGTTCCCCTGGTGGAACGTGGATCCGCCTCGTTTGATGGAGGTTCCAATCATCCCTGAAAGTGATCCATGGGAACCTGAAGGAGAGTACTGGGAAACGCTTTCAGACATCGTCGCTCAAGAATTCGTTCCTGTGCTTGAAAGCCTCTGGAAGGCCGCCTTTGTCCAGGACGGTGAGCGAGGACGCGAAGGAAAAGTCGCAGCACAGCTGCGCGCCGCTGGGTACCAACTCGACAAACTGGAGGCCACGCGCGTTGGCATCGGTCCACTGCGGGAACTCATGCGTGCCAATCGTAAAGCTGGCAATCTAACGATGATAGGAAGCCCTGACCTGCTAGACGAGCTCGGGGCTGAGTACATCGCACGGCTCACCAAACACGGCGGGTGATCTTCACTCGCTTTTTTGTTTACGTGTATTGACAGAGCCAGCCAGGCGTGTTTATATGAAACCGCTCCGAGGAGTGAAGATGTCGAATTTTCGTATCAAGGTTGCCACAACGCGTACCATGGCCACAAACCCAACAAGAAACAGTGTGGCCGTTCATGTTCTACCGACATCGCACTGTTTCAACGGGGAAGACGAAGATGGTTTGACAAACAAGGATTGGAGAATCATGTTCGTAGAGCTTCCACAGCTCCAAACGGATGTGAAGCATCCATACCTTGTGCGAGAGGCGTTTCCCTCCGATGTTCCATGGGTGGATCTCACCTGCGGGGACGAATTCCCACCGCAGTGGGTTCCAAGCCTCGTGGCTCTGCGAGGAACCGTGACACGTTTCGAGATCGATCCTCCAACTGGAGAGGAGGAAGTGGATCTCACGATCGAAATTCTTCCGGCTGACTCGGATCTTCTGGAAATGGCGAAGACCGGTCCGATTGCCGACAAACTCTATACGGCCTGCTTGCGCGCAGTGAACTTGTTCCCGCGCGGCAGGGTCGAGCTCGGTTCATCCTTCACCGCGTTTATCTCAATGGGATTCCAGCGTGTACGCACATCTTTTGAGACGTCAGAGAAGTTCAGTCTGATGAAGATTGTCTGGGATCTACAGGTGGCAGGTTCGCCTCTCCTTCATAACACAGGAATTGGAGGCCTCGTTCGAAGGACATGGAGGCACATGTTCAATCAGAAATCTGCTTGGTCATCGTCAGGACCAGAAGACAACCTCTTCTCTCCTGTGGAGGCGAGCATGGTGATGGACCTACACGCGGCTCTCTTCCAACTGTGGCATGAGCAGTTTGGCAAGAATGAAGGATTCCTCGCTCAACTACGCGCACAGACCAGCGAGGTCGTCTACGTTTCGAAAGTTCGACCAGCATATGGCAGATCCACTCTGCGACCCTGGACAGGACCAAAACTGTTCTCAACGCCCTAGCGTTTCAGCCTGCTCATGCAGGCTCTGGCCCGCCACAGCTTCAAGCGACGGCGGGTTTTATAATTCCATTAAACCCGATATAATAGATTTACTGTGACTGTTCACGTTGCGCGAAATACAGCCTTTTTAACGCTTGCTTCCATTGGACAAAAGATCATCGCTTTTGTCTACTTTTTGTTTGTGGCGCGTATAATGATGCCTGAGGCAACAGGGGAATATTTTCTCGCCATTTCAATTTCGGTGATTTTCACGGTCGTAGCCGACATGGGCGTGACGCCTGTTGTCATTCGTGAGGTTGCGAAGGATCCTTCACAAGCTGTTGCGCGACTCTCGCAGGCTCTTGGAATCAAGCTCCCACTTCTTGTCATCTCTTCCATCGGTGCCATTGCCACAGGAGCGGCACTTGGCTACGATGCCGACCTTCGGTACCTCATCACGCTTGCCTGTATCGTTTTATCGTTAGATGCCGTTCACCTTCTTTTTTATGGCGTGCTACGTGGATTTCAATTGCTTCGATACGAATCGTTTGGGATTTTTACAGGACAAGTCGTCACGGGAATTGTTGGAGGGCTTGTCTTGTGGCTTCATCCAACTCTGCCATTGCTGATCATGGCACTGGTTGCTGGATCGCTTACAAACGTATCCATTTCCGGTTTTTTCATAGTCAAGCGACTTGGTAGGCAGGCGCTGGTCCCGACATTGGCGCCAGTGGCGACAAAAAAACTCATTTGGGCAGCAATCCCGTTTGCACTCGCCGCGCTTTTTGTTAAAACGTATTCGTATGTCGACTCTATTTTGATTTCGAAATTTCTCGATACAACAGCGGTTGGGATTTATTCGATCGCTTACAAGTTCACATATGCATTTCAGTTTTTACCACTCGCCTTTACCGCTGCGTTGTATCCGGCCATGAGCGCCGTTGTAGGGAAGGATTCTGAAGGGCTCGAGCGTATCTTTTTAAGAGGAATGTGGTACATGGCAACGCTGGCAACCCCGATCGTCTTGGGTCTGTGGGCTGTCGCGCCAGAGGTTGTCTTATTGACAGGCCGTGAGTACGCAGGAGCTGCACCTGTCTTACAAGTCCTTATTTTTGTCCTCCTTCCTATATTTCTTGATTTCCCGATTGGCAGTCTTCTGAACGCTTCAGGTCGTCAATCAACAAAAACAGCGATCATGGGTGCAACGATGGTGATCAACGTCGTTTTGAACATCCTTCTGATTCCACGTTTTGGTATTCTTGGAGCCGCGTTAGCCGGACTTGCCTGCTTCATTTGCATGTTCGTTCTCGGAATGGTTTTTGTGCCGAAAATCCTCCCAACGTACCGTCTCCGACATCTCCTCATCACCCTTGTACCGATTTTTTTCTCAGGTGTCTTGATGCTCCTCTCGGTTCAGATGATGAAGCCTATCGTCGGATGGATAGCTGTGATGCCACTAGGAGCGGTCGTCTACATCCTCGCACTGCTGACCACAAGAGCGTTACATAAAGACGATGTCGTGTTTCTTCTGAACGTGATTCGTCAGCGCGTATGAACGAGAAAAAAATCCTTCTCATCACCCCAGACTTCCCACCCATGAATGGAGGCGTGGCGCGCTACTTGAGTTTGCTTGCAACGTACCTGAAGGACGACGTGGAGGTTCTGTGTGAGCCACATGCGGCTTGGCAGTCTTTTGATGCGGGCGCTGGGTATTCAATCTATCGCAGTCCACTCTTGTTCAAATGGTTCTTTCCACGTTGGTACAAGACGGTCAGGATTCTTAAAAGCTACGAGGATCGCTATCGACTGATCTTGACGAGTCATGTGCTGCCGTTTGGAACAGCAGCAATGGTCGCGATGAAAAAGACAGAAACTCCTTACATCGTGTTCGTGCATGGAATGGATTTGCGTCTTGCGCAACAATCACCACGAAAGCGTGCTCTAGCTACGAAGGTCCTTAAGAATGCGAGACTGGTAGTTGCAAATTCAGAGGCGCTTGCACAGGAAGTTGCAACGGTTTTTGGTGTAACAGAACTTCTGGTTGTCTATCCATGTTTACCCACACTGCCTCCTCCCGTGAAGCCAGCGCCTGATGGTCGTTTTCATCTTCTGACCGTTTCAAGACTTGTGAAACGCAAAGGTCACGCGCATGTCCTCACAGCTCTTTCTCTCTTGCGCCGACAGGGCATGCTTGAGAATCTCGTTTACGAGATCGTCGGCGAAGGGCCAGAGGAAGCAACACTCAGACAAATGGTGAGTGAGTTGGGACTTAAGAACCATGTTGTTTTTCACGGGCGCGTAGACGACGTTCAGAAAGGACAGTTCTATGCGCGAGCCGATCTGTTTGTCATGCCTGTTGCAAACGATCCTGTTGACAAGGAAGGGTTTGGGTTAGTTTTTCTGGAGGCCGCTCAATACGCTGTTTCATCTGTGACTACCAACGTGACAGGTGTAACCGAGGCTGTCGTTGATGGTGAGACAGGAATCGTTCTGCCAGATCAAGATGATGAACGCCTCGCAAAAACGATTTTAGAACTTTCACGTAACACAAATCTTCGCATCAGGCTAGGATTGGAAGCTTATGATCGGACTGCGAAATTCACCTGTGAGGAACAGTTTGGAAAGCTAAAGCCGTACTTATGACCCCTGCAATTTCGGTCATCATTCCGACGTACCAACATGGCCGCACGCTTGCGGTGTGTCTTGATTCACTTCTGAGACAAACACGAGTCCCTGATGAGATTATCGTGGTGGACGATGGATCCACGGACGACACAACGCAGAGACTCGCTCCGTATCAGGGTAGGGTAACGATCGTTCGTCAGGACAATCAGGGCGCACCATCAGCGCGCATGGCTGGCTTTGAGCGATCAACAGGATCTTTACTCCTTTTTTGCGACGCGGATGTTTTGGCTGAGCCGACAATGCTCGAGGAGTTGCAAAAAACCCTCGAGGTTCACCCTGAGGCTTCATACGCTTACTCAAGTTTTATTTGGGGACACAGAAGGTTTGTCTCGCGTGACTTTGATCCTGTTGCTCTTCAACAGAACAACTACATCAATACCATGTCGCTCATTCGTCGCGAACACTTTCCAGGCTTTGATCTCGCGCTTAAACGCTTTCAAGATTGGGATCTGTGGCTTACGATGTTAGAAGCTGGACACACAGGCGTATTCGTCGACGCGTTCCTCTTCACCGTTTTGCAAGACCAGGGTCGTCGCGGCATTTCAACCTGGCTGCCTTCATTCATGTATCGTATTCCGTGGAAGCAGATCGGTTGGGCTCCACGCTCCGTGATGGTCTATGAAGAGGCTGCAGAGATCATCCGTAGGAAACACCAATTATGAAGCAGTTTTTTGGAAATACTTTTTGGCAAGCCATTGCCGTCACAGCAATTTTGTATGGATTGGCGCTCTTGAGTTATGGCAACGAGATTTCGGGAGCTTTGCTTTTTGGCGTCACTGTTGGTGCAATGATCCTGTCGTTTGTTTGGCTTGAGAGGGGATTGATGCTAGTTTTCATAGAGCTTTTCTCAAATCCTCATGGAATGCTGTTGAGTACGGATGTTGTCGGATTTACCGTGTCATTACGCATGGCCTTGTTCGCGGGAGTTATGGCTGGATGGTTCATCGGTTTTGTGACGAAACGCTATCAGCCTTCCTTCAAGGATGGGCGTGGCCAGATTTTTGTCCTACTTGGTCTTGCGACTGCACTTGGACTCATCATCGGTGTGCTTGAACGCAATCCGCTCCTTGTGTTTGGTGATGGAAACGCCTACCTGTTTCTCCTTTATCTTCTCCCGATTCTCTCCGTGCATTGGAATGCAAAATTGAAAGGTGAGCTTCTGCAAGTCCTGGCGGCTGGAGCCGTCTGGATTTCCTCGCTTTCACTTTTGCTTCTCTACGTCTTCACTCACTTTGGCGAAAGCGTGTTGCAAGCCATGTATTATTTTTTTCGAGATCTGCGTATCGCGGAGATTACGAGTTTGGGAAACGGTGTGTACCGCGTGTTCATCCAGAGCCAAGTCTTCTCAATTATTTTCGGTTTCCTATTGTTGTCGTTTACCACTTTTACAAAAGATCGTCGACGGTTGATGCTCCTGCTGAGTCTTATCATCGCAACAGTGATTTTGGCGCTCTCGCGCAGCTTCTGGGTTGGACTTGTACCAAGCATCGCGTTTCTCCTTGTTCTCTTGTGGAAGCAGATACGACCAACACTCACCCAATCTCTCCGATTCGTCGGGATGAGTCTGTCTGTTCTGGTTCTGTCGCTCCTGCTGATCGGCACGGTGATCCTGTTTCCACTTCCGTCACAAGACCTGACAGGATCAGACCTCGTCCTTACGCTCAAAGATAGAACCACTGACTCAGACGACGTCGCGATTTCAAGCAGGTGGAAACTCCTCACTCCCATGATCAACAAAATTTTCGAAAACCCACTCACGGGCCACGGCTTCGGTTCATCTGTCACATTCACAACCGACGATCCACGTGTCCGAGAGATTCATCCTGACGGCTCCTGGACAACGTCCTCAATGGAATGGGGCTGGTTTGAATTGTGGATCAAGATGGGCATCCTGGGCCCTGTCGCGTTCTTGTACGCAGCTTACGAGCTCCTGAAGCGTTTATGGGCATACCGCTGGACCGAGCACGCCTGGCTTGGATTCGGCCTCATGACCGGCCTCGTCTTCATCTTCGCCACGCATTTCTTTTCGCCCTATCTCAATCATCCCATCGGTCTTGGTTATCTATTATTTCTCGTTCCTTTCCTCCCAACAAAAAAACCAGCCGAGGCTGTGGCTGGTATCCATTTACCAAATATTCTTGTTTCAAAAGAAGTTCCTGTGATGGCATCGGAACAGTAAATGAAAAGGCGGAGTGGGGTCAGGTCTGGCTATCGGCTTTTTAAAATTTTCATTAAGATTTTAGACTATGTCCCGCCCTCTTCGCGTTGAATATCCTGGCGCCCTCTACCACGTCATCGCTCGTGGAAACGCCAAACAAGATATCTTTCTGGGTGATCATGATCGTCGAAGGTTTTTGTTTTGGCTCGCTGACACCTGCAAGACCCACAATCTATTGTGTCACGCTTACTGTCTCATGGACAACCACTATCACCTTCTCTTGGAGACCCTGGACGCAAACCTTTCAGTTGCGATGCGCGATTTAAATGGTAACTACGCACAGTGGTTTAACGTCACGCATGATCGCGTTGGACACCTTTTTCAGGGGCGCTACAAAGCGTTTGTTATAGAGAGAGAAACGTATCTATTGGAAATCGTTCGTTATATTGTGCTCAACGCTGTACGAGCAGGTCTCGTTGAACATCCAAAAGACTGGAAATGGAGCAGTTACCGAGCGACTGCTGGAATGACAACAGTTCCAAAGTGGTTACATGTGGATTGGGTGCTCGCAAACTTTTCAAAGGGCAAAAGTGATGCACAAAAAGAGTATCGACGGTTTGTCCGAGAGGGGCTAGACGCTAAAAATCCATACGAGGATATAACCAATGGTTTTTTATTGGGCAGCCCTCAGTTTGTCAGTTGGATCTGGGAGAAAACAAACGGGTCGGAGGAGCTCAAGGAGCATCCACGCAACGAACGGATCGTTGGAAGGCCAAGTCTTGAGGAGATTTTTTCGGATGTGAAAACAAAGGAAGAACGGGGCGATGCAATCATGCTTGCAAGGATACGTTGTGGATATTTAAATTCGGAGATAGCAAGACATATTGGTTTGGATCAATCGGTGGTAGGCAAAATCAGTAAAGGGACCTACAACCAAACCGTAGTCACAAAAAGCCGATAGCCAGACCTGACCCCAATTCCAGCCCCCACCCACCCAGGTTCAGTTCTGGATGCTCATCGACGATGGTGATCGGATACCTGTGACCCAGATCGACTCGCACTTGGCGTCGATCGAACTGCCGGAGGATCTCACTTGCGAAGAACCACTTTTCTGCGCTGAGCTTCCAGTAGGCGAGTTCTTGTTCACTCTTGACCTGAGACCGGGCGAGACGCAGGTCCTCGAGACCTGGAAGTTCACCTAGGATGTACTCGACTGTTGTTGTCACGTTCACTCCATCCACGCGGTGGTTGTGTCCCTGGTCGTCCCAGCAGACCCGCTATGGTTGTTTGAGAGTAATTAAAAACAGCCGTTTTGTCAAGCAATGCGGCTTTTCTGCACATCAAAGCAGACTTGGTTCTGAAAAACGGACAGAAGTTCGTATATACGAAAAAGTCTCCGCTTCTGTTCAACTCACGATTTCAATGGGCTCAGTTTAGTCCCTGTAAATTGATTTCTCCATTCCCTTGAATGAACGCGCTTGCGCTCATTTTTGATTTGCCTTCAGGCTGGATCTCAAGGATCTCGATGGTGCCGTCGGCGCAGTCGACAAACAGACGGCCTTCTTTGATCGTGACGGATCCTGGAGAATCATCGGCGACAAAATCAGCAGGACGAATTGAGATGAGTTTGAGACGCACCTGCTCCTGTGCTGATCGTGTCCACACAGACCACAGCCCTGGCCACTCGATGTAGGCTCGTGACTTGCGCTCGATGACCTCCATCGATTCTGTCCAGTTCACATGACCGTCTTCTCGATCGAGAAGGTGAGTGACTGTGGCTTTGGATTCGTCTTGTGCAAGAGGAATAATCTCGCCACGAACATGTCGTTTGAGTGTCTCAATGAGAAGTCGTGATCCTATTGTTTGTACTTTTTGTGAGAGTGTTGAATACGTTTCCTCTGCGCTGAGATCGATTCGTTCAAACGACAGAATCGGTCCTGTGTCCATGAGAGCGTCCAGGAGCATGATCGTGACTCCTGTAAAGACATCGCCTTGTGCAATCGAGAATTGCATCGGCGAAGGTCCTCGATGGTGTGGTAGAAGAGATGGATGGACGTTGATGACGCCATGTGGAGGAATATCGAGAATCGATTGTGGAATCAGTTTTCCATACGCGACGACGACGAAGAGATCTGCGTTCAGATAGCGGAGATTTTTTTGAATCTCAGGATCCGTCTTGAGCGACGTTGGAGTGAAGACGGGAATGTTGTGAGAGAGAGCAAGTGTTTTGATCGGTGAGGCTTGGATCTCTCCTCCGCGTCCCACAGGTTTATCCGGCTGAGACACAACTCCGACGACCTCCATATCATGGTCATCGATGAGGGTTTGAAGAAATAAGATGGAGAACGTCGGGGTTCCAAAAAATACAATCTTCACATGAGTGGTGGGTTTGTGTAGCGAATCACTTTATCGATAAACAAGATGCCGTTGATGTGATCGGTTTCGTGTTGGAGGACAATCGCGAGCAGACCTTTTGCTTTTATAGTGAGAATCTTTCCGTGGCGGTCATGAGCTTTCAGCGTTATCGCTCTGTGACGCTTAACAATGCCTGTGACACCAGGAACAGAGAGACAGCCTTCCTCAAATTCAATT
>CAYHRJ010000013.1:0-22181 GCA_964359095.1 uncultured Gammaproteobacteria bacterium | reverse complement strand
GATAAAAAAGCGACCCTTCACCTATTCCGCCTGAGGCGATCGCCACGGCCGCTTCATAGGCAAGACGATCAAGAACAAAGCGAGAGAGATTCATGAGCGCTTGGATCATGGCGATTTGAAAGAGGGGGGATTTAATTTTTTCAGAAACGGTTGCTAAGACTTTAGCGATATTGTCAGCGGGACAAACAGTTGTAATTGTACTGGTTCTAAAACATAAACCTGCTGCGGCATACGCCTGTATTTCCGCAGTTGATTCAGGAGTTTCCTGCGCTTGTAGTTTTTTCTGCGTTGAAAAAACGCCGACACTCACAACCCCCAACACAAACATAACCATCAGTCCGCTACTGATCCATCGTTTTGCGTGTTGAGAAACGTGACTCATACTATTCGGAAGACTCCTCCACAAGCGCGTCTAACTCCCCTGCGGCGGCGGCTTCTTCAAGAACGCCGTTGAAATACGCTTCGAGTGTTGCGTCGTCGAGAAGGTCGAGCTCCTCCTGGGTCATCCCAGCTTCCAGAAGTGACGCGCGGATCTCGTCGATGGTTGCTTGCTTGAAAAAGGCCTCAACTTCCTCAGGACTATTGAACTCAATAGCGCCAGCCTCCAGCAATTGGTCCTGTCCAATCCCTTCAATCAATCCCTCCACGCTTGCGCCAAGGGCTGCTGCATCCTCAGCTCCACTGACAAATCCTCCGCAGTCTTTTCCTTCAGGACAGTTTGGATTGTTTCCAGAAAAAACTTCTTGCTTGTCATCGTATCCATCAGAATCAGAATCGCTCACGTAGGGACTCGTTTTGTAGACGTAAAGCTCGTCGTAATCCACCAAGCCATCCCCGTCCACGTCCTTGGTTTTGGATGCTTCCATTTCCTGTGCCTGCTTTTCTTCCGGCGTTGCATACGACTCACCCGTGTACAGCGCTACGATTTGTTCTTGAATAGGACGCGCGAGACTCGCCCCAAACGACTTGAAGCCAAAAATAACTCCGCCGAAACCGAGAAACATCAAAAGCACGAACGCAAACTTCTGCTCCGCGTTCAATATGCGTGGCGGCCTTGTTCCTAATCGTCTAGTGGCCATAGGGTGGAAGTTGGAATTTGGAAGTAGGAAGTAGGAAGTAGGAAAAGAATGAATTTATTTGGCGATAGCATTCCTACTTCCACCTTCCAATCTGCTACTTTGTACAAAAGCGTCCAAATTATTATATCAAAACACCCAGGGTTTACCTAGGCGTTTTTATTCCACAGGTCGCAAGATGTGGGTAAGTGCGATCCAGTTTGAAACCGTGAGACCTTCCGCACGAATTTTAGGATCTAATCCGACAGACATGAGCGCCGTTTTGATCGCTTCCGTCGGGAGATGCAGGTGGGCTGCGAGATTGTGGTGAAGCTGTTTGCGGCGAGAGGAGAAGCCGGATTTGGCGAGGGAGATGATTGGCTCAGGTTGTAGCGTGTAGCGTGTAGCGTGTAGGAATGGAGGCAAAAGATCGAGACGGACAATCGCTGAATCTACTTTTGGAATGGGGCGGAAGGCGCCGGCAGGGACGTTGGCGATTTTGAAACAGTCTGCGTAGAGTTGGCAGACGACCGTGAGAAGACTCATGTTGGGTGGAACAGCGGTGATTCTGTCAGCGACCTCACGTTGAACCATAAGCACCATGCGGGAGGGTTTTGGTTCTGTTGTAAGAAATTTTTTAAGGAGGTCTGAGGTGATGTTGTAGGGAATGTTGGCTACCAGTTGGAAGTTAGAATTAGGAAGTAGGAAGTAGGAATGTAAGACGTCGCCGTGGATGAGTTCGATTTTGTTGCCGAAACGTTCCTTTAGAGAAACTATGAGATATTGATCGGCTTCGATCGCTGTTACTCTGGCTCCTGCGTTAAGGAGAGCTTGTGTGAGAATTCCCGTGCCTGGACCAACTTCAAGCACATGCTCGCCTGGACGGATCTCAGCAGCGGCAATAATTTTTTGGATGACCGTTTCATCGACGAGCCAGTTTTGGCCGTACGATTTTTTTGCGCGTGGGAGCATAGTCAAATCTCAATGGCTCCCTGTCTCAATATCTCTGGATATCCGTAATCATCCAGACTCACGATCGTAGAAGGTAATGCTGGATCTAGCACTCCTCCATCGAGATAATAATCCGGCTGTATCTCTTGATCTAAAAACTGAGCTTTAACATCCTTGACCGAATAACACGATGATCCTCCACTGCGATTCGCCGACGTCGACACAATCGGCGCGCCGAGACCTCGTGAAAGTGCGGCAGCGATAGGATGAGAAGAAACGCGAATAGCAATCTCACCGTTCCTTATGACAGCAGGAGCTACAGCATCGCCTATGACAGGCAGGATCAATGTAAGTGGACCTGGCCAGTGACGATCAGCCAGATCTGCAAGCGTGCCAGGAATCCCCGCGACCCTCTCTACCATCGCGCGATCTGCGGCAATGAGTGGGAGAGTCTTATCGTCAGCACGTCCCTTGATTTGAAACACACGCTCGACCGCCTCTGCATTTCTCGCATCAGCCGCCAGTCCATACGCAGTCTCGGTTGGAAACACAACAACGCCGCCGCGTTTCAAGACAGTGATCGCTTCACCCAGGCTGCTTGCCCGCCAAAGCCTCATAGGCGTCGGCGGGAAGCCTGGGTCTACCTTTATAGCTTTGAAAACCATGCGACTGTTTTCTTGAGCCCTTCATCGAGCTTGACCTTCGGCGTCCATCCAAGCTCACGACGGGCTTTACGTGCATCGAGCGCTGAGCGCATCACCTCCCCTTTGCAAGCAGGACCGTGCGTCTCAGCTTGTTTGGCGCTGGTGAGTTTGTTGATCGTGCGGAACAACGTGTTCACGGTTGTTTGGATTCCTGTTCCAATGTTAAACGTGCCTGTGACGTTTTTTTCCATGGCGAGCATGTGCGCCGCCACAATATCCGAAACGAACACATAGTCTCGTGTTTGCTTCCCTGTTCCGTTAATGACAACTTTTTCCCTCTTCAGCAACTGCCGAGTAAAAACGGAAATGACGCCAGCATAACCTCCTCGCAACGCTTGGCGCGGACCGTAAGCATTTGCCAGGCGCAGTACGACCGTTTTCATTCCATGAATGCGATGTTCAAAGCTCAGATACATCTCAGCTGAACGCTTCGCTATCGCATACGGTGAGAGTGGATCATCAAGCGTTTTCTCCGAGTACGGCGGACGCAGCGTGTCAGGATACATCGCTCCGCCGCTTGAGGTAAAAATAAATTTCTTCACGCCGACCTTGGCGCACGCATGAGCCATCGCAATGGTTCCTATGATGTTGACGCGTGCATCGGCTGGAGGATCTTCCACTGAGCATCGTACATCGATCTGCGCAGCCAGATGAAAAAAGACATCTGGTTTTATTTTTGCAACAAGCGCGGCAGCCGCAGGATCCACAACAGACATCTTGTAAAACTGAACGTTGGGATTCAGGTTCTTGCGCGAACCGGTTGAGAGATCATCGATCACATGAACCTTCACATGCCGACGAACAAGGGCGTCAACAATATGTGATCCAATAAATCCTGCTCCGCCTGTTACAATGGCTGTTTTATATTTAGGCATACAAGGTAGTAGGTTTTAGGTTGTAGGTTGTAGTCATTCGACAATAGAATTTCTTCCTACTGCCTAATACCTACTCCCTACAACCTGTGTTTTCAAATACGCTTCCATAAACGGTTCAAGCTCTCCATCGAGTACAGCCTGTGCGTCGGACGTCTCATGCTCTGTCCGATGATCTTTTACCATTTTATACGGATGAAGCACATAGGAACGAATCTGGTTTCCCCACTCGGCGGACTGATAATCGCCGCGCAGTTCTGTTTTCTGTTCTTCCCTCGCCTTCAGTTGAAGCTGATGGAGTTTTGATTTGAGAATCTTCATGGCGGTCTCTTTGTTTTGCTGCTGACTCCGCTCATTCTGACAAGACACGACCGTGTTGGTTGGAATGTGTACCAGACGCACCGCTGAGTAAGTCGTGTTCACACTCTGCCCGCCTTTACCGCCGCTCAGGAATGTATCAATACGCAAATCTTTTGGATCGATTTCCATCTCGACGACTTCATCCAGCTCTGGAATGACTTCAATGAGCGCGAACGTGGTGTGCCGCATCTTCTCAGCATCAAAGGGAGAAATGCGCACAAGTCGATGCACACCTGCTTCGCTTTTTAAATAGCCATACGCCCAACGACCGTTCACTCGCAGCGTGATGCTCTTGAGCCCGACATCTTCTCCACGTGACTCAGAGAGTACCGTCACTTCCCACCGTTTCGTCTCGGCAAACCGCATGATCATGCGCGTGAGCATCGCCGTCCAATCCTGTGCCTCTGTTCCGCCAGAACCTGCATGGATCGCGACGATGGCCGGATCTTTGTCATAGTCACCAGAAAACAACGTCGCAAATTCAAGCTGACTAAATTGCTTTTCAAAATCCGCCAACTTTTTTGTGATGTCCTCCTGCAAACTATGATCGTCTCCTGAAAGCTCGACAAGCTCTGCAAGCTCGGTCACGTTTGTACGCAAACCCTGCCAAGTCGCGAGCTCATCACGAAGTTCAGCTGCCTCACGACTCACCTTCTGTGCGTTTTCACGGTCCTGCCAAAAATCCGTCCCAGCCATTTCAAACTCCAAACTCTTGATCTGTGTCGCAACTTGATCTAGGTCAAAGTAACCTCCAGGTGCAGTCGAGTCTCTCCTGGAGGGCTTGAATTTTTTTAAGAAGGTCTTTCATAATTTGGGAGGTAGCGTGTAGCGTGTAGCGTGTAGCGTGTAGCGTGTAGCGTGTAGCGTTTAGCGTGTAGCGTGTAGCGTTTAGCGTGTAGGGAATAACATGTAGCGTTTAGCGTGTAGTGGTCATCCTATTGAGCATTTTTGAAACTTCTTCCAAGAGACCAACCGCTATACCGACCTGTGCCTCTTTGATGTAATGAAGACGAACGGCTATAAATAACTGCGTTTCAACTTCTGAAGTGGAACCAAAGGCAATGCATAAAAAACGATTATAGTCTCCACTTCCCTTACGGCGATACCCTTCAGCAATATTAGAGGGAATAGATACGGCGGCTCTTCTCATTTGAGAAGTTAATCCATATTGTTCGTGACCAGGAAAACCACTCGTCAACTCATAGATCACAGTAACCACATCCATTGATTTCTGCCAGACAATTAAATCTTTGTAAGATTGAGTCTGCCTACTTTCCATACGATCTACACGCTATACGCTATACGCTATACGCTATACGCTATACGCTATACGCTATACGCTAAAATTTATCTGCTTCGCAAACGCTCCCAACACTGGCATATTCCACAGCCGTCCCTGCAGAGCGTTGAGCATTCCAAGAATCATCAGGATAATCAGTACGATCGATCCCAGCATCCAGACGATCTGACCGAGCACGGGAATGACGTTGCCGACCCAGAGAATAATCCAGGCGATCAAGAGCACAAGCCCTTGCTTGCCGTGGTGTTGAGCGAACGTGCTGTCTTTTTTGAGGATGAGTGGAACCAGGCACAGGATACCAAGGTACCCGATCGTCGCCATAAAACGATCGTCTGGAAGATGGATTTGTGGCGGAGGTGTATCGTTATGTTGATTCATACGGCAATTATCATAGCAGAAAATCAAAAAACGGGCATCAGAGTCCCCGGTGCCCGTTTCCTTTCCTACTTCCTACTTCCAAATTCCTACTTCCATCTTAGTACATTCCCATTCCTCCACCCTGCGTCCCTCCACCTCCTGCTGGTTCTTCTTTCTTTGGAAGATCTGTGATGGCAACCTCAGTGGTGATGATCATGATCGCAATCGAGGCGGCGTTCTGCAGAGCAAAGCGTGTGACCTTGGCTGGATCGATCACGCCTGCCATGACCAAGTCTTCGTAGACATCAGTGGCTGCGTTGTAGCCAAATCCTCCTGTTCCATTCTTCACACGCTCAGCCACAACCGAACCGTCCTTTCCTGCGTTGCTTGCGATAATACGCAGCGGTTCCTCCAGAGCACGTCGCAGAATATCCACACCGACACGTTCGTCCGTTGAACAGGAAACCTGATCAAGTGAGGAAAGCGCGCGAATGAGCGCCACGCCGCCTCCTGGTACAATCCCCTCCTCAACAGCCGCCTTAGTCGCTGAGACCGCGTCTTCAATGCGATGTTTTTTCTCTTTCATCTCTGTCTCCGTTGCCGCACCAACTTTGATAACGGCCACGCCACCGGAGAGCTTTGCGATACGCTCCTGAATTTTTTCCTTTTCAAAATCTGATGTCGTCGTCTCAAGCTGCACACGCAGTGACTTCACGCGATCAGCAATGACAGCCTTATCTCCATGACCTTCGACAATCGTGGTCTCGTCCTTATCAGCAACCACTTTGCGAGCTTGTCCCAAATCTGAGAGTTCGATCGATTCAAGCTTCAGACCCACATCCTCAGACACAACTTTTCCGCCTGTGAGCACGGCGATATCTTGCAACATAGCCTTGCGACGATCTCCAAATCCTGGCGCCTTGATCGCAAGCGTATGAAAAATGCCACGCAACTTGTTTACGACCAGCGTGGTGAGCGCCTCACCATCCACATCCTCGGCAATAATCACCAGTTCCTTTTTTCCTGTGGTCGCGACTTTCTCAAGAATAGGAACAATGTCCTGCACGGAGCTAATTTTTTTGTCGACGATCAGAATATAGGCATCGCGATACTCCGCTTCCATGCGCTCTGGACTCGTAATCATGTAAGGCGAAACGTAGCCCTTATCAAACTGCATCCCTTCCACAAACTCGACATCGATGCCAAACGACTGCGATTCCTCAACCGTGATCACGCCATTCTCACCAACCTTCTGCATGGCCTTGGCGATCATCGCGCCAATCTCTGGATCATTGGCTGAGATACTCGCAACTTTCTCGATTTCTCCACCCTTGATCGGTGTGGCGATCTTTTCTTTGATCTCGCGCACGACGGCCTCGACACCTTTTTCAATTCCGCGTCGCAAGGACTGAGGATTTGTTCCCGCTGTGACGTTGCGAAGACCTTCGGCGATCATCGCTTGTGCAAGAACGGTCGCCGTAGTGGTTCCGTCACCGGCCACGTCGTTGGTTTTGCTTGCGACTTCTTTCACAAGCTCTGCACCAAGATTTTCAAACTTGTCCTCGAGCTCGATCTCTTTGGCAACCGTCACGCCATCCTTGGTAATGATGGGCGCTCCAAATCCACGATCAAGAACAACGTTGCGTCCTTTTGGACCAAGCGTGACCTTCACGGCATTAGCAAGCTTATCCACGCCGCGCTTCAAAGCTCCGCGTGCATCTTCGTTAAATGAAATTTGTTTTGACATAGTAGGGGAAGCGTTTAGCGTTTAGCGTGTAGCGTCGAGTTCCGATACTAAACGCTATACGCTACACGCTTTTTAAATTATTCAATTACGGCCATCACATCCTCGATGCGAATGACCAAGTACTCAACGCCTTCGATCTTCACCTCGTCAGGTGCGTATTTTTTAAAGAGAACTTTTTGTCCAACCGATACCTCCATGCTTGAACGTTTTCCAGAATCAAGCTCGCGACCTGGACCCACGGCAATCACCTCGCCGCGTTCCGCACGTTCTTTTTGAGCGGTATCGGGAATGATGATTCCTGCCTTAGACATTTCCTCCTTCGGACTTGCTGTGACGATGATGTGATCGCCAACGGGAATGAGCTTCATAAAGAAAAGGGATTAGGGAGTAGGTTATAGATTGTAGATAGAGAGAAAAAAATTACGCTAGCAGTCATTCCTCTAGACTGCTAACGAGGGCATCTTTACTTAGACGAGCTAGACTGTCAAGACCCTCACTTTTTCCTTACAGCACGGAGGCTTAGCCTCCTAGCTTTCGACTTTTGACCAGCGAACGATGATGGCTAGAACAAACGCAGTGAGAGCTAATCCTGGCCAGAGAGACCAGAGGTAGTGATCGAAAAGTGCTATGACGGTCAGGCTCACACCAAGCGCCACAGCAAACATGCCGTTTGGTGTTCGAACAGACATGAGACTCATCCGACTTATACATCCTACGAATAATGCAAAGAAAAAAAATCCAATCACACCTAGCTCAGCCAAGATGAGCAACAGCGTATTGTGAATCGGCTGATACGACCAAGCCGGTTGTCCCGGATCCTGATCCGCAAGGGTAAACGTATACGCATTGGGTCCTACACCAAAAATCGGCGAAGAGAAAAAGACGCTGCCAAACGTTTGATACTGCGAAGTACGTTCTTCTATCGAGATCGCTTCCAGACGCAGATTCGGATTGAAACGCGCGAAGACTTCACTGTGAAAAACAAACAATGTTGCAAGAACACAGATGAATCCAAAACTCATCACGGGAAGCGCGTGTCGCGGCGGGATCTTTTTTTGCTTAAGCATGAACACGATCAACACGATCAAACCCATCAAGAGTCCCAACCAAGCTGAACGCGAGAATGTAATGATGAGTATTGACCCCAAGAGTCCCGCTCCCAAAAGTATGCCTACGAGCTCACGTTTTCCCTTTGCAAACCTGGTGAGCCAGGCGAGCGCGATGACTCCGACAGCCAGATATCCACCAAAGATATTCGGATGTGGAAACGTGCCATACGCCCGCAATGTTCTCCCAGCGACTGTCTCCACAACGGCAACGCCAAGCGTTTCAGCGTCCTTTGCCGCAATGCCAAGCAGAGTCGAATCTGGACTTCCGCCAGTGAGAACCTGAACCCAACCGATCGAGATAGGAACAATGAGTCCAAACAAAAATGCGATCAAGACGGACTTCAGTCGTGTTCTCTCATCCGTCATCACAAAAAACAGCATCGTCGCTGACACGACGTGAATCAGATGAAACCATCCAACAGAACTAAAACGACTCAAACTCAAAGAGAAAAAAGCAGCGGCAAGAAAAAGATAGAGTGCTTTATTGGTCTGACGAATCTCTGTCTCATATCTACTTCTCATCCTCAAAAGAAAAACAAACAGAATCATCGCCTCAATAACGTAGACTCCTAGCACCGCGTATGCTGATAGCTCTCCAGAAACACTGCCTTCCGCAAGAATGACTTGCGTTTGCCATGGCAAGAAAAAAACGGCGAGTAAAAAAAGTCCATTGGAAAATTTCCCTATCATATGTGCTCTGCGACAAGTGCTTCAAATCGATCTCGATACTCGAGACGTCGATCGTTATTGTGAAACTTGAGCATGTCGTCTGAAACGACGACGCGAGAATCTTGATTGGCAAGAGCTGTCAAATATACGGGCAGACGACGCCGTTGAACAGAACGAAACATGGGTTCCAAAAATCGTGTGTGTAGAGGAACGCGAGGACAAAATCCAGGAACGTGGCGATGATGTGTTGTCCGTCCACGCGCATTGGGAAGCAGACTCGTTGCCCATCGGTTCACGCGATGGAACTCTGTAAAACTTCCATCACGATCAAACACAGGCACAAGTGACTTTACCCAAAACGCCATGTAGTAATCCCTGGCGAAACAAATCGTTTCCATCTGAAGTGCATCATGCGTAGAAAAAAAACTAAAACAAAACGGATCTTTGCCTTCCCTTGGATGTCCCGACCGAGATCCTGTCAGCGCAAACGGAAGCACCAACCAAAATCTCGATGACCAAATCGAACCAGATTTTGTTATGACGTACAGATCAATGTCACTCAGTGCATCTGTCCCCCACCATGCGAGACTATTCACGGCCGCTACCGCACGAACTCCAGGCACCAAACGAAAAAACCGTGCAACACGGCGCAAACGCTTGTACTTACGTTCTGCATCTAAAAATCGGTCTTGTCGATGTTGGATCAACAATTCGACAGACGCTTGGCTTTTCAATACCCAAAATCCTTTTGATTCCTGAAGCTTCTCATGGAGCCAATCGCTCTTTCCAAGAATCGACTGAACTTCAGACAGATCATAGGCACGGATGGGTTGCATGAGCCATTTCCAAATTTCAAAGACGGTCAGAGGCTGGGGAAAAAGAGAAAACCACAGAATCGTTTTCAAAATAGATCGCTCAAGATCCGTGGTCTGGCTTTCCATACCCTGGCATCTTACTGCGGATTTCGAATCTTTGAAAACACGAACTGTTGTTGCAGAATGGAAACAATGTTCACGGTTACCCAGTACAAGGTGAGTCCTCCAGGTAGCGTGGCGCCGATGACAACCGTGATCGCTGGCATAAACATGAGCATGGACTTGTTCATGGAGGCTAGCATCGTTTCATCAAACGCGCCTTTCTTGCCAGCCACTTGTTTAGGAGGACGTTTTGAAATGAGCATTCTGGTTTGAAAGAATTGGAAGTATCCAGCCAAGACCGCGAGATATAAACTTTTTTGTGACAGATCGATCGCTCCAAAGAAAACCGTGTTGATCTCTTGAGGATTAGGAACAAAACTGTAGAGCTGTGTAAGTGTCTCTGAACCGAATCCAGCAAGAAGCACTTGATACAGCGCGATTAAAATCGGCAACTGAATAAGAATGGGAAGACACGAGGAAAGCGGGTTAACTTTCTCTGTCTTATACAATTCCATCATGGCCTTGGCAAGTGCTTCTCGATCATCGCCATGTTTGGTTTTCAACTCGTCGATTTTTGGTTGAAGCTCTTGAAGCGCTTTCTGTGAGTGTAGTGACGTCGTCATGAACGGCCACAACAGAAGCTTTATTATGACTGTCAGTGCAATGATCGCAAACCCAACGTCGGCTCCAGGCAAGATGTCGTAGAGAAAAACCAGGAGGTTAAAAATTGGAAGATAAAGAACTGTATGAAAAAAATTGCCCATAGTTAGACTTGTTCCGTTGTTTCCGCAGCCACCTCTTCCACCTTTTCAGCCTTCTTCTCTTCATCTCCTGAGATATTAATCTTCCAACCAGTCAGCCGCGCAGCCAAACGGACATTCTGTCCGCCTTTGCCGATCGCAAGGGAAAGCTGATCGTCTTTTACTTTTGCAAACGCGTTTTTTTCCTCATCCTTTAGTTCAAGGCTCGTGACTTTTGCTGGCGAGAGAGCGTTGGTAATGAACGTGGCTGGATTTTCACTCCACTCCACAATATCAATTTTCTCACCGCCCAACTCGGCGATAATCGTTTGAATGCGGGTTCCACGTTGTCCAATGCATGCGCCGATAGGATCGATCGTGTTCTCATTGGTGGTAACCGCAACTTTTGATCGTGAACCAGCTTCTCGGGCAATGGCTTTGATTTGCACGAGTCCCTCACCTACCTCAGGAACCTCAAACTCGAAAAGCTTGCGAACCATCTCCTCAGACGTGCGTGACAACAGGATTTCTGGGCCTTTTGTCGTGAGACCTACCTGGCGCACAAACACTTTGATGCGATCCCCAGTATTGTAACGCTCAGTTGAAATTTGATCTTCAGGACGCATGACACCAGTCGTCCGACCCAAATCCACCAATACGACCCGACCTTCACGACGCTGAACTGTGCCGTTCATGATCGTTCCTTCACTTTCCTTGAACTCACTAAAAATCACCTCACGCTCAGCCTCCCGCAACTTTTGTGTGATGACTTGTTTGGCCGTCATTGCTGCCATGCGTCCAAACTCACCAGCCTGCGGAAGTTCTGTTCGCAAAACTTCACCGAGCTCGACGTCGTGTTTGAGCACGCGCGCCTCGCCGAACATGATGTCTGTTTTAGGATTGAAGCGCGGACCTAATTCGTCCTCCATGGAAATCGATGGAATGGCCTCGCCTCTCTTGCGTGCTTCCTCGAATTGAAGCGCAACAGACGCGGCGTTCGCCTTTCGCTCTTCCTCCAGACGCTCTAGCTCTGCCAAATCGACATCCTCCACAACTGTCTTTACATCAAACACATGAGACTCTGCCGTGGCAGGATCAAATTCTACTTCGATGTTTTGATTCTTATCACCGAAATCTTTTCGATACGCCGCCGCAAGCGCGGACTGAATCGCATCAATCACTGACTCGTACGCGAGCCCTTTTTCTTCACAAATCTGTCTGATCGCTTGTTCGATAGCTGAGGCCATAGTTGGGGAGGTGGATAAGGTGGAATAGATAGATGAGGTGGATGAGGTGTTCGGAGTCAGAATCCGGAACCACCTCATCCCCCTCACCACCTGTTCCACCTCTCCTAAAAAATAAACCCGTCTTAGCGACAGGTTTCTGATGTCACTAATCTACCAAAACTGTTCAGGAATGTCAATGTCTTCTATGTGGGTAATCTTTGGAACACTCATGTCGTACTCCACGGCGACCACATCAATGCGCCAAGGAACTTCCCCGAGCTTCATCTCATCAAGATAGGTTTCTGCTGTACGCACAATGTGTCCAATCTTTGAGATTGTAACAGAATCCTCTGGGTCTGCTAGGTCAGAATGACGAGCCTTCACCTCAACAAAAACGATCTCGTTGCCATCCTGACAAATAAGATCGATTTCGCCATAGGTATTTTTGTATTGTTGGTGGATGACCTGAAAACCTTTGTCCCTAAGAAACTGAGCTGCATAATTCTCCCCCGCATTTCCAAAAGTCCTCCGAGCGTCCATACACTATTTTTTACGGCCTGGAAGATACTGGCGCTGCGCCCGACTCGAAGTCTCTCGAGCCCTCTGCAACGGCACGTCGCATTTGAGATAGCGAACGATAAGGAACGCCCACACAACGACGAGGATCACCCACAGCGGATACCAAAAACGAGCGCCGAACATTCGGATCCCTTCAAAGCTAAAAAAGAATAACAGCACACCCAACAGCCCCATCGTCACAAGAAGCGTAGAAATTCTGTGGCCAACCGTGCGTACAAACCGATCTGAACCTTTCCGCTCAGAAACCAGGTGACCGACAATTCCCAGGACAAAAAAAACGACAAAGACAACAAATACAATCGTGCCAAGAAGTCCTCCAACTTCAGGTGGATTCATCGTAAACCAATAGGAAGGTTGTAAAAAAGAAGACATAAATTACACACAGTTAGTGAGAGTACATGCAAGTGATGCAAGGATATCAGATATCACATTTGTGGCAACAAAGATGCCAATGAAGGTCACAAGCACGCCGATGAGTTTATAAAAAAACCTCGAACCCCCCGCTCCAAACTTCGCCTCCGCAAACGGAATCTCACCAAACCACGTAAAGACCTTTTCTGTCTTCAGGACAATGAGAAAGCCAATAACCATTATGAGCAGACCCAAAGGAATGCGAAAGAGTGGGGACATACTTGCTCCAGTTTATCATACATCCTTGCCAAGACAGCCTCTGAACACTACAATAAGCCCTAAATACGGAAGCGAAGCTCCCGTCAAATGGGCGTTTAGCTCAGTTGGTTAGAGCGTCTCGTTTACACCGAGAAGGCCGGGGGTTCGAGCCCCTCAACGCCCACCAAAAATACACCTCGTGCTTCGAGGTGTATTTTTGTATTAGAAAAACCCCCTTCGCTCGAGCGAGCTTCGGGGGGCAGGCCACGTAGGTCGCGACCTACATGGCAGGTCGCCGGTCGTTGACACGTCGTTCGCGAACGACGTGTCGTTGGCGCTCTGGAAGATCCGCTACCGATGGAAGTCGGGGTTGTTGGTGACGAACTCGACGTGCAGTCCGTAGGGACCCGTGATGAAGACGCTTGTGAGGCTGTGCCCCCAATGCGTCTCTCGTTCGAAGCGTGGATGCTTCCTCACCGTCTCAAGACCTGGAGGCGTCATTGTCAGGGCGACGTGCATCTCTCGGCACACTTGTTCGAGGATGTTCTCGCTGATTATCTTGGCCGTCCCGTCCATGTGAGGCTTTCCGTGGTAGGAAATCAGCAGGCGTGCGCCGGCAAAAACCTGCAACCGGGGTCCTGCACCGCCGTGGTCGTACTTTTCGTCGATGACCTCAAAGTCCCGACACACAAGTCCAAGACTCTCCCAAAACTCTCGAATCTTCGGCCAGTCTTCGTGGAAGGACGGCAGACCAACGTGATTTACATCCTCGATCGTTCCCAACATGCTCACTCCAGTGAAAGCTTGCTCACGCTAGTCTGTTCGCACAAAAAAGTCAAGAGGCACCAATGAGGGACTTGTTTGGAATTGACCGCTCCGAGCTGGCGAACGCCAACGCTCTGCAGGACAAAATCCACTTGTGCTTCTGCTGTAGGTGGAAAGGGTTTTGGTAAAAATAAAAACGCGACTTTGGTTTTCGCAAAATCGCTCCATTTGCTCCTCTTTTTCTTTTGGCGAAATTCGGGGCAGGCAAATTTGAAATTTGGAACTTTCTCTATTGAGTTTTTGTCTTTAGGTACTCTTCCAAATCCTGGTCAAATTTATCCATACTTTTTTCGATCAATTCATCGAAGTCAGGTGCAACGTTAGTGTGCTCATCTCCAAAGATTTCCGCCAACTCTCGGCGTTGAGATTCATTACCAAGCAGAATAGCGGAATACATATGTTCTCCGAAACCACGTTCCGATTCATTTATTTGCAGAAACCTTGTTATGTTTGCCGCATTGCCATGTGTGTCTCCGCCATCACCGACGAAATAAAACGCAGAGGCATAGTCAGGGTATTCTTCAACTAGCTTATTCAGCTCGCTAGCGGCTTTCTTGATGCCATCGAGCATATTAGTACCTCCTTGTGTAGCCAGCCTTTGCATTAAACGAACTTTTACAGTTGACTGCGTGCCATCCTCGAAATCATATCGTTGAGGAGAATCATAATCTTGTTTGAACCCTTTTATTTCAGTTACGGAATCTGAAAAGGTATCTATAGAAAATTGAATATAACCAAAAGCCTGGGATATACGACTGAATAATTCAGAGTAAAATATTAAAAGTTTTCGCGCACTTTGTAATTTTTCTCCTGCCATTGAGCCAGACACATCCACCAAGATCGAAGCCATGAACCGAGGTTTAATAGATGGGTAAATTTCCCGAGGATTTTTTACTGTTCCAAAAAGTAAGTTTCTAGTTTTCATTACAGCTCGGCGATCAAATGCTCCTTGTCGAGTCAACGAATCTTCGTCAAATCCAACATCTTCCTGTCTGGGTAAGCGTTCAGCAAAATACTGAAACCATTTATCAACAAGCGGTGAGACCTCCTCACGAATGTCCTCATAGTCGTTGTAGAGCCTGTTTTCTTGCTCAACTTCTTTTTGTACACGATCAAGTTCCTCTAGCTTTTTTTGTTCGAGTTCTTGTAAAATTTCGTCTCGCTTTTTTTCATCCATGAAACCATCCTCAACCATTTTATCGAGCTCGTCTTTAATTTTATCTTTCATCTGATCCTCTTTTGCTTCCAGCTTGTCTTGAATTTCTTTTTTTAGGTCGTCGAAAAGCTCGCTCTCCTCCACTTCTTTTTGGAGCTCGGAAAGTTCCTTGAACTTTTCTGCGTTCTGTACTTTATCGTCAAGTTGCTGTTTTTGTTCAGCCATCTTGTCCATTTGCTCTTTTGCTTCTTGCAATTGAGACTCTGACTGTTGCATCTGACTATCGGAAGCGTCAGACATTTGCTCTAGAGGATTTCCAGATTCAGACGACTGTTGCTCGCCTTGCTGTTGTTGCCCTTGTTTTTGCTGATCTCCTTTTTGACCATCTTTGTCTCCCTTCTCCTGTGGTTTATCAATGCCGCCATCCTGTGCTTCTTCTGCAGATTCTTTTTCTGATTTTTTATCGTCTTGATCAGACTCTTTTTGATCTTCAGGTTTTGGATTTGGAGTAGCATCAAAACGTCTCCATGCTTTCCCATCCCAAATTTCCGACCATGCGTGGCCGGTGCTTTGGGTGATGGCTGATTTACCGTCCTTTGCCCCCTCAACTTTATGCCCAATTACCAAACGTGCGGGAATACCTGCCTTACGCATCATTGCAATAAACTTCGTGTTGGCAGAGTAGCATTCTAAGTATTCCGACTGATCAATGTTTTGAAGGTAATTATCTCCAGTAGATTCACTTCGCAACTTGTACTGCAATGCCTGAGCTTTTTGCAGGTCTCCGCCTCCGGGGTAAAAATGATTTGCCAAAATGTATTGCCGTACCTGCTCGGCTTTCTGTATGGGTGATCCGATAAGCTTAGAAAGTGTTGTTTCAGTCTTTGATGAAAATGATCCACGATGAAGTGGTGTTATGTCTTCTGGAATCGTTGTCCCAGGAAAAGGATTTTGTTCTGATAAAAAATCTACGGAAAATGATCCGGTCCCACTCACTTCAAGATAAAAACATCCATTTTGATCACGTCTGACTTCAACATTAGCTCCCTTGGCTTTGAGAGAGGAGACATCCAATGCATAGCCGTTTGGGAGTGGGAGAGATTTAACCCCATTATCTAAAGTTCCTGAAATTGTTGATCGGTCTTTGCCCGTAACAGAAATGTTGTATGGAGAAAGTTGTTTTTTCTTACTCCATGTTTTTGATTCAACATCGTAATAACTTTTTCTACCACTCGCATAATATCCACCGAGCGCAGGATCAATTTCAAAGATAGGTCTGACTTGCATCTTTTCTTTTGATTCACCGTGTGCAGGGGGTGGAGTGTGATACTCATCTCTGTCTTCAGGAGGAATGGCGGAATCTTCTGGTGAACCCGGAGGGACAGCTTGTTCTTTATATTGCTCGAGCTCCTTTTCAAGCTCTTGCATACTTTCACTCGGTTCACCGCTCCGTGCTTCTTTTTGGATTTTCGGCAAACCCTCACGTACTGTATCGGTTATTTTTTTGTACCCACTCTCGTCTCCTTTTTGTATGTAGTCTCGATATGAGGACTGAAGGTCTTCAAAGAGTTTACGTTCGTCTCCTGAAAGCTCAGAGATAACACGATCCCGTTCTGCCATACCAACAAGACCCAAATCTTCACTCAGCCAATTGACTTTCAGTGCTTTTAACACTTTTTGAGATCGAGGGAAATTACCTATACCTTCAATCGTATTATCTGCTTCAGTCCGCAGAGCTTCCTCCATTTGTTTTCGGCCTGTATGTCCATAAGAATCCATTACTTTTTTCTGAACTCTTGCTTGAGTAACATCGCTGTAAAGGTTATCGAGGTCGTCCAGAGGAATATCATGACCACGCATGCCTTCTACGAATTTGGCGAATCTAGGGTAGTCGTAGTGAGTGATGAAAGCGGAAAGGTCTCGAATACGTCCACTTACCTTTTCTAAACCTTCTTTTTCAATATCCTCGGCATTATAAAAGAGTGCATCAGGTTTGATATCATGAGCCACTTCTTCGGCGGTATATTTACCATCGAGCAAACCCTGCAATTTTTCTGATCTAGTTGCCTGATCCGCCGGATGGTGCAAAGACCATTCCTTACCAGGCAGAACTTTTAGCTTACCCTCGGCGGCTTGTTCAGCCAGAAAAAGCATCTCACGAGTGAGTTTTGAGGGTTTCACCTTTCCTTGCGGAAGCGACTCACGAAATTCGCGGGGACGTTCCATACGTTTATGCTCTTACACGCTTCTTGGAAGTCCAAGTGCTCATTGCCGTGCGAATCTTGTCCTGATCTTCTTTTTTGTCGATGTGAGTTAGGAAGTATTTATTAAGGAGATCTCGGGCTACACCCTCTGGATTTGCTGTAACTTTTTCTTCGGGAGTCATCTTGCTAAGAGCATAAGCCGCACGACGCAATTCTCGACCAGTAACAGGTTGAGTAACTGGTAACGCATTTCGAGCTTCACGGCTTTTCTCAAAGATTTTAATAAAGTTTTCTCGGAGATTGTTGGCAAACTGGACAAGAGCGAGGGAAGCATCTATATCAAACTTTTGTGTTCCTGTTGGCTCCGGTGCGCCGTTGTCTATGCCGTTAATGTATTTATCCCACATTTTTACATACTCGTTGTGCTCCAAACTTGCCTCGTATGTGAGATCGGCTAGAGAGTCAACACCTCGAGCTATACGCAATGCCTCAGAAGCATCGTATGGTGGGTTAGGATTTCGATCTCCGGGATCAGCTTTGCGTGTAAGAGGAGGGTAACCAATTTCCAAAGAGACCATGCGACTTCGAGTAGCAAATTGCGGATTAAATGTTCCGGGGTAGTTCGGGTTCATAGAACCGACCAAGAGAACAGTTGGCAATGCACGAATAGTTTTACCGGAACTTGTTTTGAGTGTTAACGATCGCTTTTCGTCCATAAGAGCATGGAGGAATATCTGCGCCTGTTCAGGCATAGCGTTGAACTCATTGAAGTATACAATCGCTCCCGGAGTGGTAATGCCATTCAACACTGCTGAAGGTACTTTTACTGTTTGCGATGCACCGTCCTGAGACTCCAACATGACATCCTCTGACAATTCAAATTCAGTAGTCCACTTCGTTCCATCAATTCCGAAATAAGGTCGGTTCGTAAGAGCACTGAACATTTTTATACGCACGTCTTTACCAGTACCGGCATGTCCTTTCAAGTTGACTAAACCTTCCTGTAAATCTAATTGCATCTTTAGTGCCTTTGCCATTTCTGACAAATCAGTTTCTGTTTGTGGGTCCATAACCCAGTGACTCTGCCATTCAGGAACAAAGCCTTTACCGTTTGTGTATTCCACATCCGGTTCTGCTTTTATATGGTCAATGCGTCGTAATAGTGGGATATGATGTTCGGCGGCAAATGTACCGTACTCTTGTAATTTTTGTTTGTATTCTTCTTGCCAGGGGGCATCTACTTCGGGAGTTCTTTCACCAATTTTTTGTCGTCTAGAATAAATTTCTTTAAGAGCATCTTTTTTTTCTTGCAGTTCATTCTTGAGATTAGATTTTTCTCCTTGTGACCAATCCCCGTATTCTTTTTTGAAATCCTTAAATTCTTTAGCGGTTACATATGAAGGCTCAATCGCTTCTCCACGATAATTTAAGAGACCAAGTCGCCATTCATTTTCATCTTGCCATCCTTCGTAAAGCCTAACCTTCTCTACCTTACCTGTGGATGTACGAATTGAGACAGAAATATCCCCGAGGATATCTCCAGCCTTAACTCCGGGTCCATGTGTTTTTGAATCTTCTTCAAATGTCACATCGACTTTGCGTTCCACTTTTTCTTTAACTTTTGCTTCCCACTTTGGAAAAGCTGTATCGCCAAACATAACCATTTGCTGGCCGGTTTCAGCAACTTGAGTGAGAGCCCCACGCTCTATTTCAGTTAATGTGTTAGAGATTCTTACTTTCAAGCCACGCTCTAATTCTTTTGCTAAGTCAGGGTTGTCTCCGGCAAGTCCAGCGATTTCAGTTTCCAGTGTTTTCTTGGCCTCGCTTGAAGATAGATACTGTTCTGCCTGAGTTCGATTAGTAAAACCTTTAGTACGTAGACGCTCAATCAGTCCGTCAACGTCTTGCGCCAAGATATCCACAGTCGCTCCTATACGCGCTGAAGCTTTTTCTCTCACCTTGGCATATTCTCTCTTGAATCTGTCTTCAAATGTGGAGGCAATGGTTTGTAATTCTGTTCGCGCCGCAACGATGGCTTTATAAGCCTCATCTGCTTCAAGAGGAACGTCCTTAGCCAAAGAACCTAATCTTGATTTTAATTGCGGATATCGGAATTCAAGCCAGTCATCCATTTGTGATTTACTAGTAAAGCCCTCAAGGTCTGTTTTGGTTCTTTCAATTAGTCCGTGAATATCTTTGGTGATTTCTCCACCACGTTGTCGGAAAAGTTCTACCGATCTTTGCTCGAGTTCCAACGCCACTTCATGTACCTCCTGTCGCAAGTCTCCCTCTAGCAATGCCTCTGTGGCTCTAATTTTTTCCATTTCAGCACGCGCCTCTGATACCGAGGTAATGGAAAGACCGCTGGCGAGTTTTGCTCGCACAGAAACAAGTGCTTCTTGAGTGCTCTTAATAGCGAATTCTTTCTCTTTTGCTTCTATAGGCCCTTCAAGCCCGGAGATAATAAAAGCAACTTCATTTGGTTTGAGTCCTTGTTGCTTTAACGCTTCAGCTAATTTATTGAAACCCTGTCTAAGTTGTTGAGCTCCTTCTGGGGTAGTTATCTTTGCCAGCACCTCAGTAAATTGTTGTTCATACTGAGTTCGAAGTGGCTCTAAGTATGCAAGTCCTTCTCCGCCTTTTTGACCTAACGCTTTTTTAGAAGCTTCCAATTCAAATATGTCGACAATTTTTATACCTTGGGCTAGTTTTGCTACCCTCTGCTTATCCATCTCTTGAGCTAATTCATCAAAATTGGGTTCGTAAATAACAAGATGCCCGTCTTTGTCTACTGCTCGTATTCTTCCGGTGGCGTCGAAGTTTACCTGAGATAGTTTTGGCACTCTCTTCACTTCTTCTAATCCATCCTTAGTAGTCATGACCAAGTCTTCTTTAGAGTAAAATAAGAAAAAGTTGCCAGATGGATCAAGTTGCAGATTGCTCACACTCTCATATTTTTGTGGAAATTCAGCCGAGATCACTCCCCACGTATTCGGTTCTGCGCTGAGATCAATTCGTTTAATACTTCGAGGGTTACTACTTTGACAGTAGTAAATTATATTAGGATTGGTTGGGTCAACCGTAATATTTCTTTCTATAGACGGGACATTGTCAGAAAATAGTGGCGCACCTTTAGCTTCTTCGGTTTTTACAATGTTTATACCGACGTCGGTAACAAATGCGGAATATTTTTCGTTAAGTTGTTTATAGCCTTCATGCTCGCCAAGAATTTTTTCACCATACTTGGCGAGTTCAGGAGGGTACGGTTTTGATGGATCAATTCTTTTCCAATCACGAGGAGAGAGTACAACACCATGCTCATTTTGAGTTTCGAAAGCAAAATAAGTACCTTGTCTGGAAGGAAATATAATGTACTTTCCTAGAACAATCATGTCATCGGAGAGAAATTCTTCCGGTTGCTGAGCCGCTAGCTTAAAATAATTATGTTGTTCTAGTTTTTTTCTTGCGGGCCCTCTTAATTCTAAGGGCACCTGTGAAATTTTCTGTTCATTCGGATCAGTGGTTGTATCCTTTCCTATTTCATGTTTACCCACCTTTCGGGCCAAATTCTGATCTTGCCAATTAATAACAATCTTTTTACTACTATGTGGCTTTTTGAAATCTTCTATTTTACGAGCATCTTCATCAAAAATTTGAATCTCATCTGAACCTTCAAGAGTAACGATCGTGTAGTTATTCCAAGGACGAACGGCTTCAATTTTTAACTTCCTGTTCTCAATACCGTTAATAGGTTTTTCTGATTTGAGTAACTCAGTCAATTCCAATTCAGGCAAGGGCTCTCGGCGGAGCTCTTGGTTTTCTGGATGCTTTTTCGGTTGTCTCCCGGCTACTTCTGGTGTGAATTTTTCCATAGTATTGATTTTAACTTACTTGGTTTCAAACTTTTAATGCAACAAGGTTATTGAAAACTTCGTCTGGTTTGTAGTAGTTGAGGACGGCTCTCGGGCGATCGTTTAGCTGTCGTTGGACGCGTTTGATTTCTCTGGTGCTTATCTTATCGAACTCCGTTCCTTTAGGAAAGTACTGTCGAATGAGTCCGTTTGTGTTCTCATTGATCCCGCGTTCCCACGGACTTGCTGGATGAGCAAAGTAGACAGTCATTCCAGTTGAGATCACGAATTGTTTGTGTTCACTCATCTCCTTCCCCTGATCGTAAGTGAGAGTTTTCTTTAGTTCCTTAAAGCATTCTTGCCTGTCATTAAAATACGCTAAAACAGAATCAAACACTCTGTTAAAAATCGTGTACTACAAAAAGCGTCTACCTTGCCTTGAACGCAAACGCTTGAAAATTTTGAAGGCCTTATCTATACTACAAGAGCTTGAAAATGCGCGGGTGGAGAAACTGGTAGACTCGTCAGCTTGAGGGGCTGATGCTCGCAAGAGCGTGGAGGTTCGATTCCTCTCCCGCGCACCAACAAAAAAGACTGAGCCAAATACTCAGTCTTTTTTGTTTGACATGCTATTTAGAACACCCTTGCCTTCCCTGTAATGACTCGCAGAAACATCGGTTCGATGCCGATGTCAAAACGAGTGGAGGTCATTTCTTCGCCGTCGACAAAGAGCGAGATCGGTTCGTCGCTGCGGATGGCGAGGGACTTCATGGGGAAGACGCTTTCTTTGAGAGTGCTGCGGCCAAAAATTCCCCAGCCCGTTTTGACGGCTGCGCGGATCACGGCTTCAAATTTTCCGTCGCACGGATTTGCCAAGTCAGCGAGATTACGAATTTCAAGGGCGGCGCGACGGGAGGTGGAGGTGATGCGAAATTTGTCCTCACAGGTGA
>CAYHRJ010000012.1:0-24127 GCA_964359095.1 uncultured Gammaproteobacteria bacterium | reverse complement strand
TTTCGCGCGACCCTTTTTCTTTTAAAAGGAATTGAAAATTGTTTTGCTTTGATGTTTGGCTTAATGCCAAACGGCGGAAACGCTTCCCACCCCACTGCGCCTACGGCGCAGAACAGGCGGGCGAAAATTCCTTCCCCCCAACCCCCTTCCTTTTCGCCCGCCTGAATGCCTGCCCGCCAAAGTTTTAACGACGGCGGGGACGGCCAGAATTTTTTGCGAGCGGACGGCGGGACTTTAAAATAGGTAGTGAGGATACAACAAGAAACAAACAAAATTAACCAAAACAATTGCTGATCTGTAGGCAACAAACTCAATTTGTTTGTCTATTATTAACTTTTCGATACTTCGCGCGCGGATATGCTATAAATTTCGCCGCTATCTAAAGTAATTTTGATAATCTTGCCGTTCACCTCAACGGAAGCAATTTTTTGTCCTTCAATTCCTTCTTTAATCCCAGTTAGTCCTTCAGTGATTCTTTTTTCGTGCTGTTCTTTGGCAGACCCAATTTCTGTTGGTTCGCCAAAATTCAATCCCAGCGGTAATTCTTCCTCATGAGAAATGCCAATTTCGGTTTTGGCCGGCCCGAACTTGCTGGCTGGTTGGTAAAAACCAACGCCCGGAATACCTTTGTAGTGTCTATATCCAGCGGCAATCGTGTGTGTCAAATAGAGAGGGCCGCGACCGGAAATTAACACGGGTTTTGAAGGGTCAACGTCGGGAGGAATGACTTTGTCCAAATCCTCAACCTTAAAATCGCCCGCGAGATTAAACTCAATAAGAGTATAACCTTCAGTTCCTTTTTTTACCCACGTAAATCCCTCTGGCCCTCGTCCTTCACCTTCTGGCAACGGTTCTAAAACTTTTGTCTCGCCCTTGGTCATTTTTCCTTCCGCATCTTTTGACATGTAGGTGAGATGTCCTTCTGCCGGGTGCGCGCCGTGTAAAAGACAGGCAATTACTCCGGGCGAAGCAACGCCGTCAATAACAATGCCTTCGGCTTTTTTATCACGAGCAAATTTCTCGGCGTATTCGTACGCCAATCGGTCATGCTCTGGGCCGAAAGTGATGCGGCCTTGTTGATCGGGTTGTAATCCAATCTCGCGAGCAAAATCGTTAATTGATAACTTTTCAACTTTCGGCTCACCTTCTTTGATTTCTTGAGGCACCTGTGCCTCTGGTGTGAAGTTTTTTTCGCTCATAAATTTATCCTTTCTAAAAAATAAATTATTTAACCCACTCCGGCTCGACTTTGGTTGCCAGGGTGATGAGGGGCAATTCGCCACCTCGCTTAGTTTGTAATGTAATCAATTCGTTGGCAACAATCAAGTTGCCGCTTACGCGCGATTCTCGACCTAAAAGCGCGCGCTCATCAGTTATCCTGTTCCTATACCAGCCCCGACCAGCACTTTCAAAAACTTTGTCGGGAAACCCCTTTGCAATTGCTTGGCATAGAATTTCTGGTGCAGGCTTTTCCTTGTTAATTTTATATCCCGATCTTTTTACTTGCTCCAAAAGTTGAGAGTGGTTTTGGCGTACTTCGCGCAAGGCGAGCCAAGAAACATAATTATCGTGGCACCATTTTGAATCAAAATTCGCTCTTTCGGCTTGCTCATAGACATTGACCAAATTCAAGAGATCGGAAAGATTTGAGGTTTCAAACTGTTTTCTGGCCGCGTCGGCTTGTTCGGCTTCGGCTTGTGGACGGTAAAATAATCTTCGGCTAGTTCTTAATGCCGCGATAATTGCCATTTCTCTGCCACAACCCATTTCGCAACCGCGCAACAGCATTGTTCCTTCGCGCGGGTCGCACGATAGCTCCGCAAGTTTTTGACCAAACTCCGAAAGTTTTGTTTCGTCTTCGGGATTGAGCGCACCGAGCAGGCGAAGCTGGTTTTTTGCTGTCTTCCAGTTTTGTTTTTCCGGCGAATCAATTAAATGGACAGGATCGCCCTCACGCGAGTAGCCCATCGCTTTTATTTGCAGCACTACTTCTCGCAAAGAAGTGCGCATGATCTCTGGTTTGGTGGAAATGGGACGACGATTAAATTCGTCTTGCGTTATTAAAAAGTGGCATTCGCCCGGCTGGGTGCGGCCAGCGCGACCTTGCCGTTGTCTTAGAGAATCTTGCGCGGTTGAGGTTACCACTAATTTGGTCGTATCGGCTGCCGGATCATACTCGTTCATTCTCACCAAGCCAGAATCAATTACATATTTTACGCCGTCAATGGTCAGCCCACGCTCGGCAATGTTAGTGGAAACAATAATTTTCCTGCCTAATTGTTCTTCAAAAATTTTGTGTCGTTCTTGCGGTGAAAGTTCGCCATGTAGGGGCAAGATTGTTGCGCCGGTAATTTTTTGTTTCATCATTTCTTCAATGGTTGCGTTGATTTCTTGTTTTCCGGGCATAAAAATCAGTACATCTCCTTTTTGGTGTCCTTGGTGAATAGACAAGGCAAGCTCGGCGGCTTTTTCCGGCATACGCCTCGGGTCTATTTGTTCGCTTGAAAAATGCGTCTCAACCGGATACGGTCTGCCTTTTGCTTCCACAATCGGCGCGCCTCCAAAGTGCTCGGAAAATTTTTGTGCGTTGAGCGTCGCGGACATCAGCCCAAATTTTACTCCGCTACCTTGATTCTGTGCTTTCTCAACAAGAGCCAAGCCAATATCTGAAAGCAAATACCGCTCATCAAATTCGTCAAAAAGCACTACTGACGCTTGTTCCATTTTTGGATCATCGCGTATAATGTTTTTGAAAACCCCGCTCGTTAAAAAGACGATTTTTGAATCTCTACCCGATTTTTTTCCGGCCCAGTAAGATAACCGACCTCTTGGCCGATTTTGACTTTCATTTCTTCCGCGACCCGTTTGGCTATTTCTACGGCCACCGCTACTCGATTTTCCACCACAAAAATTTTTCCTCGCTCGGCAAATCCCTCGGCCCATAACGCTTGCGGCACTTGAGTGGTTTTTCCGCTGCCGGTTTCGGAAACCAAAATTAACCGGTTGTTATTTTTTAGCGTTTCTACAACTTCCGGCATCTTTTCCCAAATCGGCAGTTCGCGATTGCCAATTTCGCGTTCTACTTTTTGGTCAACTGTCTTCGATTGTTCTTGCGGCGGAAATTCGCCGCCTTTTTCTGACATCATAAGTTAAATTTCTTTCGATAACATCTCTCGTGTTATTTTTTCTATTTCAACTGCGCCTTCAGGGTCAATTTTTTGCCAAACCGGTATTGCTTGCTCTAATTCTCGTAGTTTTCGTAATCGAAACTCTTTGGGTGCTTTTACTAAATCATTTAAGTTTTCTAAACGGTCAAACCTTTTCACCAGCACTGCCAACTTTCCGCCTACGGCAACTCGATTCAGATATTCTTCGTCGGGCTCATCTTCGTCTCTATGGCTAACGGCTTTGACGATTTCTACAATCTCTTTGCCGAATTTTTGTTCTATTTCTTCTTCGGATGTCGGAGTATCCTCAAGAATATCGTGAAGTATTGCCGCTTTTATCAAAATTTCTGATTTCTCCAAATCTTGTGCATATTCGGCTGCGCGAGAGCCAACGCGCAAAACATGATTGGCATACATTTCGCCGCCTTCGCGATGTTGTTCTTTGTGGCAACTAACAGCCATTGCGATAGCAGTTTTTACTTTTTCTACTTCTCTGGCTGGTACGGATTCGGCAATCTTTCCGGCAAGACGAATCAACTCCTGCAACTGCTCGCCTTCTGCCAATGTTTCAAGTTGCCCCATTTTTTCCATATTTTCCAAAAATAGCAGATAATCTTCATCGGCAAACCATTTTTGAAATTTAATTTCAATAGCTTTTGCCAACTCGCTCAATTCTTCTTGGGTCGCATCTTGTCGCTTAAAATGTACTTGAATTTTATCCGCTTCCTCTTTAATTTCTCCTATTTCCCAGAGCTCATCATTTTCCACGCCAGCAGAAAATTTTCCCATTTTTAACATATAAACTGCTCTCGGCAGTAAATCGCACGCCACGCGATATAGCGGTATGACTTTTTTAATTTGCTTGACCTTTTCTCCTTCATAGCGTTTAGCGAAACTTTTACCCCAAGCGTCGCGGTGCAAAAATTCTTCCGCCGCACCGAGATAATGGTGTGCGACAAATTGTGGCGATAATTCTTTTTGTAATTGCTCTTGAATTTGTGCGCCCGCTTCGGTTTCAGGCTTTGTGTGAGTCATCAGAATCATACTAATCGGCTGGTAGGATTCCTTGCCGCCGCGAACAACATCCCAAACGCCGAGATTTTCGGGAACGGCGATAACATCCATTCGTCGTTCACGCGCCAGTTTCGGTCCGAATTTTGTATCTAATTGGTGAAATTGCGGCTCCGAAAGCGTGGGAACAATGGAAACAACATCCTGATCGTGTTCATCCTCCGACATCAGCAAGTCATAACTTACCAAGTCTGCATATAATTTTGCGTCGGAGATATTTTTATCAGGCACTAACACAACCAACTCATCAGTGGAGTTCTGCAATAGTTTTACCTGTAATTCCTCATAGGCTTCTTTGCTTTCATCGGTACCTGCTTGTCTGGTATAATCTGCCAATACTTGTTCGACTTGAGTTTCTAAATCGCTGGCTCGATCAAGATCAATGCCTTTTCTTAATTCGTTCGCTCTTTGGATAAGCGGAAACAAGCGATGACCGGTTAGATATTCCTCTTGATTTTCGATAACCGTTTCCGGCGCGTCCACATAAAGCAAAATATCCTGCACAATGCGAGTAATATTTTTGTATTTTTTTCTTGGCTCCTTTGTTTCCTTGTCTTGTTTGTATGCTTGCCAAAATTCATTTGCCTTAAAAATAAGAGCCTTGCGCATCAGTTCGCGATCTTCTGGGGTCAATTGCTCATTGAGTTTTTGCCGATAGGCAAATTCTTCCGGTGTTCTGTGTTGGGCGTGGTTTAACAAAACAAACCACAACGGCAACCATGATTCTTGATGAGTTGGGTAACCCGCCCACTTTGGTATTTCATCCGGATTTTTGGGTAATACCAAAGCAACATCTTTACCCAAAACTACTTTGGCAATTTTGCGCGTATCGGTCAACAAAACTTCATTGTGATTGTTACTCGTCGCACTCTCAAATCGTTCACTTCCATAAGCCATGTGCCTTTCCTGTGGCTCAGCTTCGGGTGTTTTGGGTGTTTCAAGTTGCGGCGTAAATTTTTCTTGGTCGCTCATATTATTTTTTCCTTGATTCCACCGCTTCGCTAACAAACATCGCGGTGGTAAAAATTGCTGGATTATATTTTTTCTCGGCTTTGCTACGGTCAAGGTTAGTAATAATTCCGGTTTTCTCACCAGTGGCGGTTTCTTGGACATTGCCCTCCAAAATACTTTGATAAATCCCAATAATCTGAATCGGTTTGTCTCGTTGAATTCGCACGCCGGTTTCCGGATCAATTCCGGTTTCTACCAACTTTTTCCATTCCGCCGCACCTTGCGGATTATTGGAAACAATAATGACAGCGTCCGTTCCTTCCAAAATCCTCGCGTTCTCAGCCGTGAGACGGGTGATTTTTACAATTTTCCCTTGTTCGTCTTTTTTAATTCTACCGCCGCCGATGTCGCCAATCACAAAATCGGTTTTTTCGTTTTGAGTGGCGGCCAACAATTCTTGTTTTGCTTCTTCGGCTAAATCGAGCGACCATGGCCGTTTCATTGCGCGTCTTTTTTCTGCCGCTTCTCCAAGTTCCTTTTTTGCCTCATCTAATTTTTCTTGAGATAATTTTCCTTGCGAAAAAAGCAATTCTGCTTCTTTGCTGGCAATCTCCGCATCCAAAAACCACTGCGGAGTAGGGGCGGCTTTATCCAAATCAAGATGGGTTACATGCACGCCTAAAGTTTTTAGTGCTTCACGGAAAATTGTAGAATAAACAGACTTTCCCGAATTTGGATCGCCGCACATCACCACTGACCGCACTTGCGAGAAGTCCGGCATTTCCTGACCGGCGAATGCTTCAACCAATTGGGCGGCTAACTTTGCCGTCTCGCGATCATTAACCGGCAACCTGACTGTTTTGGCGTTTTTTGCCCCATACATTTTATATTTTTCAATAAATTCTTCACCAAAATGACGAGTGATAATTTCTTCAACCGACGGTAAATCCTCCCTTGTCCAATGTCTGATAATTGTTATTGCGTCAGCTGGTTCCCGACCCATTTTAATGTCGCCAAGCTCCCGCAGTATTCCGATAGCATAAGGCGTTTTTTCGGTACCAGTATTCTCTACTGCCATTTCCATTAACTTCAATACACCAAGCTTACTGGTTAAATCTTGCGTATCAACAATAGCGACCTGTCCAAATCCGCCAGCAGTTGGAATTTCCACTCGGCTCATTCGCTCGGCTTCTTTTTTGAAATAATCCCAATCCTCACTTTTAAGTTTTTTTACTGTTTCTTCTAATCTTGTTTGTGTTCTATTTTCCCAAGCCAGAAGTCTCTCTGGATATTCTCGTTTTTCTTCTTCGGTTGGATTTTTTGCTAATTTTGGTCGCTCGTCATCTGGGTCGGGACGCACTGCCGCGTCCAGTCCGCGGGCTAAAATCATTTCTTCCTCTGTAACTGGTAGCGTAGCCGCATCGCGGTCGCAAATCGAACCTATGCGGCCAATAGTTGTCCTTTCGTTTCCGAGCTTACATGCTTCGGCAACCGGAACATTCTTTATCAAGACAGATTCGCGAGGCGCGCTAAATTGTGTTGTACTGTGATGATCGATATAAAAAGTTGTTCGTTCAATCGGCGATAATCCTCTCTTTTGTCGACTTTCTTGTATTTTTTCATCTAATTGAGCAATCGCTTTTTCGGAATTTGACAAATCTCTAAAATCTAACGGTATATCGGAAATAACCACGCGATCATAACTTTCAATATTTAATTCGGGAATTGTTTTTGCATAAAATGCGCCGGGGTGCGTTGCGCCCCTGCCTTCACGAATGACAGGCGAACCAACATAAATGACCGCTTCCGCACCTCTTTTTTCAAGGTATTGAGCCGATGAAACAGCCATACTAACTCCGTGAGCGTCCGGCCCGCCAATGACTAAAACTTTTTGCCCTTCAAAATTTTCTTTATCTTCGGGGCATTCTATCCCTTCTAATCTTTCAATTCGTTCTGCCGGTGGTATAAATTGTTCAATTGGTTTTTCGCTCATATTTTTAGTCCTTAAATAATTTTTCGATAGATATTCCAAGCGATTTTGCAATTCGCTCAAGCGTATCTACTGTAGGGTTGGGATTTTCTCCCGACTCTATTTTTACAATTGTATTATAAGCAACTTCCGCCTCTTTTGACAGCCTGTCTTGAGAAAATCCCTTCTCTTTTCTAAGAAGTCGGATATTTTTTGCTATTGTGGATAATTTCTTGTTGTGTAGTTCACCTTAGTTACCCCTAACCTACCAGTTTTTTACCTCATAAGGTGGACTGAACAAACTATTGCTTAATTTAGCGTAGAGGCGTATACTGCGGCAGTTCACTAACAAACCAACGATGTATGAAAAATTTTCAACGTGACGCGCGACCTGGTGGCTGGAAAAGCCCTAGCAAATTCGGCGCAAAGAAGCCTTGGGAGCGAAACTCAGGCGGCAGAGATAGTAGAGATGGTGGAGACAGACCGATGATGCACAAGGCGACATGCAACGAGTGTGGACAGGCATGTGAAGTTCCGTTTAAGCCAAACGGCCGCAAGCCCGTTTTCTGTAGCAATTGCTTCAAACGAGAAGAGGGTCCTGCACCCATGCGCTTTGGCGACAAAGGCGGCGACCGTGATTCAGGACGTCAGATGTTTGGCGAAAAACGTCTGTATGAAGCTGTCTGCGACACCTGCGGAAACAGCTGTGAAGTGCCATTTCGCCCAACAGGTGAAAAGCCCATTTACTGCCGACAATGCTTTGTGAAACCTGAAGGACGAACAAATACATTCGCTGCACCAAAACCGTCTGAAGACTACAAGGATCACTTCAGAATGATCAACAAAAAACTGGACACACTCTTGGCTCTCCTCTCCCCTGTTGCCACACAAAAAGTCGCTTTTGCTGAACCTACTGTTGAGATACACGGGCCAGAAAAAGAAGCAAAAAAAGCAAAGAAATCCGCAAAAACAAAAAAGGTCAAGGCTTGATAAGTCGTTGCCACCAAAGGTGGACTGAACAGTATCTTGACAGTTTGGCTCGTCTGAGATATAGTGCAGCTGCAAAAAAAGTCTACCCTGTGGAGATCCGTCGAGTTTCCCAAGTGACTGTCATTTGCGGATAATTCACTCCAAATCATACAAACCTATGACTGGTACAGTAAAAACCAAGACAGAGAAAGGCTTCGGCTTTATCACTGTTGAAGGTCAGGCGAAGGAAATTTTTTTCCACTCGTCTGCCCTCGTGGGCGTTTCTTACGACGAACTTCGTGAAGGCGACACCGTTTCTTTTGAAACGGAAGAGTCTGACCGTGGTCCTCGCGCTGTCAATGTGACAGTGGTCTAACGAACACAAAAAAATCACCCTTCGGAAACGTTGGGTGATTTTTTATGTTCTCGATCAGGCTGTAAGACCGGTGAGTTTTCTGAGCTCCTTCAATTCTTTTTGTGTGAGGGATCGCGTTTTTCCACTAGGTAAATCTCCAAGTTCAATATTCATGACGCGTGTGCGGCGCAGAGCCTTCACTTCATAGCCAAGAGCTTCACACATCCGACGAATTTGGCGATTACGACCTTCAGTTAAAATCATCACAAATCGATTCTCACCTATTTTTTTGACATCTGCCTTTTTTGTGCGAGAGCCTAGAATCATCATGCCTTCAGCCATCGTGCAAATATCATCTTGTCTGATCGGACGATCAACAGTGACGACATATTCTTTCTCGTGAGCGAATCGTGGATGTGTAATGCGCTCTGCTAAATCTCCATCGTTCGTTAAAATCAAAAGACCACTCGATGCCACGTCCAGACGTCCGACAGGAAAAATGTGTTCCTCGAGATTCAGGTAGGAACGAATCGTGTCCCTCGCTCGTGGATCAACGCTTGTCATGATTCCAACGGGCTTGTGAAAGGCGAGGTAAACTTCAGGTGGTCGCCTGGTTGTGACAGCTCTCCCCTCAACCAGAATCTTGTCGTTCTCACTCACCAATAACCCCAACGGCGCGACCTTGCCATTCACACGAACCTTTCCGGCTTCAATAAGAGCATCAGCTTTTCTGCGCGAGCACACGCCTCGTTCAGACAAAAATTTATTCAATCGTGTTTCCACAACCTAAGAAGTGTCTAGCGAGATCCCCCACGATATCCTCCAGATCGGCCTCCTCCACCGCTTCGATGCGGTCGACCCCCTCCGCGAAACGGTGGACGTGAACCACCGCGTCGGTCGCGGGAGGAACCAGCAGGAGAAGAGGCGTCGCGTGAGCGATCGATCAGTTCACCAGATGGTGTCTTCACTTGGAGTGTTTTTCGAATCAAACGTTCGATCTGACGAATGTCTCCTTTTTGCGCCGGATCAGCAAGCGAGATGGCTTTGCCTGAAAGTCCAGCGCGGCCTGTGCGACCAATGCGGTGCACGTAATCTTCTGTGTGATCAGGCAAATCAAAGTTAATAACCAGCTCAATATTTTTCACATCGATTCCACGCGCGGCGATATCGGTGGCAACCAACACGCGATATCTTCCATTTGAAAATCCCTTGAGTGCGTCCTGACGTTGAAATTGTGAACGATTCGAATGGATCTCCGCGACCGTGTGGTTCATGCGTTTAACATCCATCGCGACTTTTCGTGCACCGTGTTTGGTACGCGTAAACACGAGAACGGTTCCCCGATACTCCTTCAGCAAACGCGCGAGAAGCTCCGTCTTCTCCGCTTTTGGAACGATATACATTTCTTGATCGACTTTTTCAATCGTTGTACCAGAGGGAGCCACTTCTACACGCAACGGTTGCTTCATGTATGTCCGCGCGATCTTGGCAATCTCCTCAGGCATGGTTGCGGAAAACAACATGGTCTGACGATCGGCAGGAACCGTTACAAGAATTTTTTTCAACTGTGGTGCAAAACCCATGTCGAGCATTCGATCAGCCTCGTCAAGAACCAAAACACCAATCTGATCGAGCTTCACATTTTTCTGTTCAAGATGATCGATCAATCTTCCAGGAGTGGCAACAATAACGTGAGGCTTTGCGCGAAGAGCCTTTATCTGTGGGCCCATGGACATGCCACCAATCAACACGGCTGTGCGCAATCCAAGAGGTCCTGCGAGTTTTCGCAATGTCTCTTCTACTTGAACTGCGAGCTCACGTGTTGGGAGTAAAACAAGACCCATCTTTCCACGTGCAGACATCTGTTGGAGCATGGGAATGGAAAACGCGAGGGTCTTTCCTGTCCCTGTCTGGGCGATTCCAATCACATCGTCACCAGCCGTAGCAACTGGAATGGCTTTAAATTGAATCGGGGTTGGATGTTTGAAACCAAGTGCCTCGAGCCGTTCCAAAAGTGTCGGGGCGATTCCGAGCCCGTAAAATTGCTGATCCTCAAGTTCTGTTCGTGTCATAGTTCTCTTAGTTTAGCACAAAACAAAAACGGCCGCCCTTCGACGGCCATTTCTGCTTAACGTTTAATCAGTTGAATATCATCGATGTAGAGTGAGGACCCTTTGGGTAAAGTCCCGAAGAAGACCACCAGATCCTGAACGGTCGAGCTAGATTCTCTATTCGTAAATTGATACTCAAGACACTGCCAAGAGTCGTTCGCGTTCACGAGCTTGGTATTCACAACCTGACCTGAACCAGAGGACCCTGTTTCTTGCGAGAGATAAAAGCTCACTGAGCTTTGCGAAGAAGAACCCTGAATGTACTTGGCACGAATCGAGAATGCGTACTTGCCATCTTTTACGAGTTTGTTCGTGGCGATGTAGCGCAGAGCTTCGTCGTACAGCTGTGGGCTTGTCGCGACTTCCCCGTTCACATAGCCGTAGTTGGAATTGGTGAGTCCGAGCGCGTAACTTCCCGTGTAGCTCTGTGCTGTGGTTGTTCGATCATATGGCGAGAGAGAGCTCAAGTAATCATGCGTGGCGTACGCCCAAGCTGCAAGAGAGGAACCGAACTGGAGGTTTGAATCGCGAGACTCACTCGACTCAAAACCAATTTTGAAAACACTCGTTCCACTTGTTGCCGCACAGTTTGTCGTTGTTGAGCTGGACGAGGTGGTAGAAGTGGAAGAGGTGGTAGAAGTGGAAGAGGCCGACATCACGTCCTTGTAAGTGAGGCTGAGATTTTGATTCGCGTATGCCCTTACAAGATCCTTCGCACGACTTGAGGAAGAAGCTTCAACAAGAATCGGGCGCGCAAACTCGACGTTGACGCCCGAGTTGCTGATACCGCTGACAGACGTTTGCTTCAAGAAAACGCGAATTGTTTTCATGTTGCTGTTGCGGGCAAAAATTCCGTACACGACATGGTCGGAGTCTGAGCGTGTAGTGGAAAAAAGAGACGTCCCAGAAAGGTACTTTACAATTTTGCCATTGCTGTCGATCTCGTAAGCATAGATGTAGGGATTCCCAGAACTGTTTCGCTGGGTAGATGTGTAAGATGTTCGACTATCGCTCTTGTCGACATAAGCCGCGATGGCCAAATACGACTCATCAATGTCGGTCGCCTTCAAATCAATATAAACCCATTCCTTTTGCGAGCCCTCAATCACAACGCGATCAGAAGAGACAGATGGTGAGCCAAATGTGCTCCAAGAGGAGAAGGAGGCTGGCAAGTAGGTAGTGGCATCTTGATGGGCTGAAGCAGAAGGAATCAAGCTGAAAAACAGCGAAAAAATGAGTGTTCCTGCAAAACTCAGACGTAGTGTGTTTGTCATACAAGATCGGTTTACCCTCAAAGAGGATTTCTGTCAAGAAATTTGGACGATTTTGTAAATCGTCGCATTGGTACCCATTGGAACGCTCACCTCTTCCCCAACAGTTCGATTCAAGAGTTTTGCACCCAGTGGAGACTTAAATGAGAGGCGGCCACGCAAAGGATCTGTTTCTTGGGGCCCAACGATTTCAAAGGTCTTGCTTTTCCCATTCGTTTCAAGTACGACCGTTGAACCAAGTTGTACTGATTCTCCTGATGCACCAGTATTATCAATCACCACGATTTTCTTTAAGCGTTCCTTGATGCTCGTGATCTGATCATGTGCGCGACGCATTCTCCCCTTCGCCTCTTGATACTCAGCGTTCTCAGAAAAATCTCCAAACTGTCCGGTCTCTGTTACGTCGGCAATCGCTTGAGGGAGATCGACTTTCTCAATGCGCTCAAGTTTCTGTCGCAACCGATCCAACCCATCTTGTGTGAGATAGAGAGGTTCATCTGCTTCTGGATCGATTCTCAATTTTTGCGCTCGACGGGTTGGGAGTTGCATAGTGTCTCTAGTATAAAGACAAGACAAAATAAAACCAGACCCCGCAGGATCTGGTTTCAACCATTTTCCCAGGAGTTCATAAAAACGTGAGATGCGAAGTGCTGGAGCTCACGAAACAGCGAGGCGTACAAAACGTACGGTGAGCTGTTTTGGGAGCGAAGCACGAGCAAGTCACGTTTTTATGAACTCCACTACCACTCGTTACTGTCGTCATCTGTCCCCATGTCTACGGCATCATCCTTCGCTTCATCGTCATCCTCATCTTTATCATCATCTTGGTCTTCTTCTTCGTCGTCGTCGAACTCGTCATCGGAGGGAATACTGAAAGCTTGTAACATACATTACTTCTTGGCAATACGCCTTAAGGAATAATTTATGAATTATGTGACACAATAATACCAGCTGAGAACAACCTCGCAAGAGTCTGTCAAGCTACGTCACTCGCAGTAACGTGTCAAGGGGTGTGATACTATGGGTCTTGTATGATCGAGGTTGAAAAAAAATTCAAACTGAATCCTGAGCAAGAACGACGATTAATCGAGAGCGCTCAGCTTATAGAGGTGAAGCGCCATGAAGATATTTATTTCGACACAGATGATTTTGCTCTCACCCGACAAGATCACTGGCTTCGAACAAGGAACGGTCGGTTTGAGCTTAAACGCCGCGTCCATGAGCTCGGTCACAAACTCGGAGGAACAGCCTACGACGAAATCGAAGACGAGGAAGGTATTCGCGAGTTTCTGCATTTGCCTGGAAACGGATCATTGGAATCTAATCTTCACTCGGCCGGCTACAAACCATTTGCACCGATTCGCAAAGAACGGCGCAGCTACAAGCGTGGTGATTTCCACATCGATCTAGATATCTGTGATTTTGGACATGACCTCGCCGAGATTGAACTCATGATCGACAACGCACAAGATCGTGGGAAAGCACTCGAGCGAATCGAAGCATTGGCAACGGAGCTTGGACTAGATCAAACGCCCGTGCGAGGAAAAATCATCGAGTACCTGTATCGATTCTCGCCCGATCACTACGACGCACTCGTAGAAGCTGGTGTGATATGATCGCCCCTTTCGCGAAGGGAGGGGTGACCCCAAACCAACAAATCAAAAAACCGACGGCGCATGACCGTTGGTTTTTTGTGACTCCACTGAACTAAATTTGGCTGACGACAGTCGGGTACTGGATTTCCAGTACGCTGTTTGCACGTCCATCCAGTCGAAACCGGATTCTCGTTCAAACGTTGCTGCACCTTTTCAGGTTTACCGCGGGGTCCTCGCGCTATCTCCGAAAAGATAACGGCTCTAGACCCGATGCCAATGTATTTGCCCAAATTAGTTCCATGGAGCTACAAAAAGTATAGCACACGAACCAAGAACGAACCAAATTATTGTGTCAAGATGAGCGTGCGTTCTGAGATCGGAACGAAATGAATTTGTTCATCGATGGTGTTCGTGTCAATATCGGCCAGTTGCACGACCAACTCGGATGGATCTGAAATAAACGCATTGAGTGTTGGTTGTGGCTCCTCACGCGTTTCGATCACGTGAACGCTTGTAGAAACAATGACTGACTCACCGCCTGACTCAGAAACCGAAACAGCAAATAAACTAAATACGCCCACCATCATGCCACCGGCAACAAGGGGCGCGGTGTAGGTGAGTAGTCTGTTCCACCTGCTGTGACGCGCGCACTCAACCTCAAAAAACCGCGAGCACAAAAGCTTGCGACGAAGCTCGTAACGATGTGTGGGATCTCCTGAGACCTCGTGCGTTCCCATGGTCTGGATCAATTCTTCAATTTTGAGCGGTTCGCGGTTCATATTTTTTAGATGATTGAACTGGCATATTCACAACGGTACGATCCATTTCAACAAGCATGAGCACCTGCAATTTTTTGAGCGCGCGATGAATGTGTGATTTGATCGTTCCTTCTTTCATATGGAGCGTCGCAGCGATTTCAGGAACGCTCATATGAGAGAAGAAGCGCAAGGTCAAAATATCCTGAAGTCGTTGATTGAGTTTGTTCATCATGCGCCGCAGCAACTCGATTTGTCCCTGAAGCTCAGCCGCATCCTCACCCATGCGATAGGCAACGTCCGGACGAAAGTCATCGTGAGCGATAATTTCTGGTGCTTCGTCCGTTGTCACTTCTAGAAACCGCGATCGAGACCTGTAGTAATTGCCGATCTGCGCGACCGCGATCGCGAACAACCAAGATTTGAAACTAGCGCCAGGACGAGATTTGTAACGATGCAAATTCTTCAGCGCTTGAAAAAACGTCTCGCTGGTCAAATCCTTTGCCACTTCACTGCGCCCAGTACGGCTGTACAAAAAACCAAAGACCGGCTGGTAGTACGTGTCGTACAACCGGCCGAACGTCTCTGGATCTGTTTGGGCATTGATCACCTCCATTTCCTGCTCCATAAAAGTTAATCGTTCGACCTTGCACCAGGTATATCGTAGCACGACTGAGATCGTTGCAGGAGCTTGACACGTCGGTCGCGACCGACGTGTCTTGACCATCGCCTCACGATCTACTAAATTGCAGCTGGATTCAAGGAGTACCTCGTGAACCTCACCATCCGCCGCCCTGATGATTTCCACTGCCATTTCCGTTGGGACGATCGCCTCGAGACTGTTCTGGGCTTCACGGCCCGCGTGTTCGGTCGAGCACTCGACATGCCCAACTGGAAAATCGAAGGTCACCCTTGGGGAACCGAGGCGATACCGTGGGCACCTGGTGTCCGAGCACAAGATGTTCTCAAACATCGAGCCATGATCCAGACGCTGTGCCAAATAGACGGCTGGAACTTTGAACCTGTCGGCTGCATGTACATCACGGAGCAAACGACTCCGGTGATGATCGGTGAGGCAGCACGCGCTGGCATCAGGGCCTGCAAGACGTTCTTCCGCGGTGTGAGCACAAACTCTGGCTGGGGCGTGCGCGATCCGCTCAGCACAGAGCACAGACTCCTTCTCACGGCGATGGCAGATCACAATCTCGTGAACTCCATGCATGTGGAGAAACCTGAGTCGTTCATCATGGATGCTGAGAGCGAGGCGCTGGGAGTATTCGAAAGGATCGTCAACGACTTCCCGTCGCTCAACAGCGTGTTCGAGCACTACAGCTCCCTCGATCACCTGGAACACTTCGCCTCAGAAAACGGCGCCGAGTTCTACGGCCTCCCTCTGAACGAGGGAATCATCACACTCGTGAAACGCCCATGGGAGGTGCCAGCAGAATACAATGGCATCGTCCCTTTCCTCGCCGGCGAAACGCTCGACTGGCAAGTGGAAGGCGTGGACTTCAGCTAGACTGCTCAACGAGAGACCCACTGTTCGACGGGCTCACAGCCTTCGGCGCTGAGTCTCTTTTCTTTTTCCTTGAACTCTATTTGTCTTCATGCTAATCTCGCCGAGCCCTACGGAGTCCACATGTCTGAACGCTACCGTGGTCACGCCAACATCACGCCAAAGGGGAGACCACAACAAGAGGCTGTGATCGACATCGAGAAACTCGAGAACGGCCGGACGCGATTCCGCATCGGTGACTACGGTGAGGGCGAGGCTCAAGCGGACGAACACGAACAGTTCACTGACGCACCCTTCGCCAGTGGCTCCCGTCAACACCGCGTACGAGGCATGATCGAACAAAGCGAAGACGGCATCCACGGCGGCTTCACCGTCGAACGCGATGGACGCGAACTCGCCCGCGGCCGCTTCCGCGCCACCAAGACCCAAAATCCATGAAACAAAAGCCCCTTCACATTTTTCTTGACCTCGACCTCACGCTCGTGAACGTCTTCCCTTTGTGGCGGACGCGCTGGATCAAACAACTTGCACAGAGGACTTGCCTGCGCGCCGACGATGTGTACACAAAAGGAGCCGCGATTTGGGAACGTGGCGACATCTACACCCTTCACGGTCACCTGCGTGAACTCGCGATCGATCCAGAAGCAGGATGGGCACGAGAGTTGCAAGCCGACTTTCAAAAAAGACTGCGTGAAGGCACAACCAACTACGATGACACAGGTGCGTTTTTGGACGCTCTTGCGCATCATGAACTTGCATGCTCGATCATCACATTTGGTGATCGTGCGTACCAACAGTTGAAGGTGGATGGATTAGGTCGGCTCGATGGATTCTTCAGAGGAGTTCACTGCACGACAGCGCCAGGCGAAAAGGTTCTAATTCTTCATGAAGCTTTAAAGTCAAGATGCGTGGTTTTCCTAGACGACAGCGCAAGTGAACACTCGCAGGTAGCCGTGATCGCACCCACGGTTCATCGGATCCAAATCCGCCGAACTCATCAGATCCCCTGCTCAGGCGATGCACACCACGTCGTGAACAACCTTGAACAAGCACTCGATGTGATTCTGTCGCTCAAGAATAACCAACCCAAGGAGTCCACATGATCTCGTACTCGCGACTTACCGACCCGACGATCAGGGATCACGCACAGCTTGTAGCACTGATCCGTCAACTCTCCTCCGCCCCGCGTGAGCTATCACTCACCGATCTTCACACCACGACACTGTCACACTATCTCGTCGTCGCCCGCGATGACGAGGATATCGTCGGCACGGCGCTACTCGTCACGCTGAACTCACTCTCCCACATGAGCGGCCACATCGAGGACGTTGTCGTAGATGAAGCCTACCGTGGACACGGCATCGGTCGAGAACTCACGCGTCAGCTCATTGCCCACGCCCGCAGCATCAAGATCGAACGCATCGATCTGTGCAGCGAGCCGGAGCGTGAGTCAGCCAACCGCCTCTACCGCTCGCTCGGTTTCACGGTCCGCGATACCAACCTCTTCCGTCTGATGCTGTAAAGCAACAGGCGGTTTTTCATTTTCTCTCAACCAAGCCAAAACGACGTCACCGGGTGACGTTATTGTGTTCAGATGCTGTAAAGCAATAGGCGGTTTTTTCAATTTGAAAAGCGCCTCGTAAAAGGCGCTCGCGTAGTGTTTAGAGCTGGTAGACCTGGCCGACCAACCCATCGCTCACCACGTGCAGGGTGATGGGGGTCTGGTCGCATTTCTGCACGAGAGCTCGCAGTTCCTCGTGGTTGATGCACAGCAATGGCCCTCCTTGCTTGGCTCTCTGATAACCTGCCACTTCGTCGGGTCGACGTTTCCAGCAAGGAATGTGCGTTCCATGCGCCGAGTTGATGAAAAGCGCGCGACCGGCAATTTGCGCGATAGCTCCGACTTTCCAGGCAGCCAGCACCTGCCACATGCTGTATCCGTAACGCTGTAAGGCGTCGTAATTCCACACCACGATGCGACCTTCGAACTCGGGATTGAGTCCACCATCGTTGTACGCCTCATACTCCCCGAGGTCGCCAAGTTGACTGTAAAGCGGCTTGGGCACTCTGCGGTCATTCATTCCGTTGACCCACACAGTTTCACCACGCGCTTCGCCAGGACGATTCACCTTCCCGGTTGTGCTGAGAAGTTGACCCGTAAACGGCACCTTGGGAACGACCCCACGCAAATCGCCAGGACTTGGACGAACCTGGACGAGTGCATCGTCATCATCGATCCGGAAGCTCCCCACGAACTCGAACTGGAGTCCGAAGGTGATCCCACAGTTGATGAGCGTTGGAATGATCCAGTGCACCATCTTGTCCACGATGCGTTGCCTCACGTCATAGTACCTGACCTGGAGGTCAACGATCGGTTCACCTGTCTCAGCATCGAACAAGCCCACGGCTGCCTCGTTGTCCCAGGTTGGACTCGTGTAGACAACTCCACCGCCTTCTTGCGAAGGACAACCGAGTGCAACACGCAGAACGTTGCGCTGCAAGAGTTCGCTCCATCCCAGGTCCACGACCACGCCGACACCGTGACTCACGCGAGTCTGGAGAACAGCTCCTCCGCAGCTTGCGAGCATTTCGGCAATCAGCGTGTTGGCATGATCGTAGTGGTAGGCAGGTTTGCTCTCATGCAGACCAGCACGGCGATCCTCCCAATCTTCGTCTATGGCATTGCTACGTACGAAGACGAACGAGTGACTGCGCAACCACGCTTCGTGACTCGCGTCGTCGGGAACAACCGAGACCCACGGCGGAACCCAGAAGACGCCGTCGGACAAAGCCTGCGCAAGGGAAAGACCGAATGCCTTACCGCCACGATCCGTCACGATCGGAATGTAGGACACCTTGGCCCTGACGAGCGCTGCGAGATCTTCGATTCGGTCCTCGCCGTACTTCCATCCGTCCAATCTGAATGTGACTTGAGACATGTTGACTCCTGGAAATGGCTCCCAATAGGGAGGCGCCATTATGTCTCATTTTGGCCATTTCGTCAAGCAAAATCAGGCCGTGTGGCCTGATTTTGCTTAGTAATCCCTCAACTTCTCAATCATCGGATTCGCTTGGATCTTTTCCAGTGCCTTGGCTTCGATCTGGCGGATACGTTCGCGGGTGACGTCGAACTCGCGGCCGACTTCTTCCAGGGTGTGGCTTACGCCGTCGGTGAGGCCAAAGCGCATTTCTAGAATTTTTTGCTCGCGTGGTGTGAGTCCTTCCATCGCCTTGTTCACGTAGTCTTTGAGGAGCTCGCGCGCGGCGGTACGGTCTGGAGAGATCGTCTTTACGTCTTCGATAAAATCTTCAAGTTTGGAATCTTCGTCATCGTCACCCACAGAGGTTTCCAGTGAAACGGTCTCTTGTGAGATCTTACGAATGTGGCGAACTTTTTCCAACGGCTGTCCCATCTCGGCAGCAATTTCCTCGGCGAGTGGTTCGCGTCCCAGATCCTGAATCAACTGGCGTTCGATCTGCTGAAACTTGTTGATCGTCTCCACCATGTGAACAGGAATGCGAATCGTGCGCGACTGGTCAGCAAGTGCACGCGTGATCGCTTGGCGAATCCACCAGGTCGCGTATGTGGAAAACTTATAGCCTTTGCGATATTCAAATTTTTTCACGGCACGAAATAATCCGACGTTGCCTTCCTGAATGAGATCCAACAACGACATTGACTTGCCGACGAATTTTTTGGCGATCGAAACGACCAAGCGCAAGTTCGCTTCAATCAAACGTCGCTCTGCTTCTTTTTCATTCCTTTCCTTTCGTTTGGCAAGTGCGACTTCCATCTCACCAGTGAGAAGTGGAATCTTTCCGATTTCGCGCAAATACATTTGGATCGAATCCTGGGTGATGTCGGGAAGCACGGTCCGCCTGGCGTCCTCGCTCACACGAATTTTATCGTAGACGTCCCCGCGTTCTTTGTGTCTTCCTAAAATACCTTCCTTGACTTCGACAAAGTTCACACCCACGCGATCGAGCTCGTCCAAGAAATCTTCGAACACGTCTAAGTAATCTTCCAAATCTGTAAACGTAAAAAGAATCTCGTTCTCTGTGATGTATCCACGGCGCATGCCTTTGTCAACAAGTTTTTCCAGAACAATCTCGGATGGAGGTTCTGCGCGTTTGTAACGAACCTTTGGCTCGGGAGCGCGAACGAGTTTTTTTGCCACGTGAACTTTTTTGACTTGGTGCTTTCCGGTTGAGCCGAATCCGACCTTCAGGCCGGATTTTTTCTTATGCGGCTTCACCGAGACTTTCTTTTTCTGTACGTGCGGTCGAATTTTTTTTTTGTGCGGCTTCTTCATAATCGAGGCATTGAAACCATCTTCAACGAACCATCCGGCACCATCCCGTACTAAATTGGGCTGCGACTTTGAGAAAAGTCTTCAACGTATCAGCAGATACGCTTCAAACTTTTCTCTTCGTCTCGCCTCAATTTTGAACGGGCTATGCCGGAGCGTTCATTAAAAATGGTATGAATTTAACAAACGTTGAACCTCCTTGTCATCTCCCGCAAGCTCGGCTTGACGTAGCGCGCGCGCCAACGCCTCACGATCACGACTTATGGCAAGCGTGTTCAAAAGAGAGAAGAGATGTTCGATCTGCTGCAGCACGAGATTTTCGGGTAAGTCCTGAAACGTTTCTTCGGCCATCAAAATAGATGTATCAAGAAGTGCCTCGAGGGCTTCTTGGTGTGTGTGGCCGTCCGTCAGGGAGCGAATCCGCGAAAAATAGGAAGTTTGTGCCCCGACGTTGTCAGTCGGGGCTCCGACCGCATAATGATTGTGTGTCGGAGCTGCTTGACTGTTTGGATCATACGCGCTCACAGCCAGCTTGTAAAGCGTTATCCACAGGTCGTCTGCTTGAAGAACGGGCTCAATTCTGACAGACAGTTTGTCAAATTGAGATACTGATTGAATCGCATAACCGAAAAGTAAACGGCGAACCTGTTCATCTTTTGGAAGAGAAAGCCGAGCAGTGGTAGCCCCAGGCTTCAGCCTGGGTTCGATTGAAACAGGTGACAGAGAAGCTCGCAATTGATCAGCCGAAATCTGCAGCAAATCCGCCACTACTTGCAACCAATGTTCGCGTTCGACAACAGACGACATTTCGGAAATCGCTGGCAAAAGCTCTTTTGCAACTTCACGTTTATCATCGACCTGTCGCAAATCTTTTCCATTGGTGACATGAGCGATCAAGAACTCCATAATCGGCACAGACTCCACTACGAGTGCTTCCCATGCAATAGGATTTTGTTGCACAAGCTCGTCTGGATCTTTCACACCGTCTGGAAGAATCGCGGCGCGTACATCAAATTCTAAACCGCGAGCAATACTGATTCCTTTTTTCGCCGCCGTAAATCCTGCCGCGTCCGCATCAAACGCAAACACAATTTTGTCGGTGTAGCGTTTGAGTAGTGTGAGTTGATCCCCCGTGAGAGCTGTGCCTGAGCTTGCAATGATGTTTCCAACGTGCGCTTTGTGCGAAGCAACGACGTCAAGATTCCCCTCCACAATCACGACGAATCCTTTTTCTCGAATCGCGCGTTTGGCAAGATCAAGTCCAAACACAAGAGCGCCTTTGTGATAGATCGGCGTCTCCGGTGAGTTCATGTACTTAGGGGAATCAGAGGTTGTGGGTTGTGGGTCGTAGGTTGGAAGAGAACGCCCTGTAAACCCCACGACGTTGCCGTGATGATCGCGCAATGGAATCATAAGACGATTTCGAAATCGATCGATGACGCCTGATCCGCTTTTCTTTTTGAGTGCGAGTCCGCCTTGTACGATCTCGGTCTCCGAGAACCCACGCTTCAATAAAAATCCTGACAACGCTTCCCACTCGTCTGGTGCGTAGCCGATCCCAAACGTCTCCGCGAGCTCAACAGAAATACCACGCGACTCAACATAGGCACGAGCGGTGAGAGCACTAGCGGAATCGAGGAGAACTTTTCGAAAAAACTTCTGCGCTAAATCATTCACCTGATACATGCGTTGTTTGACATTCGTCTCCACGGTCGGCAGACGTCGCACTTCCACGCCGGTCTTTTTTCCAAGATGCATGAGCGCTTCTGGGAACGTCATGCCGTCCATCTTCATCACAAACGCAAAACAATCTCCACCTTCACCGCACCCAAAGCAATGCCAAATCTGCCGATCACGCGAGACATGAAAACTCGGCGTCTTCTCTCCATGAAATGGACATAGACCTTTGAGACCTCCAGATCCAGCCACTTTTAACTGGACGGACTCGCCAATCAACTCGACGATATCGATTTTTTGTTTTATTTCATCCTTGGGATCCATACTAATCCCTAGCCTATCACAATTGACCATCATAGACATCACACTATGAAACGAGATTTCTGAAATCAAAAAACGTGGTAAAATAGCCACGTTGTTTGAAACAAAACTCAAATAAAGCCACGTAAAAGAATTGAAGGATATCATCAAGTCCTGAAATTCATCGGGCTCCGGCACGTCGAGCCGAGCCTTAAAACTAATAAATAATTCGATAAAATATGTCTATGAAAAAATTACTCAAAATTTCATCAGGGTTGGCAATCGGAGTTGGTATTCTGCTAATGATTGGCGGTGTCTGGGGCGTTTCTTTTACCTATAAAAATATAGCGCAGGAAAAAATCGTGACACCCGCGGACGCAAGCATTCCAGAAAAACCGGTACGTGGACCTTTCACATTGAAAGCGCAGGTAGACATTATCAGAGAACACACATTGAAAAGCACAGGCGGTAAAACATTCGCCGAAATGCCTAGGCAGATTCCGAAACTCGATGAAAACGGTGAAGAAGTTTTGGGTGCCGACGGCAAGCCCGAAATCACAGAAAATACTGCCCGTGACATCTGGATAACCGCGACAACACTAACCACCGCTCTTAACTTAGGGATTATGGCCTACATGTTCTCCGGGCTGATTTTGCTGTTCGGGTGTATCTCCATCTGGACCGGTATTATTTTTTACAGTCTAAGCAGAATCCGAACAGATTTTCATAAAAATAATAATTAACAGACCTCTGCAAAACTCATGTATTGTCATTGCGAGAAGTCCGACGACGAAGCAATCCCTAAGAGATTGCTTCGGTCGATGCGACCTCGCAATGACAGATAACACTTTTGCAGAGGTCTCTTAAATGGTTGTGTTACCTTGATTTCAGCTCTTGGTAGCCATTCCGGCTGACTAAGGCAAACACACTCACAACAAGGTCTGCCATGCGTTCCTTCGCCATTGTTTTCGAGTATGTCGGCATCTGCTGGCTGCTGGCTCGGCGATGAGGGGCATACCGGGAACACCTGCGGGAGCAAGGGTGGTTGTGGCGACCATCTGCACTTCCAGAAGCAGAGCAGTGGTGCGAGAAGCGCGAGCTCCTCAGGGTCGGTCTCCATCAGCTTCTTGGAAGACAGCTCGATCACCTCGAGCGACTATACGGCCAAGACGCCGACGATCGGCGATGAGCTGCTCGCTGTAGTTCAACGACTCAAGACGGAGGAGGTGCGCCAACGGCATCTCATCCCTTTTCTAAACGATGCATCAAAAATTCAAAACCAACTTTTTTAACGCGTACCGTATGAAAAAATATTCATTTGTTCTAGGCTCAGGTTTATTTCTCATTCTCTTAGGGGTGGGATGCAGCGCTACGACCATTGAAGAGCCACCAAACATTACTGGGTACGAACTAAGCTCGTCTCTTATCGCGATCTATGAAGATGGTAGTAAAATTCCAACGGGTCTTGTTGCCACTTCTGAAGGTTGGCCAAGTTTTAACATTCCTCCTGAAATTCGTTTGTCTCCGAATAAAAAATACGTTGCATATGCAGTGTGGAATCTAGAACCTCTTGGTGTACAAATTCATGTCAGTAATCTTGACGGCACAGATGATCGCGTCGTGGCGAGTCAGACCGTGCCAGAAGGTCAGGGAGAGCTGGATACAAATTCTTTATTTTGGATTGATGATCTAAACATTCAATACACTGAAGCGGGTGTCATCTGGGATGAGACAACACCTCCATCGGGAGGGACATGGAGAGTAAATATTGAGAGTGGTGAGAAGACATTGATTTCGCTTTAGAGCGAATGGACATTTAAAGTCGGCACTGTTGTAATTACGGTGCAATTACATTACAAAACCGCCACCCTACGCTCTAGCTCTGTACAAACACAGCCAGAGCGTAGGGTGGCGGTATCTGTTAGACAAAGTTCGAATGTATTTTGCGGAAAATCCCGAAGAAGAAATCTGAATGGACTCGACAGGGCTAAACAAATGACTGGGGATATGGATTCGCCCTGCCTCGGCTCCCGTCCCGCCCGCAGGAGGGGTCTGGGGAGGAATGCGGGCGGGTTTCGGAACTGACCTTTTTCAAAATCGCCGGAATTCA
>CAYHRJ010000011.1:0-28087 GCA_964359095.1 uncultured Gammaproteobacteria bacterium | reverse complement strand
CCTATCTTAGGCGGCTCGCAGGCGGGAGGCAAGGAAGACGTTCGGATCCAAAAGCGGCGTGATCTCTTCCTGGTTTTCGTTGAGTGCGTGGAGCATAACCGGCTCGTCGATGCCGATCGCGTAGGCAACGGAGATGAGACATTCATGAGCAAGTCCCTGACGAACGAGATCCACGGCCACCTCGCGGGCTTTGGCTGTGGCTGATCGATCGACTTTGGAGTTGTCTTTGCCGTGTGTAGATCCCCCTCCACCTGGAATGATACCGCCGTAACCGTCTACCGCGAGCTTGCGACCGGTGAGTCCAGAGTCCGCGTTAAACCCGCCTGTGGACCATGCACCGGCTGGGTTGATAAGAACCTTTGACTTGACGATAACCCCCCTTAATCCCCCTCTTCGAGAACCTGAGGGCTCCTCAGAGCCTCGAACGGCCTTGAGAAGGGGGGAAACTAACTTCTGTAAAAGTGTCTCCCTCACCTCCTCCAGACTCACACTCACATCATGCTGCGCGCTGACGACAATAACCTCTGGGCGACCATCACGAATCGTCACTTGTGTTTTGCCATCGCTTTTCAACCATGGAATCTCACCGCTCTCGCGCAAACGTTCAAGCTCTGCGGTCAATTGTCGCGAAAGTTCCACACCAAGCGGCATGTAGTTTTTAGTTTCGTCCGTGGCATAGCCATACATGATTCCCTGATCCCCTGCGCCGCCAGTGCCCACCGCCTGACTAATTTGAGGCGACTGACTGATGATGTGCACACGCGTTTCAACGGGATCATACCCGACGCCCTCAAGAACCTCGCGCGCCAAGCCTTCATAGTCCACACGAGCGCTGGTCGTCACCTCACCTCCGATCGTCAAAATCCCTTTGCACCCAAACACCTCGACCGCCACACGCGCGGCCGGATCCTGATTGGTAATCTCTGCAAGAATCCGATCTGCGATCTGATCGCACACACGATCTGGATGGCCTTTGGTCACGCACTCAACCGTATAAACATCTGGAATAAAGCTCATAAGAAAAAACTCTTCCTAAACAGAAAGAGATGTTAAAAATTATCTTTCCCTGACGGGATGGAAGTAGCACCCTTCGACAAGCTCAGGGCCGTTGGCCGATTTGTCGGGGTTGCTGGCGGGTCACAGGGCCATATCCCTCACCGCCTCTTGATAGGTCTTCAATTGTGTCTTCAGGATACAGCCTCGCTCTCCCTTGATCAAATCCGCCTGTTGATTTCTCGTCACTTAAACCGAATCGGTATTTCCACCGCGTCGTCGTTCTGCGGCAACCCTGATGGGTTATCGCGTTGTAGAATAAGCATTCCGTTTTCACCGTAAGCTGGTTTGACAAATTCCACTGTTCCCACAAAAGGCACGAACGCTTCGGTCATCCAATCGGCTTGAGCCTCAGCGTGCCCCTGTGCAATGATGAGACCATCCCAATCAACAATCACGATGGGAAAACTCGCTTCGAAGTACCAGGTGCCAGGAGCTTCTCCTGTGATCGTGAACGGTGAAGTGATAACGGAATCCTGCATGGGCGATGTGACGCGCAAGACAACACCAGCCTCTGAAACAAATTCTGTTGGCGCGACTTGCCTTCCTGGCTCCTCATCCACCTCTGCCACCTCTTCCACCTCTACAATTTCTTTCCACAACCAAAATCCTCCGAGCAAAACAAGGACAAGAAGTAGGATACGCATGAAGTGACTCATAGACGTTCCATGTAAGCTTGAACAATCAACATCGCCGCTAACGCATCTTCATGCGCCTGAGCTCCTTCTTCTCGTTGCAAACGGATACTCTCGGCACTCGTATACGACTCGTCTTCTTCCACCACGGGGATGGAGACAACGCTTTCAAGTGCCTTGATAAACGCGCGTGTCTTCTCAAGCTGCTTGGATGAGTGATGACTGCCTGTGGAAAGTGGTACACCAACAACGATACAATCAATATCCTCCGCCGAGACTTTTTTGGCCAACACGCGCAGCGTTTCCTTGCCGAGATTAGGAACAACATCCAGAGGAACAGCCACACGCGCAACCGAATCTCCAAACGCGAGTCCAATTTTTTTGTCCCCGTAATCGATGCCGAGAATGCGCATAGTTATTTTTTACCGTACGCCTCTTTGATCCTCTCAGTCAATCGTGCCAACCCTTTTTTTGCAAGATCGTTCACATCACTCACGAGCGTTACTGACTGATAGGCATCCTCAGCAGCGGCTTTCAGATTCACATCGTCTGGTTGAGCAATCAAAAGCAAGTCAACCGGAATGCCGTCTTTCTGCAACTGCTTATTTACTTTCTTTACGGCGCTAGGATTATCAGATTCGCCATCAGCCGTGGTAATCACAAACCGTCGCATGCCCCAACCATACTTTTTAAGCGCTGGTTTTTTTGCGCGTGCCGTCTCTTCTTCTTTTTTGGCAGCCGTGATTTGTTTACGCAAAATGGCAAGCGCCGCATGGTCGGGTGTTCCTCCACCGGCTCCAGCGTCCAACGCTCGATACAACACAATCTGTTCCTTTGGCCCCCAGGCATCTGTGATCGGTAGAACGGTTTCTGTCTTCGCCCCAAACACACTCACACTCACTTTCACTGGCATGGGAGCCTTCAGTTGACGCTCTGCTTTTCGAGTCGCCACAGCCGCGGTCATACACGAATCAACAAGCAGAAACACCATGTCCCTCTGAGCATCAACTTTTTTTGCATCGCCAACCGTTTCACTCATCGACCAGCTCATATCAGCCGCAATGTAGACCTCATAGCCCCCGAACCATTTTTCTTTTTTCTTTTCAACCTCCTCGCGCATTCCTAAAAGCGGATCTTTTTCTCCTGCCTTGACTTCGATGTAGCCTGTGACAAGTTCGTCTGGATCGATCTCGTCCATCTGTGAGAGTGGAACAGGTCCACGATCGACAATCCGTTCTCGTGTATTTTCTCGCACCAGCTTCTGCCACAGTCTGTCTGCATCAGAAAGCACACGGGCATGACGCTTACGCAACTCGGCAACTTTTTTTAGCACGGCACGCGCTTCCTCTGGTGTGCATCCAGCCTCTTTTGCATACGCAAGCTCTGGATTCTCACGCTCAGCTTCTGCCTGTTCCTGTTTTTCTGCCTTCGCCAATCGCTTTTGCAATTCTTCCTCGCTCATGATCTCCGCCTCCTGCTCGCCATAATCTCCCTCACCCAAATCTGCCTCTTGCTCCTCTTGATCGACATTCGGATCGCCTGCCGGCATCGCATCCAACCGAATCCACTTTTTCTCACCTGGATCCCACGCAGATGTCCATGCATGGCGATTGCTTTCAAGTAGCATAGCCTCACCCTGCGGAGACTTCGCTCGCACACTGTGACCGCCCATAAACTTTGCGTAGACTCCAACCTTCGTCAGCAACCGCACAAGTAGTGTATTTGCCTCATCACATTTTGCTTTTTTGTTTTTCCAAATTTCTTCAAAATAGTTGCCTGGATCAGCCTTATATATTTCCTCCCACTTGGGATCCATGTCGTATTCCAAATGCTTGCGAATAAAAGAAGTGAGTTGTCGTACCTTGGCCGCATGCGGCAATCGTTCACCTTTCAGCTTTTGAGCAAACGTAAGGAGCTCTTCTGGAAAACGATCGCTCACGGGTGGAACCTCGCCTTCTGGTGGAGCCAAATCGATCGCTTGAGTAGAAGGCGCGATGTCGATCTGGAACGGATAGCTCTGTCCTTCTTCCCCGTTCACTGCCAATCGGATCACGCCATCCTGATCGTGGATGAGCTTCCAGGACTCTGGCTCCTTATTCAACCACTGTACACTCTCTCGATCTGCACTCCATCCGCGCGGAAGTTTTACGGCCGCACTTCCAGCTGTCACGGCGGATCGATACGCGCGGCTTCGGTCTGTATCCAGCTTGTGCTGAAGCACCTCACTCCACTTCCTCGCAGATTTTTTCCACGTCAGTGTCGCTGAATCAAACTGATCAAAGGCCGCGTCGGTATAATGCCCACCAAAAAATGGCGCAACCGTTGCGATCGCGTCGCTTGGCATCCCTTCTGTTTCCTGCGATGGAGCTCGATGGGGCGTGTATTCTTCTTTCTCCTGCTCGCCTGTGACATCTGTTTCCCCTTTTTCTTTTTGAGCCTTTTCGATCAGTCGTCGATCGCGCGCACGCAAAAATTCCAGACGTGGCACAAGTTTCGCTTGGACGTAGTTCGCCTTCATTCCAAAATCGAGATCGGAATCTGTCAGTGCTGCGAAGAGGTTCAATGTCTCTTCTCCGACCCTCACATGTTGGAGAGTCAGGAGTTGTTTCTGAACAACCGATGAAACATCCACCGTTGTCACATCCAACGACGGATCGTCTAACAACTGCTGTACGCCACGGTAAAACTCTACGACAGACGGCAGGTCGCTGTGATCGAGACGTATGTTCTTTCCGAGCATCTTCCCCTCAACAAGCGCACGCACCTCGGAAGGGACGTGCTGCTTCCATTCCAAATACCCGCGCAGCTGCTCCGCGTTCATGCGACGATCTGGATGAAACTCTCGTTCATCTTCTGCTCGCTCTCTCATTGGATGTTCTGGAGTTGGCATACTTATCGCGACCATTTTTTATAATCATCATGACTACCAATATTCACAAGCATCACGATATTATCGGAGACAAACTCGATGAGCGCACGATATCCATCTCTCAAACAAGAAAGAGTAGCAACCGGAAAGGCTACCACTTAATTTATGCGTCCGAAGCGACGTATGAAATGGCTCCAATTGAAAAAGTTTCATCTGCGTTTCGAAATCATCTTGAATTGAACGTGGAAGGTGACGAAATGATCGATGAAAGCGAGACGAAAAATGAATCGTCAACATATTAACCACGAAGAGCTGTCATGAGACGTTTCACATCCGTGAAGCCCTTCGTCATACCAGCGGCGTATTCCAAGTCGGCTTCGGCAAACATTTCTTTCATCGTTAAATCGCCATTCACAGCTTGAAGTCGACTCACGTCAATCTCGCACACGACCTTCCTACTTCGCGGCTTTCGATACAGACACTTCAAACCGGACAGCGGTATGTTAATGCTCGTAAATACTTCTTTTCTCATATTGTTCATTTTATTCCTCCTTAATCTCCAGCTTTTAACACCTATCTTGACCCATGAAATCGTCTAAAGATTAACTATAGACGATTATAGACGAAAGTGAGCTATTGATCTAATGCTTGCGCGAGAGCACGACGCGGACAGCGAGAAAGTCGTTCCGATTCCCGCGATGGTCGCGGTCCACCCCCGCAGCACCACCGCTGTCACGGCTGCCACCGTACAGGCCGCGGCGATGCCCGACGCCGCGCGCATAATAGCCGTCAAAGTATGTCCAAAGATTCTTCTGTCCGAAACCTTGAGCGGAAGCGACACGAGCATATTCGTCATAACGCAAAAGCCGAAGCTCAAAATCATCTGAGTTTTCTCCTGCCCCAAGAAACTCCGCGATGATCTCTTTAGCCTTTGTCGATGGCACGCGATTCTCATGATCACTCCATAGGGCGGTGTTTACATCGTCTCGCTTCAAGTTCGTTGGATCTTCTGTGTTGAAAAGCTTTCTGAGAATGGCTTTTGTCTGAGGTGTGATGGCGGCTTGTTTGTCTGCCGCGTTGTCCCAGTCAAACTCTTTGAAGTCCATGGTGAGAAGGAACTCTCCTTGTCCAAACGCTGGAATGTGTGGCTTGGTTGGATTTGTTATGGTTGCTGCGTTATCACTGTCGATGGTGTTTGACAGACGATGTTCAGCGAGGGCTTGAAAAAACCAGTTGGACTTCTCTGGAGTGTCTGGGAGGTCGTGGCAGTGTTGCTGCCAGTAGAGTTTGATGGCGTCAAAATTCACCTTGATCTTCTCTGCCGTGAGCGCTGAAGGGCCGTGGACAGGACTCGGTCTTGAATCAGGATCAGGATCACCTACTTTGTGAATCACAACAAACGCTGGGTCTCGGGCATAGATGGCGTCTATGAGTGTTTGTGCTTTTTCATGTGCTTCGATCTTCATCTCGGAGAAGCCGTACTTTTCGGCTTTGTCTTTGTCGTAGGTGAAAGGCTTGCCGACTTCTGGAATTGGGGGAAGGAAACGCTCATACTCTTGTGTGAACTCATGAAGAGGCAAAATGATGTGACCGTCTGGTCCTTGGATCACAACAGCGTTCTCATCAACAGTTTTGGTGTCCGTGTTGTAGATGAGGCCAAGCAGAGTGAAATCTTTGCCTGTTTCAAGGCCGTCTTTGCGTATGAGACGCGTCCCAGGCTGGAATCCACCGACGTCTCGCTTCACGTAGTGACCCACAACCTCACCCGATTCAGGATCGATGAGATCAATGGCGTCCATTTTTGGTGGAGCAACTTTCTCGCGTGGTCGCTTGACGTTGGGATTTAGATAACCGACTTCACGAGGAGTGAGGACCTTCATGGTTGGCTTGGTGACTTCGAGGGCTTTGGTGGTTTTGTTTTTACCTGTGCCTGTCACTTCAACCTTGGGGATCGCAAAGTGAGCGAGGTAGAGGTTCACGGTGTTTTGTTCGTCATCTCCGAACTGTTGGATGTAGGTATGGAGTTTGGTTGTGAGAAAGTCTGCTAGGTGTCCCTTGCGTGCTTTGGGGCTTGCCTTGTACTGGTCAATCCAGGAGATGACAACGCCTGGGTCCAAGATGAAGGTTGGGAGATGCCACTTGGCTTTGGGGTCTGCGGGGTGAGCTTTGTGAAGAACCGTGTCTTTGTGGGAGAACGCGTTGAACAACTCCCCCCAGGCTTGAGAGAAGCGCCAGAGGAAGGCACCGGACTTTGGGTCGAGGTTGAGGTTCTTCTCACCTGTGGCAGCGTCTTTGACCCAGTCTGGTTGGATCTCGTCAGCTGTGACAGCAGTAAGACGTTTGGTTTTTTGGTCGAGCAAAGAGGCCATGAGCACTTGGTAGAGTTCTGGGTTATAAGGAGTTTGCTCTAGGTACTCCACGTTTAAGACGTTGCCTGCAAACTCACGCTTGGTTTCAATGCCTGTTTCCTCACGGTCATAGCGTTCAGAAGGTGGGTTGCCAAGAGCGAGATGAAGGAAGCCTGACTCGACCTTCACGGTGAGTGGGGTGCCAGGAACTGTGATGGTTCGCCCAGCTCTTGCTTCTGCACAGAACTTCGCAATCTGTCGCTGAACACTCACGGGACGTGTGTTGTACTCGTCGTCCACGAAAAAATGACCGCCTTTGAAAGAGCCAGGGTCTGTGTCCAGTGAGGAAACACGCCCTGTCATGGCTCGTAGGAGTGGGCCGTATTCCCAGTACGTCTCTCCGCCCTTGCCAATGGCTGGAGAAGCCAGAAGCCGTACAAACTTCTCTTGGTCACCACCCACGGTTCGCTCAGGCTCCTGTGATGCCAGCTCAATCGCAGCAGCACGAGCCATGGCGGTTTTTCCTGTTCCTGTTTCTCCCATGAGCATGATCATAGGACGACTAGTGAGAGCACTCGTCAGCACGTCATGCAAGAGTTTTTGACGGCTCTTGGTCCAGATGAAACCATTGGTTCGCAGTTGATCGGCGTAGTCAGCAATCGTGTCGTACTCGATGAGCGCGGCCACGTCTGGATTTTTGGCTTTGACGGTTTTGAGTTGGGACTCGAGGTTGGAGATTTTGGATTCGAGCAGAGCGCGCTTCATGAGGTGGACTGGCTTTGGTTCTTGTCCTGCGCGTTTGAACATGTCAGCAAGAAGGCTGTTCAAATCTACTAGAGCTTTGTCCAAAACTCGATCGATGGTGCGGTAGGACTCATAGGTGCCATTGGCGTTTGCACGTTCTGCCTCGTGACGTGCGAGTTCTGCTTGAAGCATTGGACCAGCGCTTTGAATGAGCTGGCGATACACATCGAGGGAGAACGCAAGGTCTTCGTCTTCAGCCAATAGTTTCTGACGATCTTCTGGCTTTACCTGCTTGAGATCCTCTTGGAGTTGTCGTCGCAGAGCCCAGGCGAGTTCTGCGTCAGAAGCCTTATCAACGCGTTCTTCCATTGTCCGATGAGCAAAATACGCCGTGGTCATCTCTGCTACTTCCTTGGAAACCTGAACACTATGCACAGGAATCCCCATGACTGTGGAGAGATCAAAGCCTACCTCACTCCCCCGCTCGCCGGATGCCAAAATGACAGACCTACGGCCGATGGAACGAGGACGATCTGGAGTGGAAGATGGACGTTCTGGCATAAAAAATTCGTGTCACCATCAAAGGATAAACGGAAAATAATTGTCAGGATGTACGGTAACATAGGATGCGTTTGGGTACGATGCTTGCCATTGAGGCGGAGCGGATCTCGCCTGAGAAGCAGACCATTTGAATTCGTAGCCACGAATCTCTCCATTGCCCTCTTCTATCAAATCGATTTCTTGTCCTTCGTAGGTGCGCCAAAAATACGACGTGGCATACAGCTCTTGGTAGGCACGCTTTTTGAAACGCTCCATGAATAAAAAATTTTCCCAGAGTGCTCCGATATCCGAACGTTGTGTTAAATCATTAAATTGAGAGATCACGGCATTGCGCAAACCGGTATCGAAAAAATAATACTTGCTCTTGCGCACAACCTCGCTATGTAAGTTGCGGCTAAACCCACCGACGCGAACGATCACGAACGCCTTTTCTAAGAGATCTAAATAACGCTGAACCGTTTTTACAGAGAGCCCAAGCTGTCGACCGAGTTCCTGTGCTGATACTTCATTTCCAATCTGAAACGCGAGCAACTTTAGCATGTCAAAAAGAAACTTGGATCCTTTAATCTGCTCAAGCGCCAAAATATCCTTTAACAAATACGCCTCTGCCAATTCCGTCAGTAATTCTTGTTTTTGTTTTTTTGTCGTGGCAGTGAGGACTTCTGGATAACTTCCATACACAAGGAAGTCAGGGAGTGCTTCTTTCAACTCGTGCTCGTTCATCTGGGCGTGTAATTCTATTTGAGAGACAGGATAGAGTGTGAGCGTCCGTTTTCGGCCCGTCAACGGCTCACCGATTTGATTGGAAAGTTCAAACGAAGAGGAACCAGTTGCGATGACACGCAAATCTGGACGATGGTCAGTGAGGATCTTCAGGCCCAAACCAATGTTTGGTATTTGCTGAGCCTCATCCAGCACAAGAAGTTCGTACCTTTCGACGTATCCAAGAATCTTTGAGAAATCCTGCGAAGAAAGAATCTGCTGAACACGGATATTGTCCCCAGAATCCAGTTTATACTTCCATGATGTTTTTTTAAGGTATTCTTCTATTAGAGTTGTTTTGCCGACTCGACGAGGACCATAAATAACTAGCACGCGCCCTGGCTGCAAAAAAAGCTCTAGATCATTGTAAATACGTTGAATCATACAAAAAGACGGTAACACAAATCCACAAATTAGTCAAAACTTGTGGATTAAGTACTCGTGAAAAGATCTAAAAGTCTGCAATTTTACTTTCTGAAAACCAATCCGTCATGGATCGGGCTTCAAATCCAACTCCTAACTCCAAATCTTAATCCAACGCCAAATTCCAAATCCAAGTCTAAGACTTGCGCGAGAGCACGACACGGACAGCCAGATTCTCACCCCGAAGCTCGCGATGGTCGTGGCCCACGCGGCCAGCGCCACCGTAGCCACGGAGGCCGCCGTTCAGACCGGCACGAGGCCCGACGCCGTGCGCATAATAGCCATCGAAGTGCGTCCAGAGATTCTTTTGTCCGAAACCTTGAGTTGCCGCCGCTCTCGCGTATTCATCGTAACGTAGAAGCCTGAGTTCAAAGTCGTCTGGGTTTGTGCCTGCTCCAAGAAGCTCTGCTATAACCTCTTTGGCCTTTGTCGATGGCACGCGATTTTCATGGTTACTCCACAGGGCTGTGTTCACGTCATTTCGTTTGAGATTCGTTGGGTCTTCTGTACCAAACAGCTTTTTCAAAATCGCTTTTGTTTGTGGAGTAATGGCGGCTTGCTTGTCTGTTGCGTTGTCCCAGTCAAATTCTTTGAAGTCCAGTGTAAGGAGAAACTCTGACTGACCAAAGGCTGGGATGTGAGGGCTGGTTGGGGTGGTAATGGTAGTCACGTCATCTGCGTCAATGGTGTTTGTGAGACGGTGCTCGGCAAGCGCTTGGAAAAACCAAGAGGACTTCTCTGGAGCGTCTGGTAAATCCGGGCAATGTTGAGACCAGTACAATTTTACGCTGTCGAGATTAACCTTGATCTTCTCTTGCGTGAGGATCTTGTTTTTGTCATCTGGGTCTTTGTCTCCAATCTTATGAATCACAACGAACGCTGGTTCCCTGGCATAGATCGCGTCCACGAGTTGTTGAGCTTTCTCGTGGGATTCAATCTTCATCTCGGAGAAGCCGTACTCTTTGGCCTTCTGTTTGTCGTAAGCAAAAGGTTTGCCGACTTCAGGGGTTGGAGGAACAAAACGTTCATACTCTGCTGTGAATTGAGAAAGAGGCAGGATGATGTGACCCTCTGGTCGCTGAATAACAACCGCGTTCTCGTCAACAGTTTTGGTGTCAACGTTGTAGGAGAGACCCAGGAAGGTGAGCTGTTTCTCTGTCTCAAGACCGTCCTTGCGCACAAGCTTGATTCCTGGTTGAAATCCTGCCGCTTGTTGCTTTACATAGTGACCCACCACATCACCTGAGTCTGGATCTATAAGATCAATAGCGTCTATTTTGGGTGGAGACGCTTTTTCTTTGGGTCGTTTGACATTGGGGTTCAAGTAGCCGACTTCACGAGGAGTGAGGACGCGGACCGTTGGCTTTGTGACTTCAAGGGCTTTGGAGATTTTGTTTTTACCTGTGCCTGTCACTTCAACCTTGGGGATCGCAAAGTGAGCGAGGTAGAGGTTCACGGTGTTTTGTTCGTCATCTCCGAACTGTTGGATGTAGGTATGGAGTTTGGTTGTGAGAAAGTCTGCTAGGTGTCCCTTGCGTGCTTTGGGGCTTGCCTTGTACTGGTCAATCCAGGAGATGACAACGCCTGGGTCCAAGATGAAGGTTGGGAGATGCCACTTGGCTTTGGGGTCTGCGGGGTGAGCTTTGTGAAGAACCGTGTCTTTGTGGGAGAACGCGTTGAACAACTCCCCCCAGGCTTGAGAGAAGCGCCAGAGGAAGGCACCGGACTTTGGGTCGAGGTTGAGGTTCTTCTCACCTGTGGCAGCGTCTTTGACCCAGTCTGGTTGGATCTCGTCAGCTGTGACAGCAGTAAGACGTTTGGTTTTTTGGTCGAGCAAAGAGGCCATGAGCACTTGGTAGAGTTCTGGGTTATAAGGAGTTTGCTCTAGGTACTCCACGTTTAAGACGTTGCCTGCAAACTCACGCTTGGTTTCAATGCCTGTTTCCTCACGGTCATAGCGTTCAGAAGGTGGGTTGCCAAGAGCGAGATGAAGGAAGCCTGACTCGACCTTCACGGTGAGTGGGGTGCCAGGAACTGTGATGGTTCGCCCAGCTCTTGCTTCTGCACAGAACTTCGCAATCTGTCGCTGAACACTCACGGGACGTGTGTTGTACTCGTCGTCCACGAAAAAATGACCGCCTTTGAAAGAGCCAGGGTCTGTGTCCAGTGAGGAAACACGCCCTGTCATGGCTCGTAGGAGTGGGCCGTATTCCCAGTACGTCTCTCCGCCCTTGCCAATGGCTGGAGAAGCCAGAAGCCGTACAAACTTCTCTTGGTCACCACCCACGGTTCGCTCAGGCTCCTGTGATGCCAGCTCAATCGCAGCAGCACGAGCCATGGCGGTTTTTCCTGTTCCTGTTTCTCCCATGAGCATGATCATAGGACGACTAGTGAGAGCACTCGTCAGCACGTCATGCAAGAGTTTTTGACGGCTCTTGGTCCAGATGAAACCATTGGTTCGCAGTTGATCGGCGTAGTCAGCAATGGTGTCGTACTCGATGAGCGCGGCCACGTCTGGGTTCTTTTTCCTGATGAGGGAGAGTTTGGATTCGAGGTCGAGGATGCGGGATTCAAGAAGCGCACGCTTGGCGAGATGAACAGGCTTGGGTTCCTGGCCTGCGTGCTTGAACATTTCTGCCAGAAGACTGTTGAGATTGGTTTGCTCGTCGTTCAGCGTTTTTTCCAAAGTCTTAAACTCCTCGTAGGTTCCGTTCATCTCGTTTTTTTCTTTCTCGTGGCGCAGGAGCTCCCGCTCAAGAGTGGATCCCGTAAGCGTCAGCAGTCGACGATAAACAGCGAGGGAAAAGCCGTGGGATTCATCTTCACCTAAAAGTTTTTTACGGTCTTCGTCCTTCACGATCTTAAGGTCTTGCTGAAGTTGACTACGGAAGGCCCAGGCCATCTCTGCCATGGCTGCTTGGCTGGTCTTGTCTTTGGCAAGTTGGTCTAGGTAATCCCGCGCCATGGCCTCAGCATCCGGAAGAACCTCAACCTTTCCCACGGGAATCCCCTGGATGGTTGAAAGGTCATAGCGTGGACGTGAGGATTCTGGATGCTGTGAGGGTTGTGGGGAATGTTCTGGCATAGGTACAGACTATTACTCAATGATGGAAACGGGTAAGGCGTTCATCGTACGAGAAAGTGGGTATGATCGATCTGTCAGCGAAATAACCGCGCCAGGCAGTAAACGACCTGGTATTTCCTGTTCAAACTTTATCACATTGCGTATATCATCAACGCCTGGCGCTGCGGTCATCTTTACCTCAATGGGTGAGTATTTATCGCCTTGCTGAATAAGGAAATCAATTTCTGTCCCTTCGCGCGTTCTGAAAAAAAATAATGAAGGTTCTAAGCCGCGAAACACGGAGCTCTTCACAATCTCACTCACGACATACGTCTCAAACATCGCTCCAGCCATAGATCCGTGTTGCAAGGTCACGGCATCTGGCCAACGGGTGAGATACGAAGCGAGTCCTGTATCAAGCATATAAAGTTTTGGGGCTTTGATGAGTCGCTTAGAAATATTTGAAAAAAAAGGGCGCAAGAGGTACACGAGTCCACTGGTCTCTAAAATGGAGATCCAACTCTTGGCGGCATGCACAGAAACGCTTGCATCTCGCGCAAGCTGGCTGATATTTAAGATCTGACCTGTTCTCGCGGCAACGAGCCCAAGAAAATTTTGAAACAAAGACATTTTTTCAATGCCAAAGAACCCCCGGACATCGCGATCGAGATAGGTTTGGACATACGAACCGTAAAATCGTTCAAGAGGCATTGTACGGTCGGTGATAACGGCTGGAAAACTTCCTCGAAATATTCTTTGAAACACAGACGCCGATGTAACCCGAGGGGAGCTTTTTTTTAAGACGGCTGGAACGTTTGGTAAAAATGGTTTCACGTGTCTTTTCAATCCTGTTTCTTCAGCATGAGATAATCCTAGAAGCTCGATGACCCCTACACGCCCTGCAAGTGACTCCTTCAAACCTTTCATGAGAGCCAGATGTTGTGAGCCCGTAATCCAATATTGACCATTCTTTTGACTTCGATCAACGATGAGTTTGATCGAAGAAAAAAGGTCGGGTGCATACTGGACTTCGTCAATGAACAAAGGTGGTGGATGATTCTCCAAAAATAAAAGTGGATCCTTCTGTGCGAGTGCTCTGAAACGCAAATCATCTAACGAGACGTAATCCATTCCCCTTTGTTTTGCGAGTCTTTGTAAAACGGTTGTTTTGCCGACTTGTCGAGGTCCACTTACATACAGAACCTTAAAATGAGTTGTCATTTCTTCGATCGTAGCTTCGATATAGCGATTGATGTACATATCCGCTATTTTACTTTCAAAAAACTAATCCGTCAAACATCGCGTTTTGTTAAATGCGCTTTCGAGAAAAAATCATTGGGTGTCACGACTGACACAGTGGCCTGTGGATAGGATTTGAGGAACGCATCGAATGAAACGTGCTGGGATGACCATTTACACTCGGTCGCTGTCAATCGACTGCCGTTTTGCTCGATCACATCAATCTCACCACCTGCGCGGGATCGCCAAAATCGAATATCAGCAGGGACGGGCTCTGCCGCTCCCGCTTTCATGCGCTCACTGACAAAAAAATTCTCAAAGATCACGCCGCGGTCTGCACGGTCGTCCATCGGAGTGAGAATATCCACCAAAACATTTCGGACCCCCACATCGAGAAAATAGACCTTGAACGCTTTTTTCAGCTCTGTTCTTGGATTGCGGGAGAACCCTTGAATGATTTGAATGACGAATGACTGTTCCAATAGACGAAGATATCGGTTAACGGTCGTACGCGTGATGCTAAGTGTTTGGGAAAGTTCATTCACGGACACGAGCGAGCCAACCTGTAGAGCAAGCGCTCGCACTAAATCCTCAAATGCTTTTGGATTGCGAATCGCCTCGAATACGAAAACGTCCTTGTACAAGTAGTTGGTGGCGATACCACGGATCAGACGCAGTTTCTCGTCTCGCGTCTGTGCGGCCACCACTGCAGGATAGCATCCGTACAACATCAAGTCGTGCAACGACGATTCTACGATAGGGATGGACTCGGATATCTCACGAACAGATAATGGGAACAAGACAAACTCAAAAAAACGCCCAGTCATGGGCTCCTGGATCTTATTTGCAAGATCAAAGGAGGATGATCCCGTTGCAATGATCTGGATTTTTGGATACGTATCGTGAAAAACCTTCAGAACAGATCCGATGTCGTGTACGGTCTGCGCTTCGTCAAATACGACAATCTTTTTTTCACCGATGAGCTCTAGAAGAAGTTTCGGTTCACCTATGACAAAGTGACGACGTACCTCTGCAAGCTGGCAATCAAAATACGCGCCGTCTTGCCCGTAGATAGACACTAAATCTTTTGAAAGAGTCGTTTTTCCTGATTGTCTCGGCCCAAGAATGATAATCATCTTCCCCTTGAAGAGAAGTCCTGTGATTTTTGGCTCAATAGATCGTTTAAATTTCATACACAAGCAAGAATAACAAATTGCTAGTAAAAGAGCAACTTGTCGTTATAAGCAAAGATAGACCTAACTTGAGCTAAAAAACGTGTCTCCTAATTTCACCCTTTGCGATCGACGAACAGAAACCACTAAACAGGTAGCGGCGTCAAAATTTCGGTTCCCTTTTTCGTCACCGCAATCGTCACCTCAAAATGCGCGCCAAGCGAGCCGTCTGCCAAGATGATACTCCAACCATCTTTTGCGGTTTCCACACGATGATCGCCGCCCATCCCGAGCATCGGTTCAAGAGCAAGACACATGCCGTCTTCGATCAGGACACGCGGGTAACGATCGGACACAAAATTTGGAACATGAGGTTCCTCGTGAACCTTGTGGCCTACGCCGTGACCCACGAGTGCACGGACAATGCCGTAGCCATGCGGCTTCACAAAATTTTCGACCGCCGTGCTGATGTCTTTGATCGTCCCGCCAATCTTAGCAGCAGCAACTCCCTCCATGAGAGATGCCTTCGTCACTTCGATAAGCTTGCGCGCCTCCTCGCTGATCGCTCCTACAGGAACCGTGACGGCCATATCTGTACACAATCCTTCAAACCAGCAACCAATGTCCAGTCCCACGATGTCGCCTTCCTGAAGTTTGTGATCACGATTCCCAGAACCGTGCACGATTTCCTCATTCACAGACACACACAGGGCGCTTGGAAATGGAGCGTCAGACGGTTTGGATTGATAGCCTTTAAACGATGGTTCGCCGCCGCCATCACGAATCACACGCTCAGCAATGGTGTCCAGTTCTTTCAACATGATGCCAGGAGCCACAGCATCCACGGCCGCCTTGAGTGCTCGCGAAAGCAGATGTCCACCACGTCGCATCTTTTCTATTTCGTCTTGTGATTTTATGAGTGACATAATCTACAATGCTGATTTAATGCGGTCTGCAACTTCTTCCACCGTACCAACACCATCGACATGCTTCACCAGCACGCCATATTTTTCAATCACTGGCTGCGTGTCATGTTCGTAAATCTCAAGGCGTCGTGCGATCGCTTCCGGCATGTCGTCGCTTCTCTGATACCATTCTCCTGCACACACACATCGGTCACCTGGTTTGATCCCATCAGCCATAGATCCAACCTTGTTGCAGGATCGACAGGTGAGTCGACCACCAAGGCGTTTCAAAGATTCATCGCGCGGGACGTCGATGACGATGACGTGCGTCGGAGTATCAAAATCAAACGCGTTCCACTGCGAGAGGTTGCGCGGATAGCCGTCGAGAATATAGCCATCCTGCGCATCTGGTTTCTGAAGTCTGAACTTCAGCATTGTGGCAGCGTCTTCATCAGAAACTAAATCACCTCGCCTCAAAATCGCATCAAACTTTTTTCCTAAATCACTCTCTGTTGCAATTTCATCTCGAAGAAGCTGACCCATGCTAAACGCTTGAATACCAAGATGAGCCGCTAAACGTTCTGCCTGTGTTCCCTTTCCCGAACCTTGTGGACCCATGAGCAATATCTTGTATGCCATACCCGCTCAGTCTAGCAAAACAAAAAACTGCCCGCTAGGGGCAGTCTTTTTAAACCTCGTATTCTCTCATGCTGAGTTGCGCCTGAATCTGTTTCACACTCTCAACGATTACAGCGACAGTAATGAGAATCGATGTTCCCCCAAGGGAGAGAGCGGCGTTTCCTGTGAGTTGTTGGATCACGAGAGGGAGAACAGCGACCACAGAAAGAAACGTAGCGCCAACGAGCAAAATGCGGTTCACAATCCATCCAAGATACTCAGCTGTCTGTTTGCCGGGACGAATGCCTGGAATGAACCCGCCTTGCTTTTGGATGTTCTCGGCCACACGATCAGGATGGAAAATCACCGCTGTATAAAAATAACAGAAGAAGAACACGAGCACAAAATAAATCACACCGTAGACGAGTTGATTTTGAAAAACTTGGAGCGTCCAGTTGGCGGCCGTGCGAAAAAATTCAGTTTTTGCGTTCAGAAAAAACTGCGCAAGAACCGTTGGAAACAACACGATCGAGATCGCAAAAATAATTGGGATCACACCGCTCATGTTGAGACGCAATGGAATGTGAGAGCTCACCGCGCCTGAAATCCGAGCGCCGTGCATCTGGCGTGCGTACTGAACCGGAATGTTCCGCTGAGCTTCGTGCATGATCACAATGGACACCACAGTAACGATCGTTGCCACGACAAAGAGGATGAGCGTGATGAGTTGTGAGCGATCAAAAACAGCAATCGACTGACCGAGGGTCGTTGGCAAACCTGCCAAAATTCCAGCAAGAATCATGACCGAAATGCCGTTGCCAATATTTTTTTCAGAAATCAATTCACCGAGCCACATCAGAAAAATGGTCCCAGCCGTCATGCTTGTGATCGCAAAAACCATCGTCGTAAGTCCTGTATTGGTAAAAACCTGTCCTTGCTGAGAAAGCAGCAGAATAAGTCCATACCCTTGAATGATCGAAAGAGGAACAGTAGCAAAACGCGTCCACTGGTTTATTTTTTGTCGTCCTTGTTCTTCTTTTTGCATTTCCTCAACCGCAGGGAGGATCATACCGAGCAACTGAAAAATAATTGAAGCGGTGATATAGGGCATGACTCCCATGGCCACGACAGAAAAATTATCGAGCGTTCCACCGGAAAAAATGTTTAGGAGTCCAAAAAATTGGTTTCCCTGAAAAATGTTTGCAAGTGCCAAGGCGTCGATGCCAGGAACAGGAATGTGCGCGGTCAGACGAAAAATAACCAACATCACTAAAATAAAAAGAAGACTGTTGCGGACTTCTTTTGTTTTCCAAATGCGAAGGAGCGTGTTCATACGGTTGGTTATTTACGAACGATCGTGCCACCGGCTGCCTCAATTTTTTGTTTCGCTGTTCCTGAGACGCGACAACCTGAAAGGATAATCGCGATCGCGATCGCGCCGTCACCCAAGATTTTGACTGGCACGCTTGCCGACCCAATCAATCCTACTTTTTCGAGCATCTTTGGTGTAACTTTTGTTCCTGTTTTAAAGGTCTTGGAAAGATCATCCACGTTCACGGCTTGTGCCTTTTCGTATCCACTTTTGAATCCACGCGATTTTGGCATCGAAAGCATCATGTGACGCAGACCCTGAAGTTTGAGACCAGAAACACCTGAACGAGCGCTCTGTCCTTTCACTCCGCGACCTGAGTACGTTCCGGTCGAACCTAAACCACGTCCAACGCGCTTCTTGGATTTCGTCGAACCTTTTTGTGGGCGCAGGGTGTGGAGAGAAAGGGTCATAGAGTTATTCAGTGGTCGTTACAATTTCAGCTTCTGGTTTTACAGGAACAACGTGTCGGCTTTTACGGACAGGTGGCTCCACATGCTGGAGTCGTCGAATGGCTTCGAGCGTTGCTTTGGCGATGTTAATTTTATTGCTCGAGTTTACAATTTTAGAAACCGCATTGGGCACGCCCGCAAATTCTAGAACCATGCGCATGGCTCCACCGCTCTTGAGTCCTGTTCCAACGGGAGCAGGCTTCAAAATAATCATAGCTGAACCGAACTTCACTTGGATAGGGCGTGGAAGGGTTTGATCAACAAGGGGAACGGTGAGGACATCTTTTTTCGCCTGCTTGTAAGCCTTCTCAATGGCGATCTGTACGTCAGCTCCCTTGGCAACACCAAGTCCCACACGTCCTTTTTTGTCGCCAATAATAAGAGCGCAACGGAATGACATGCGCTTTCCTCCTGCTGTCACACGCGTCACGCGTGCCAAATCTAAAATCTTTTGCTCGAATTCTTTTGGAGCTCGTTCATCGTTTTTGCGTCCACCGCGTCCTTTTCCACGTCCACGCTTGTCATCGTCGCCGCCGCGTCGCGCTCCCTGCGCCTCCGAACGGCCACGGGCGAAGCCACCTCGTGCGGGTTTTGATGGTAATTTTGGGTCTGGCATATATTAGAATGTGAGTCCTCCTTCGCGCGCTCCATCAGCTAGAGCCGCAATACGACCATGATACCGATACGCTCCACGATCAAACACTGCTTGTTTCATACCTTTGGCTGTTGCCTGTTCCCCAAGCTGCTTGCCAACGGCACGAGCAATCTCGACAGGAAGTCCTGAAGCTTTTGCCGAAGCATCCGAGGCAGCAACAAGCGTAACTCCACGCTCATCATCTATCAGTTGAGCATAGATATGCTTCAAACTGCGCTTCACCGTTAGGCGTGGACAATCAGCCGTTCCACGAATTCGTGAACGCGTACGATGGGCGCGCAAAGCTGCGTGTTTGCGTTTTTGTTTCGTAGCTCCAGTCATATTATTCTCCTGCCTTTTGGGCCTTACCTGCTTTTCGACGAACAACTTCATCGCTGTACTTAATGCCTTTCCCTTTGTACGGCTCTGGCTTACGAATAGAGCGGACGCGGTCGGCAAACTCACCCACGAGGTGTTTGTTTGCTCCTGTGATCGTAATTACATTTCCCTCAACACTTGCCTGAACGCCGTCAGGAAGTTCAACCTTTACCTCGTGAGAGAAACCAACGTTCAACACAAGCGCGCGACCCGCCACATTCACGCGAAATCCTACACCATTCACCTCAAGCTTTTTTACGAAGCCTTCTGTGACACCCTTCACAAGATTTGCCACATTGGCTCGTGCGGTTCCCCACTGGGCGCGTGTGTCTGCGTGGGTCTCCAAGGCCGGATCGACGGCAAACACAACTTCTTGACCGTGTTCACCCGAGGTGAGTGACGCGGTCACGGCCGTATTCAAAACAGTAGTGAGTGACCCTTTGGGACCTTTGACGCTTACCGTCTGTCCTTGAATGTTCACATCGACTCCTGCCGGAATCATGATAGGTTTTTTTCCAACACGTGACATATTATGAAATCTCGCAGATCACTTCCCCGCCTAAGTGACGTGCTCGGGCTTCTTTATTTGTCATCATACCGTTTGGGGTTGAAATAATAGCTATGCCGAAATCAGAGAACACACGTGGGAGTTCATCAAACTTAGCATACACACGACGGCCAGGTCGGCTTACGCGTCCAATCATCTGAATGCGAGGCTGACCGGATTCGTAGATCAGTTGAACACGCAATTTGGTCAGCTTTGTTGATTCGACTTGATCGACTCGTCCCACGTATCCCTCCTTCTCAAGAATCTTCGCAATCGCGAACTTGATTTTAGAGTACGGCAAAACAACCTCAGGAAGATGAACCAACTGAGCATTGCGAATACGTGTGAGCATGTCTGAAATAGGGTCTGTTATCATAGTGAGCGTAGTCGGACTACCAACTTGATTTCTTAACGCCTGGTATCTCTCCTCTATTTGCTAACTCACGAAAACAGATACGGCAGAGTCCAAAAATTCTCATGTATGAACGACTGCGTCCACAACGCCAACAGCGATGCACAATGCGTGAAGAAAACTTGGGGCGCTTTTTTGATTTGGCAATTTGATTTTCCGTGGCCATATTAGTTTTCGATCTTGAGAGGCATCCCCAAATGCTTAAGCAGGGATCGTGCCTGGTCGTCTGACTCTGCAGTCGTGGCGATGGTTACCTGCAGTCCGTGAATGAGTTCAATCTCATCGCTTCGAACCTCTGGAAACGCCATGTGCTCTTTGAAACCAATTGAGTAGTTCCCCTGTCCGTCAAAGGCCGCTGGTGAAAGTCCACGAAAATCTCGAACACGCGGTAGTGTGACGCGGATCAGTTTCTCCATAAAATCCCACATCCGTTTTCCGCGCAGCGTTACTTTCATCCCTACGACCAACCCTTCACGAATCTTGAAGCCAGCAATGGATTTGCGAGATTTGGTCATGACTGGTTTCTGACCTGAAATGCGTGTCAGTGTTTTTTCAACTGTTTCCAAAAACTTCGCGTCCTTGAGTCCTGAACCCAATCCCACATTCAACGTCACCGCCTTGACGGTTGGAACCGCATGACTGTTTTTTACACCAAACTCCGCTGTGAGTTTAGGGACGACTTCTTTTTGATAAAATGTTTTAAACGACATACGATTACTCTATATCTTCAACTTCGCCCTTTTTCCTCATGATACGAATTTTTTTCTTTTGCCCATCTGTCTCAATCACCTTATAACCAACGCGACCTGACTTCCCACTTTTTGATGAAACAAGCTCCACGTTTGAAATGTGGATCGGCGAAGGAAATTCTATCTTCTGTCCAGCGCGCTGTCCTGATTTGCGCAAGTGCTTGGTCATGACGCTTACTCCTTCTACAACGACACGGCTAAGAACCGGAAACACCTGAAGTACGTTTCCTTGCTTCCCCTTGTCTCTTCCCGTGAGTACACGGACCTTGTCGCCAGTCTTTATCTTCATACTAGAGAACTTCAGGCGCCAGTGAAATAATTTTTGTGTAGCCAAGCCCTCGCAACTCACGCGCCACAGGTCCAAAGATACGGGTCCCTCTCGGTTCGTGCGTTTTTGAATCAATGATCACAGCCGCGTTCTCATCAAAACGAATGTACGTTCCGTCCTTGCGTCGAATCTCTTTGCGAGCACGAACCATCACCGCGGTCACGACATCGCTTTTCTTCACCGTCCCATGCGGCACCGCTTCTTTGACGGAAGCAGTTACAATGTCACCAATGTAGGCGTACCGTTGCTGGTACCCGCCAATCACACGAATGACATGCAATTTGCGTGCCCCTGTGTTATCTGCCACTTTTATCATTGATCGAAGCTGTACCATATTACGTCTTTGAGGCTTGCGTTAGCACTCGCCAGCATTTCGTTCTAGAAATAGGCCGACAAGCACAAAAAGTTACACGATCTCCCACGCTATGTCCACCCTGTTCATCGTGGACGTGAAATTTTGTACTACGCACATAGCGTTTCCCATATTTTGGGTGAACTAAGGTTCGTTCCACGCGTACCACAAGAGTCTTCGTCATTTTGGTGCTGACGACTAGACCAGTAAACGTGCGTTGGATAGATTGCTTGTTCATACTTGGACAGTGGGATTTTTTTGCTTTTCTTTCAAAAGCGTTTGCAAACGGGCGATCAGTGCTTTGGTCTTTCTGCTCTCTCGTACGTTCTTTAATTGATTGGCTGCGAGTTTAAAGTCCAGAGACTTGAGGTGTGTCTGTGCCTGAGTGAGTTCTTCCCCGAGAACCTCAATCGACTTTGATCTAAGAGTCTTCATTTCCATAGAGTTTATAGAACTTCTCGTGTCACAATTTTTGTGAGCACTGGAAGTTTGTGTGAGGCGAGCGTAAGAGCAGAACGGGCGAGCGTTTCGTCTACGCCACCCATTTCAAACAAAATGGTTCCTGGTCGCACGATCGCGACGTAATGGTCAACCGCTCCCTTTCCTTTTCCCATCGGCATTTCGGATCCTTTGGTTGTGACTGGCTTGTCTGGAAAAATACGAATCCAGATTTTGCCACCTCGCGCTACAGCACGAGTCATCGCACGTCTGGCAGCCTCGATTTGTCGCGACGTGATCCATGATTCGGTCGTGGCTTTGAGTCCCAACGTTCCAAACGCAAGAGTCGTTTTTGTTGTGGCGATTCTTCGACCCAAACGACGACCCTTGTGCCATTTGCGATGTTTGACTTTCTTTGGCATCAACATACTATTTCTCGAAAATTTCACCACGGTTAATCCAAACCTTCACGCCGATAGAACCCCAAATAGTCTGAGCCCTTACCGGAGCAAAATCGATGTCAGAGCGAAGGTTATGAAGAGGAATTTTTCCATCAGCAATCGTTTCGCGCCGAGCGATATCTGAACCATTCAAGCGTCCACTAATGGTCACCTTCACCCCCAAAGCGCCGGCTTTTTTTGCGCGTTCAATCGCCATCTTCATCACGCGACGAAACGGCATACGTTTTTCAATGTCAGCCGCAATCTGCTGACCAACGACTTGTGCAGAAAGTGAAGGCTTTTGAATTTCTTTCACGTTGATGCTCATCTTCACACGACGACCTGGGAAATACTTCGTGCGCAATTTTTTGGTGAGATCTTCGATGCCTGCACCGCCACGACCGATGATAATACCGGGCTTGGCAGAATAAATCATGAGTCGAATCTCCTGACGAGAACGCTCGATCTCAATGCGATCTACGAGCGCTTCTTTCAATAAAATCTTAAGATAATCTCGAATGGCGACATCTTCCTTCAAAAACGTCTTAAACTGCTGACGATTGGCAAACCAAACTCCGTCCCATCCTCGGATGACACCCACTCTAAATCCAATTGGATTTACCTTATTTCCCATACGTCACGTTACGGTTTAACTTCGTGAATTTTTGTCGTCTTCCCTCGGCCGGCTCGCCCATAGGGCAACGCCCGAGGGTGCTCGTCCGACGGGCGAGGCTTTGCTTTTGCACGTGTACGATTCTTCACGTCATCTAGAATGATCGAAATGTGAGAACTGCGTTTACGAATCGGAGCCGCGCGACCAAACGCGCGAGGACGAAAACGACTGAGTGTTGGTCCACCATCTGCCACGATTGACTTGATGTAGAGTTCTTCCTGAGGCATCTGGAAATTATGCGTCGCGTTTGCCATCGCCGAATTCAAAAGTTTTAGTACAGGTTCAGCTGCTGCTTTTTTCATGAACGCCAATTGTGCCTGAGCCTCACGAACCTTCATCCCACGGACAACATCAATCACCAACCGAACTTTCGTTGGTGACATGCGGATATAGCGTGCTGAGGCTTGAACTTCCATAGTTCGATTGGCTCACTACAAGTAGGTTATTTTTTTGCTGATTTGGATCCTGGAGCTGGGGCAGATGCTGGTGTTCCTCCCTCCTCTGTTGCCTTCGTTGTGCCGCCATGTCGCACAAACTTTCGTGTGGGGGAAAACTCTCCAAGTTTGTGTCCAACCATATTCTCAACCACACGTACCTGGATGAAATCACGACCATTATGGACAGCGAAGACAAAGCCGACCATTTCTGGTGTGATCGTTGATGAACGTGCCCAGGTCTTTATCGCTCCTCCCACACCAGGCGTGCGCGTGAGAAGTTTTTTCAAAAGCTTTGGGTGGACGTATGGTCCTTTTTTAAGACTTCGTGACATAGAGATTATGCGCCAACAAATCTGCCGCGTTTACGTCGTGTGATAATCAGCGAATCAGATGCTTGTCGTTTACGTGTCTTGACTCCGAGCGCTGGTTTTCCTGTTGGAGTCTTTGGTCGCTTCAAACCGATCGAATTTCTTCCCTCGCCACCTCCGTGTGGGTGATCGACTGGATTCATCGCCTTTCCTCGAACGGTTGGTCGAATTCCACGATGACGGGAACGCCCAGCTTTCCCCCATCGAATGAGGCGGCGGTCAGGATTTGACGACTGACCGAGCGTCGCCATGCACTCCTTGGCAACCATACGCACTTCACCTGATGGAAGACGCACTGTTGCGTAAGCACCTTCTACGGCCATTAGTTGAGCGGTTGTTCCAGCTCCACGAACCATCTGTCCACCCTTGCCTGGCTTCAGTTCAATGTCATAGACCTGCATGCCTACGGGGACGTGTTGCAGCTGGAAACGATTCCCAATTTGGATGTCGCCTTTTTTCAGCGAGGAGAGGACTGTTGCGTCAACATGCAAGCCAAGAGGAGCCACGATGTAGCGTTTTTCACCGTCCGCATAATGCAGAAGAGCTAAACGCGCACCACGATTTGGATCGTACTCAATCGCCGCAACACGAGCAGGAACTTCAAACTTCTCTCGACGAAAATCAATGATGCGAATGCGTTGTCGCGCGCCACCACCCTGATGTCGAACGGTAATTTTTCCATTCGTGCGACCAGCAAACTTTTTCTTCTTGAGTGTCAACTTCTTTTCTGGAGAAAATTTTGTGACATCAGAAAAATCATCCACGCTTGAAATGCGTCGTGCATTTGTTGTTGGTTTGTAGTGTTTAACTCCCATACTCTAAACTCCTTCGTACACGTTAATCGTTTTCCCTTTTGGCAGGGTCACGAGTGCCTTTTTCCAATCTGAACGCTTTCCTTGTGAGCGTCCAAAGCGCACCCACTTTCCAGAAACATTTTGGATATTTACGCGCACAGGTGTGATCCCGTACATTTGTTTGATCGCGGAGCGGACGGCGATGCGGTTAGCGTTTTTTGTGACCACAAAAATATACGTGTTGACACTTGATAGAATCGCTGACTTCTCTGTCACGAGTGGTCGCACAATCACATCTGATGTTGCTCGCTTTTGCATGGAAACCGAACCCTCAACCGCTTTTGTTACAAGCATCGCCTTCTTCTCTTGAGAGGCTTCTGGTTCGTGTTGCGTTTTTTTGAATCGGTCGAAAATTCCCATATCAAGCTCTCTTAAAAAGACTCGTGATCAAATGAACCGCTGGAACCGTAAGAATCACCTGATCTACGCGAAGCAAGTCCACGACATTCAGCGCATTTGCTGGAAGCGTTTCAACGCCACGCACATTTCGGGCTGCAAGAGCCACACTCTTATTCTCAGGTTCAGAAACGACAAGTGTTTTGCGTCCAGTGAGCGGCAACTTCTTGAGAAGATTTGTGAGTGTTTTGGTTTTGCCTTCTTCTATCAAGATGCCTTCAATCGCCACCAATTTTCCGTTTGCGACCTTATCACTGAGCACCATGGCAAGCGCCTTCTGACGTGCTTGCTTGTTCATTTTCAAATTAAAATTACGTTCACTGCGAGGTCCAAAAGTAATACCTCCACCGATCCAAATAGGTGAACGACGAGATCCGTGACGAGCACGTCCTGTCCCTTTTTGCTTCCAGGGTTTCTTCGTGGTTCCTCGAACATCTGCACGAGTCTTGGTGTGAGCAATCGATGCACGACTGTTAGCTTCTTGTGTCACCACAGCTTGATGAACAAGAGCAGGATTTACTACAACACCAAACAGACGGTCTTCCAATGTGATGGTTCCTTTTGCTTCCCCTTGTGCTGAATATAGCTCTACACTTGCCATACCGTGTTGCCAGAAGCTCTGGTTTTAATCATAACGAGTCCGCCGCGCGCTCCAGGAATGGCTCCTTTCAGTGCGATCACGTTTGTGCGTGCGTCAACAGAAATCACCTCCAAGTTCTTCACGGTCACGCGATCGGTTCCCATGTGGCCAGCCATACGTTGACCCTTAATGACCTTTCCTTGTCGTTGTGAGGCAATAGAACCTGGCATGCGCTCTTGATCTTTCGTTCCGTGGGTGGCCTTCTTTCCGTGAAACAGGTGTCGCTTCATGACACCGGCAAAACCACGCCCTTTGGAAATTCCTACCACGTCAACATGTGCTCCAGGAACAAAAGCCTCGACTGTAATTTTGTCCCCACGCTTCATTTCACCAGGTTCACCACGAAACTCTCGTGTGAGAGATGTAAGAGGAAGGTCTTTCAGATGTCCGGTTTCTGGCTTTGTGAGTTTTGATTCGACTTCCGTTCCAACCTGGACAGCATTGTATCCGTCAGACTCAATTGTCTTCACTTGTGTGATGACGTTTGGTTCAGCCTGAATCAAGGTCACGGGAACAACGGTTCCGTCATCCTTAAACTTCTGAGTCATTTCAATTTTTCGTCCAATGATGAATGACATAGCATGATTCTTTTTCTTCCGCCAAAGGCGGATCAGCCTTTGGCTGAAGCAGAAAAGCTAGAAGTCAGAACAGAATCAGTGATTCCTTTCTGGCTTCTAGCCTCATGATCGAAAACGGCCAACGGCACGCTTGCGGGACAAAGCCCGTTCCGCGGGCAACGACCTGCGGCGAAATTGAGGGAATTAAGGATTGTGATAATACGAATCTCCGTACAGTGACTGCCAAAGCAGAAGGAAGGTTTTCTCCAAGAGGCTGCTGTAATGCCCGAGATCTCTCTTCCTTGTTCGAGAATCACTAAGTCTTTATTTCAACATCCACACCAGCTGGAAGATTGAGACTCATTAAGGCGTCAATCGTCTTCTCGGTTGGATCCGTGATATCGATGATGCGCTTGTGGACGCGCATTTCGTACTGGTCACGTGAGTCCTTATGGACGAACGTGGAACGGTTCACGGTGTACTTCCGCTTCTCGGTGGGAAGTGGGACCGGTCCAATCACTGTGGCGCCTGATCGTTCAGCCGTCTTCATGATGGTCTGCGTAGCAGAATCGATGATCTTGTGATCGTACGCTCGAATTTTAATTCGGATGCGTCCTTTCTCTTCTGGTTGTTTGGTTGAATCGGTCACAAGGTTCAAAAAGGAACGAATAAGGAGCCTCGACTTTCGCCGAAGCTCCTCATGGGGTTATTGGATAATTTTCGTCACCACACCGGCTCCAACAGTATGACCTCCCTCGCGGATCGCGAAAGACATCTTTTCTTCAATCGCAACGGGCTGGATGAGAGTAATCGTAAGATTGACCGTATCGCCTGGCATGACCATTTCTGTTCCCTCTGGCAATGTGACCTCACCTGTTACGTCCGTGGTTCGAATATAAAACTGTGGCTTGTAGCCTTTGAAGAATGGCTTGTGGCGTCCGCCTTCCTCTTTTGTGAGAGCATACACCTCGGCCTGAATAACAGTGTGAGGTTTAATAGAACCAGGAGCCGCAAGCACCATTCCGCGTTCAACTTCTTCTTTCTTCGTTCCACGCAAGAGAACTCCTGCGTTGTCACCTGCACGACCTTCTGTTAATTGCTTGTTGAACATTTCAATACCTGTCACAACCGTCTTCTGTGGTTCATCGCGCATACCGACGATCTGCAGTTCATCGCCAATCTTGCAGATACCGCGCTCAATGCGACCCGTCACAACTGTTCCGCGACCTTCGATTGAAAAGACGTCTTCGATTGGCATCAAGAATGGCTTGTCGGTTTGACGAACAGGTTCTGGGATGTAGGTATCCAGCGCGTTTATGAGATCCATGATGCACTTGGTGGCTACTTCGTCTGTTGGATTCTCAAGCGCCTTCAGAGCAGAACCACGAATGACAGGGACCTCGTCGCCTGGATATTCGTACTTCTTCAAAAGATCTCGGACTTCTTCCTCAACCAAATCTATGAGTTCTGGATCGTCCACTTGATCCACCTTGTTCAAAAACACAACGATGGCTGGCACACCAACCTGACGAGCGAGCAGAATGTGCTCACGAGTCTGTGGCATTGGACCGTCTGCGGCTGACACGACCAAAATGGCTCCGTCCATCTGGGCGGCACCGGTGATCATGTTTTTAATGTAGTCGGCGTGGCCCGGACAGTCGACGTGCGCA
>CAYHRJ010000010.1:19989-28715 GCA_964359095.1 uncultured Gammaproteobacteria bacterium | reverse complement strand
GCTGAGGTTGAGCCTGGGCTGGCGCTGGCTGAGGTTGAGCCTGGGCTGGCGCTGGCTGAGGTTGAGCCTGGGCTGGCGCTGGTGCTGGTGAGGGTGTCGGCGCCGGAGCATTTCCCAACCGCGGCAGCGTTGGCCTGACTGGCACTGCGGCCGCTGCTCGTGCAGCTGCTGCCAGGGCATTGGGACTCACGCCAGTCTTGCGAGCTGGCAGAGTGACGGCCGCAGGTACAGCCGCTGGTGCCGGGTTCGGCGTGGTCGCAGCGACTGACTTTGTCTTGGCAGGCTTCTGCTGCGCAGCCGCAGCAGTAGGAACCAATCGCTTCCAGTGAGGCATTCGAGGATCAGACGAGTTCGCCTGAATGAACGCGTTTGGATCCGAGAGGAAGCTTTGCTCCCTATCACGTGTCGAATCATCGAGCGCCGCATCGATGTCGGCATCTGGCTCCGTATCGCCAGCGATGGCCAACAGAACATCTTCGAAATCCACTCCTGCCTTGGGCTCCTTGCTGAAAAGAGCAGTCCAGGCTTCTGTCTTGTTCATGAATCCTCCAGAGTCAGAGACTAAGCCAATCGACCATTTTTGTCAAGCAGGAATAACGAGAAAAGTAGCGCTTTTATTGAAAAATGTCATCGATCATCAACTGAATTATCGATTCATTGACATTTTAAGTTTTGGCTGATAGTGTTCGTCCCTGGCAATTCACAGCCAGTGTCTCTCAACCCCAAGGAGAAGTCAGCAATGACTCAACAAACCCATTCGACCCATTCGACAGGCTCAGGGTCTTCGACCAGCCTCGTCCTTCCCGAGCGCGTGCCGGCGCTTGCCGCCATCTACGCGGATCTAATCCGCCTGGCCGCCAACATGATGAACGAACGCGTGAAGGGCGGAAAGAAGATGACCTTCGCCGAGCGCAGGTCCTTCATCGAGGAGCGCACCATCTGGAGCGTGAACGCACTGGGTGAGGCCGTCGTCGGAGTTCCCTTCGTCGCACACGTCTCCTTCGGTGGCGAAAGCCAGCGTGTGGGATGGACGCTCGAAAAGGAAACGAATGCACAAGGTGAAAGCATCTTCAACGAAAGTGGAGAGCCCGAATTCAAGTGCGTGGCAGATCACGACTTGGTGATCTCGGGAAAGGTTTCCTTGCCTGACCCGCAGAAGCTCACCGAGCGCATCTCTTGCGAAGTGCGGCCCCTGCGCACCACCAATGGACTCGGGTCCCTGATCGAGTACGTTGTGATCGACGAGATGACCGGAGCCATGCGCGCGGGTGAACCGATGCTGTGCATCTTCATTCGTGACTTCGACCCGTACACCGGAATCGAGAACGGACGCGTCCGTGCTGTTCCTCTCGGGCTTGCCCGTGTGGAAACCATCGGACGGTGGAATACCGTGGTAGCACGCATGGTCGCACAGAATCCGAACAACGCCTGGCAACAGGTGATGCCCATCGTGAATTCGATCGGTCGTGCGATCGAGTATCTCGAACTCCAGCCGCAGGGAGCCAAGTCCATGCTGGGCCTCAGCCCAGTCTACAAGCCTAGCCCGGGCGAAAAGATCGACAAGGACAAGTGGGCCTACACGATCGTCGCGCGTCTGGGCGGCAAGATCGCTGAGCTCGGCAAGAAGAGTGGCCTGATCATCTTCAAGGGAGAGGTGGCAGAAAACCAACTCTTCCTCGTCGAGGAAATGTGGAACAAGGTCATCCTCACCGTCTGGGGACTGCCAGGCGAGGTGAAGTCCCTCGACATGAAGGAGCTCGACTTGGGAGAGGCCAAGGTGGATGCCTTGGCACTTCTGGGAGCGAGTCTGTACGACGTGCATCCCGGTTCCGGTGGAGCGCTCGTCGGGCGCGCCATCATGAATCCGCCGATCGACTACATGATCGGCAACGGATGGCTCACTCCTGGCACCACGGAAGACGTGGGCAGGATCACGCTTCAGGGCATGGGGCGTCTCCTGCGCGAGCGGGTGCGTGAGCAGGTCAACGAAGCGAGGCGAGACATCATCCACGCGCTGGGTGCAGCTGGCACCGAGACCGAGAAGAAACCTATGCTCGCGGAAATCCTGAGGGGCGTGAAAACCCCAGAGGCTCTGCGTGACGCCATGAACCAGAACAAGGACGAGTGTCCGCTCGCCGCCTGGATGCTCACATCCACGACGGTCGCAAACCTCGGACTCGTCACCTGGGACTGGAACTGCTGGGTGCTGAAGGAATCCCGCCGCGACCTGCTCATGGAGCTCGCGCGCTCGCAAGGACTCGAACTGCCGCCGCCCAAGCCTCCGGAGGAAAAAGAGGTAGCCCCACAAAGCTTTCTTGTCCGCCATAGCCTTGGCGACGGCGGGAGCCTGGGCGCACCGGTAAGTGCCGCCGAGGCAGGAACCGAAAAGCCCGCCACCGACGGGAATATCAGGCTTCCCCAGCGTGCGCGCAAGCCTCGCAGCAGGAAGGCCAAGACCGAAGGCAACGGAGCCACGACCTAGCTCAAACGCAAAGCGCCCAATCTCTGGGCGCTATTATTTTTGGGAGGGAGTAGCCTCGCCCATAGGACGGACACCCTCGGGCGTAGCCCTACGGGCGAGCCGGCCGAGGGGTTTTAGGGAGTAGGAGAAAGCCGGAGAAACGGAGGCTAAGCCCCCGCGGCGCGGGGGCTTAGCCTCCGCGGAACAAGCGAAAAAGAGTCTTTGCACTATCCGTCGTCGCTTGTGCGACTTCCTCGACACTCACCCCTTTCAGCTCCGCGATCTTCTCAGCCACGTACTTCACACGCCATGGTTCGTTGCGTCTGCCGCGATCGGGAGCTGGACTGAGATACGGCGCGTCGGTTTCGATGAGGAGTTTCTCAAGCGGCAGAGCACGAGCGACCTCCTGCAAATTTTTTCCAAACGTAACGATCCCACTGAATGAAATCAGAAATCCTAAATCGATAAATGCGCGCGCATCAGATTCTGTGCCAGTGAAGCAGTGAATCACGCCACGTCGTGCAAGTTTCCCAGCCTCTGTGTACTCACGGATAATCTCAGCTTGTGCATCGTACGCATCGCGACAGTGAATCGACACTGGGAGGTTCATCTCAGTTGCAAGATCAAAATGCGCTCGCACAGTTGCGCGCTGTTTTTCCTTAATCTGGTCATGATTCGCTCCCTCAGGAATCCGATAATAATCAAGTCCGCACTCACCAATCGCAACGCACTTGGGATGCTTGGCAAGCGCGCGATAATAATCCATGTCAAATGTTTCCTCACGCGTCTTCACAGAATCCAGTTCGTCTTCATCGAAAAATTCTTGCTTTGTCAGATGATTTGGATGCAGTCCGACCGTCGCCCACACGCCGTCGTAGCGCTCTGCCACTTGAAGTCCCATGGCAGAAGTATCTTTCTGTGTTCCAACCGTGATCATAAAAACACCTGCGTCCAGGGTTTTTTGAATAACCTCGTCCATATCAGCGTCGTAGGCGCGGAAATGAACGTGGCAATGGGAGTCGATGAATTTCATGGAGGTTGTAGGGTGTAGGTTTTAGGTTGTAGGTAGGAAGTCGAAATTCGTACTTCGAACTACCACCTAAAACCTACTACCTAATACCTTTGCTAGGTGTTTGCACGAAGAGCTTCAGGGAATAAAATCTGCAACGCACTCACGGTTGCCAGAAGAAAGTCGGCGACGACAGAAGACTCAAGCGCAGCAAGCAGTGTGTCCTCTGGGAGAACTTGCATAGAATAAAAAATCACCACGCCGACGACGACGATGCCTTCGATGAGACCGAGAGCTGCCCCTAGTAACCGATTGATCGTGCCAGCAAAAGGAATGATTGAAAAAAAACCGAATATTTTTTCAACGAACCAAAGGATCACGCCGAACAAACGCGAGACGACCAGGAACAAGATGATGAAAATGATAATCCGCGCTGCACTGCCGCCGCCCAAGATGAATCCGAACGCATCAAACGTTGGCTCCACGAAGTGACTGGCGACGAGGATTCCCAGGATCGTGCCAATGAGTGATCCGATCGTGTGCACGAGTCCGAAGAACAAACCGAAGAAGACGAACGCGCCGACGATCACGAGAAGAATAATGTCGATGAAGCCCACAGAGGAAGGTGATAGGTTTTAGGGAGTAGGTTGTAGGAAGGCACTCAATCTCTACGCGGGAACAAAGAGTCACCTGTGAGGACTACTTTACCATAACGGTGCAGGATTTCCTCGCTGGTTTGTGGAAGAACGGGAGCAAGTGCGCGGCCGACGAAGCGGATCATCTCGGCTAACTGTGAAAGGACAGCTTTGGCCGCAGCTTCATCTTCCTTCACCAACTTGAACGGGGATTTTTTGTCGACGAGATCGTTGGCTTCTGCGACAACAGCGAAAACCTGGTCGAGATACGCTTTGAAATCGTAATGATCCATCGACGTAGCAAGCACCAACTCGCGAGCCGTCCAATCAAGAGACACATCATCAAGCTCCCCTTCGAAATATTTTTGCGCCATCGCGGCAACACGACTCACAAGATTACCAAGCTGATTGGCAAGCTCGGCATAACGCTCTTCCATGCGTGCTCGCGAAAAGTCGCCGTCCTCACTGGATGGAATTTCACGCAGCAAAAAATAACGCAGCGCATCAGTGCCGTACTCCTTCACTTCCTCGAATGGATCTACAACATTCCCCAGACTCTTGCTCATCTTCTGCCCACCAGAGGTGATGAAGCCATGGATAAAAATTTGCTTGGACGGCGCAACGCCGGCAGACATCAGCATCGCCTGCCACATAGCGCACTGCTGGCGAAGATTATCTTTTCCTGCGACTTGCACGCCAGGCCAAAATACAAACTCGCCGTTCTCATCTGGCCAACCCAACGTGGAAATATAATTCACAAGTGCATCGAACCAGACATACATTACATGATCCTCATCGCCTGACACAGCCACACCCCAAGGCATTTTTTCGCGGAGTCGTGAGATGCTGAAGTCGTTGAGTCCACCTTCGACAAAGGTACGGATCTCTTTGAGACGATGTTCAGGGACAACAAAATCTGGTCGCTCAGCGTAGAGCGTAAGGAGTTTTTGTTGATACCTCGACCAACGAAAAAAATAGTTTTCCTCATCGCGCAGTTCGAGCTCCATGTTTGGATGATGAGGACAGTGTTCGTCCACAAGCTCAGATTCTGTCTTCTCAAGTTCACACCCCACGCAGTACTTCACCTGGTAGCGACTCTTGTAAATGTCGCCTTGCTTTTCACAGCGCGTCCAAAACTCCTGCGCAGCTTTTTTGTGAGCTGGATCGCTCGTGCGAATAAAGTGTGTGTAGGTGAGATTGAGCGCTGACTTCAATGCATCAAACCTCGCGGCGTACTCATCGCAATACGCTTGCGGATCTTTTTTCTCCGCCATGGCGCGCTCGTAAATCTTCTGTCCATGTTCGTCCGTCCCTGTGTTAAAGATCACCTCGCAACCTTTGGCACGCTTGGAGCGAGCCAACACGTCCGCCTGGACAATCTCAAGCGCAAAACCAATATGCGGCTTTGCGTTCACGTACGGCAATGTAGTGGTGATGTAGTAACGGTTCATATCGGCGAGACAACGATCACAAATTCTCCCTTGATGCTACTGGATTCTAACTTTGCTGTCACTTCTGCTGGTGTGCCACGATAGATTGTTTCAAACATTTTTGTCAGTTCGCGACAGACGACCAGTTTGCGCTCGGGCATTCTCTCCCCGAGTTCACCAAGTGATTTCAGAATTCTGTGTGTGCTCTCGTAAAACACAACGGTTGAGTGCATCAAATGAATGCGTTCAAAAAAAGATCGCCGTCCTCGCTTGTGTGGAGGAAAACCGAGAAAGACAAACTCATCAGCAGGAACGCCGGCAATCGAGAGAGCTGCAACGATGGCGCAAGGTCCTGGGATCGGTGTCACGATGAGCCTCTCACCAAAATGAGCAATGAGATCCTCGATGAGCTTTCCACCTGGATCAGAAATACCTGGAGTGCCAGCGTCCGTCACGAGTGCTAAATTCTTGTCACCTTCCAGGAGTGCGATGATCTTATCAGTCTTGAACGCACCTGAATGCTGATGATACGACAGTGTTGGAACATGAATCTCAAACGCGTTCAAGAGCTTTGCCGACACGCGTGTGTCTTCGCACAAAATCACATCAACAGAAGCAAGCGTCGTTTTCGCGCGCTCACTCAGATCTGAAAGATTTCCAATTGGTGTCCCAATGACGTAGAGGGTTGGCATAGAAAAAGGTTATAGGTATTAGGGAGTAGGTATTAGGTTGTAGAAGCTGCAATCCGAAATCCGGACTACAATCTACTACCTAAACCCTATAACCTTTGCCATATTTTAGTACCAGGATACGCAGATGCCCAGGCAAACCAGTAGGCGGATCTGAGAATACGATCGTCGTCTTGCTCTTGCACGTAGTCTGCTGGATAGGCGATGACGACTCCGTCCTTCTCGTACCCCTGAACAATCGTCTTGGCTGGAAGTCGAACGTCCTCATGCGAGAGGACAAACCACACGGCCGCAGAGTCATAATAGCCTTCTCGGTCATAAGGGTCCTGTGTGTAATCTCGATCTGCTCCTGTTTCTGCAGAGAGCACATCACCGTACGGATAGTCTGTTTTGAATCTGGACCACGTCGTTGTTTCGCTTGACAGACGCGTGAGACTCAAGCCCTCGAGCTCACCCTCGACGCTCTCCCCTTTGAGCTGACTCCACAGAGATTCGGTCTTTGTGTCGTAGAGCAACGTGTTGCTGTCCATGAGCTTTCCAGAAATTCCGAACGAGAGGATCTCGTCACCGAGCGTCCGATCATAGACAGCCGACGAAAACGTGAGTGGACAGTACGTCACGAGAATCTCGTCGCCGCGAAACGTATCGTTCACAACTTCGTGCCAGACGAGAATCTGATAGGGATAAAATCGCGCGTAGCCATTCTCCTCCACAACGATCCCTCGTCCGTCATTTTCGAGATAGACATCCGCCGCAGCGACTGACTCAAAGACAGGATCCGTAATGGCGGGAATTCCATCCTTCAACACACCACCCTGAATGATGACCGGTGAAGATTCTTGCGACACAGAAACCGCTGTGCGGTGATAACGATACTCAAGATAAAAAACGCCACTCACCAAAACAGCGGCCAAAAGGATCAGTAGAGTCGATCGGTGTTGTGTCATAAGCTTTCCTCGGATACCATGATAACTCATCATTCACTATTCTTACATCCTATGGACAACCACGCTCCTCAAATCGCTCGTGTTGGAAAACCTGCTCCACATTTTGATCTAGAGACTGTTGTGGCAGGCGGCGCATTTTCAAACGCAAAGTCAGCTGACTACAAGGGCAAGTGGCTGGTGTTATTTTTCTATCCTCTAGACTTCACGTTCGTCTGTCCAACAGAGATCACGGGCTTCTCAAAACGGTTCGACGAGTTCAAGACGCTCAACGCCGAAGTGCTCGGAGGTTCCACTGATTCCATCCACTCGCACAAAGCTTGGCTCAAGGAACTCGGTGATCTCAACTACCCGCTCTTCTCTGACATGAACCGCACCACGAGCTCGGACTACGGCGTGCTGCTCGAGGAAAAAGGGATTGCTCTGCGCGGCACGTTCATCATCGATCCAGACGGCATTCTGCGTTACGCGCTCTATCATGATTTGGGAGTTGGAAGAAGTGTCACGGAGACCTTGCGCGTGCTCAAGGCTCTACAAACCGGCGAGCTGTGTCCAGTTGAATGGACACAAGGAGGAACAACGCTGGGCAAGGCCTAGCCTTGGCACATGTTTTTATCTATCCTAACCTTGGAAATCTTCCATGATCTTCATCTTACTGCTGGTATTCAGCTGTTCGGCTCGTTACGCTTGCGAGCATTACAACCAAGCTGTAGAGGACTGCAAGGAGGGCGGTGGCAGTATTGAACTCTCTACTGACGACTGCAACGATGCGACTGAAGACGATGTGGAAAAGTACCTCTGTCGCGCAAGAGTCCTGATGAACACCGGGTGCCATTCTCAGGCTATGTACGAAGACTGCGATTGAACTGGTGAAGCCGGGCACCGCGCGCTCCGCAATCGAGATACCATCACCGCACAAAACGCAACGCCCCGGACTACGGTTCGGGGATTTTATTTTATGTTTCGACCAGTCAATGCTGCAAAATTGCCTTGAGGACGCATAGAAGTGACACGAACCATAATCTATGCTAACTTTGCCGCTGTTCTTGAGGTTCACTGTGGCGTCCATTGGCTGGCATGGTGTCGCGATCGCTGTAAGCATCGTCCTCGTTGCGGGCTGTGGAGGACTGCTGATCCTCGCGCGTGAGCTTGCACACGAGGCAATCGTTCAACCGATTCAGGAACCGATCAAGCACCGTCACGTCACCATACGCACGCAGACCGCGAACGCTCCTGCTCAGGAGGACGAGCCTGCTCAGATGGACACGGCTGATACCAGCCGCGAGGTCGCAGCCACGATCCTCATGCAAGCAGCCAGCGAAGGACTCACGCGCGTGAGGATCATCGAGGAACTCAATCCTAAAGAATGCTGGTGTGCCCCACCACGCACAGACCGAGCCTACTTCCTCTCAGCACGCGAATGCAGATCCATCTGCGCATGCGTCAACGAAAATGACCCATGGGTTTCCCCACAGGTCGAACTCTTTCCGGCGGAATAGCGTCCGCCGGACTTGTCCCTCCGTAGCTCTCCTGAGCGAAGGGGGATTTTATTTTGTGA
>CAYHRJ010000010.1:0-19889 GCA_964359095.1 uncultured Gammaproteobacteria bacterium | reverse complement strand
CTCACTCCGTGCCCTGTCGCCCCTTTGTGTGTGTACGGATCGATCTCGCGCTCAGCAAATGCTGGACCTGCAATGTCCAGGTGCGCCCACGGTGTCTTGTCGACAAACTCCTCGAGGAACAATCCAGCGGTCAGAGCGCCTCCCCATTTGTTACCGATGTTTTGCAAATCAGCGATCTGTGACTTGATGACTTTTTTATAACTTTTCTCCAAGGGTAGACGCCACATTTTTTCTCCAGCAGCCGCAGCAGCATCGAGAACCCGTGCCGCGACCTTATCATCGTTTGACATGACTCCTGTGATCTCCTCACCAAGCGCGACCACACAGGCTCCTGTGAGCGTCGCCAAATCCACGATGAACAAAGGCTTCAACTTCGCTGCGTAGAAAAGCGTGTCAGCAAGTGTGAGACGTCCTTCTGCATCTGTATTCAAAACTTCCATTGTCTTCTTATTCATGGCCGTGAGGACATCACCTGGACGAATCGCGCTGCCTGAGGGCATGTTCTCAACTGCACCAAAGATCCCGTGAACCTCGACTGTCGGAGCAAGCTCAGCGATCACAGAAAAAGTTCCCAGCACCGCAGCCGCACCTGCCATGTCGCACTTCATAGTCATCATGAAATCCGCAGGCTTTAATGAAAGCCCACCAGAATCGAACGTCACAGCTTTACCCACAAGCGCGATTGACTTCCTGGTAGGCTTCTTTGGTTTGTAGGTCATGTGGACAAGATAGGGCGGACGATCTGATCCTTGCGCGACACCTAATAGTCCACCAGCACCCATGCGTTTGAGAGCCTCACGATCAAACACACGAACACGAATAGATGACTTTCCCTTTGCGATCGACTTCGCTACATCCACGAGCGTCTCTGGATGCATGTCGTGCGCTGGTGTGTTGACAAGATCACGTGCAAACACCGTGCCTCGAGCAGCGAGTTCGCCCAATGCCAATCCCTTTTCAGCCGATCGCAAAATCTTACCGTCGCTCACGACGATCGCAAAAAATTTTGGAGATTTGTGCGTTGGCTTTTTGTACTTGGTGTAGGTGTAATCTGCCAGAAGCGCACCTTCTACCATCACCTGCGCGCAGTCGCTCGCCTTCAGCTCTCCATGTACGTGAAGCTCTGACACGATCGTTTTGGCTCCGCACTCCTTTGCCACATTCACAGCCACCGCCGCTGTCTGGCGCACAGCCTCAAGATCCACGTTTTCTTTTTTTCCAAGTCCGACAACAAGAATCCGTTTGGCTGGGATCTCACCGTTTGTGTGCGTGAGAAACGTGGAGGCGAGTTTTGCCTTGAATCCATCTTCTCTGATGAGCTTCATGAGTCTCCCGTCCATGACCTTATCCAAAACAGCCGAAGATCCTTCAAACGATTTAGCATCTGAAAAATGACCGACAACCAACAGATCGGCTTTCTCCTGCGTTAAATCCCCCTTGTAAATCTTGATATCCATACACAAAATAAAAAAGACTTAGCTATTGCCAAGTCTACGATGGAATAAGGTTTTGCTCAACTCACGGCGAAGCCGTACACAAATGGCAGAGTCATGAGCAGGAAGACGACGATCGACGTCACGAAGAACCAGAAAACGCGGTCGCGCCAGTGGGAGACGTCGCGGCCGCGCCAGAAAAAGGCGGCGAGGAGGAAGCTCACAAAGAAGGCTCCGAGTGTATCGACGTAGAGACCGCTAATAGGACCTATGTCAGGATTGAGCGTGATGAACTCCCGGATGAAAACGCTGCGCGTGATGAGGAGGTTGTCAATCCAGGCAACGTGAAGCGCAACCGAACCAGCAAAAAGTGCGGAGAGGGCGAGCGATTCATGGATGCGATTTCTAAAAAAATGAAACATACTAAATCATTGATTCAAAAGCGATCGAAAGTAGCGCTGCAAAACTGATGGCGATCGAAATCGTAACAGCAACACGATACGCTGTTGCGTTGCGGTCGGCAATTTTCTCGCCATAAACGTTCAAGATCATGAGGGTCGTAAGAACAAGCAGGATTGGAAGTTGAAAAAGTAACCAACGATGTGTGGAGAGCGCTTCTGAAAGTGAAGCGAATTCACCAAACGTGTAGGACGGTGTGGCGGCATTTGAAAACTCAATCGCAACTGTTCCAAGCAACAAAAATAAGATGATCATCAAAACGCCTGTCAGCGGCTTTACAACGGATGGCTTTGATCCAATAAGAAAAGATAAAGTGATCGCGGAGGCAAACAACACAAGCGTCGCTGTAAATAAAATAATCCCAGGACTGATCGCCTGAAGTAAACTCACCTGCTGTGCAAGAACGCTGGTCATAGTTCACATCTATTCTACAAGAATTGACGAATTCACGCGAAGACGTTATCCTCATGGCACTATGCCTGGAAAACGAAAACAAGTTCGCACAGCTTGGAAGCTTGATCGAAAAATCCAGCTTGCTGGCAACCGAAGACAAAAAGCCATCCGTCTCACAAAAGCCAAAAAATCCGCAGCCTAGGGCTGTGGATTTTTTATTGTGCGTTCACAGATATCCGATGACCACGTACGAGGACGTTCTCAAGAAGCACTTCACCATTGGGTGAATGTTTTGTCGTGTACGCTCCGTCGAGGTCTGGATCAACTCCCAGGCCATAACGGACAAAGCTCACGGCGGGATTCACGCTCCAGGCTTGCTCGTTCCCTCCATCCTCATCCACTGGCGACACGTACTCGGGAAGCACACGACCGCTTCCCTGTTCCTCGTTGAAGCTCCACCAGCGTGTGAGTGGATAATGCCAATCGTCATTGTTGTACTTGAGGCGCGCGCCAGCATTGACACCGTCCAGATACGGCCAGTCGGTTCCGTTTTGATAATCGTAGGGAGTGAATCCGTCGTAGAGCGGCCAGGCGTTTAAGACGCCCCAGTCGCCAAACGGAATCTCATCATTGCGCACGGACTCGAGTCTGAGAAGGCTTTCAAATAATCGATCACGATTCTGTGGCCAGACGACTTCGTAGAGAATCGCGAGCGCGAACTCGTTTGTTACACGTTCCACACAAACTCCTGCATGACAACTTTCAAAGTACATTCCGTCTTCTTCATTCCAAAAAATCCCATTGATCTGAAATCGCAGCAGAAGTGATTGTCGATGAAATGCCAGTGCATGCGACGGCTTGTCCATGAGCTCAGAAATTTCTACAAGGTTACGCAACGCGCGGTAGTACAACACCTGATTTGACAATACCTCCCCACTGCGAGGGATGCTATCAAGCCAGTCTTGCAACGAATTTGCTGGTTTTTCAGGTAATAAATCACCGTCAGTGTCGCGTGTGGATAAGTAACTAAGAACGTCCTCCATGGCTGTAAAAATCGTCCGTCCGTTTACTCGCTCGCTCAAAATTGATGTGTCGCCTGTGAAGCGGACGTAGTCGTACACGAGCATGTCGAAATATGGGCCAGAATCAAAATGATCGTCCCATAAATCCAAACGATACCCATCTGGATCCACAGGCGTTGCGCTCGGCACACTTCCATTTGCTTGAATCCCTTGAGCAAGCAGCAAGATCTGGTCACGCACCACGTAGGGTTCAATCATGAGAATCATCCCAGCAGTCCAGTAGGAATCACGGTAATAGATACGCGGCACATCGTTATATTTTGGACCAGCGGAAATGTAACGCGTCCCATCGTCAGTTTGCTCAATCGCGTTTAATGCAACCTGTACAGAATCTTCAAACATGGCGTCTAACACTTCGTCTGTACTTACAAGGCTTGGTGTATTGACTGTGGTGTCAACGGAAACGATCGGCGCCTTTTCCAATGACGCCTCAGATGCAATGGCAACAATGAGCGTACTCGTAGCTCGCAGAACATCGGCCCACTCGTTACCGACCTTCACTCCAGGACTTCCATTGCTATTCAAAAAGTTTTTCCCTGCGATCAAAAACATCGAACGACAGCCACCATCGTCCCAACCAGTACAGATGAGCGAGGATTTAAATCCATCGACGACTGGATCCAAAAAATCAGCCGTCTGTGCTTGAGCGAAGGACGGAGACAAAAAAACAAGTGTATTGAAAATTATCCATAACCGTTTCATACTGTGATAGTCTACCAGAAACCTATGAAATACATCATCCTTTTCATTCTTAGCTCAAGCCTGTTCCTCCCTGGCTGTTCTTTATTTCCACAAAACAACGATCCGTACGCAACGAGTGACTTTCAACCCATCGATGCTGGCATGAGCATCCTGGATCCTGAAGATGAGCGTCCGCTGAATTCAACTCTCGCGCTCGCTGTTTCAAAGGATGGTCTCACGTTTACCTCGACAGATGGTTGGATATCGGATCAGGCACATCTTCCAGATGCTGTGGTTGACAATGAAGGACGCGTTTTCGTCTACTACACTGGATGGATCGTGGGAGACAGATTGGATCGTACTGCTGTCGCGATCTCACAGGACGAAGGAAAAACCTGGATCTATAAATATCTCACGGTCACAGGTGGTGAATCGTATTCCTCACCGCACTACGCCGACATCGTCAAACTCGAAGACGGTACGTTTCGACTTTTCTACACGGCACACGCCATCGATTTTGTGGAAGGCGTTCACTATGCGGAAAGTCAGGACGGATTGAATTTTGAATACAAAGGACCTATCTTTGTTCCGCCAGGATACGAAGCTCTCAATTCCACGACGTTCAAAATTGGCGAGACCTGGCATATGTACGCGGTCTCCGAGGAAGGATCCTCGGCACTATGGCATCTCACGAGTGACGATGGAATCACTTTTATCGTATACGCAAAAACAAGTTTCCCAATGGACGACGAGTCAGTCACTCCAGCTAACGGCATCTGGATAGAAGATCAGTTTCACCTTTTTGTGTCGACAGCGTCTGGGGAAATAAAATCCTGGTCAACAAAAAATGGGTACGACTGGTACCCGGATGATGATGTGCGACTTTCGCCTGATGGTGATCATGCACTGGTAAAAGATCCATCAATTGTGGAGCTTAAAGACGGTAGTCGGCTCATGATCTATGTGACCGACATAATCGATTAACGAAAGCTGCCTTCGAGAATATGTTCCTCTGCTGTTGAGAGTCCGTCTGTTCGTTCAAGAGTCAAGACAAAAAAGGTTAACTCAGAAAGATTCTCTGAAGATGTAAACACAAGTACATAACCCGTCTCTGTTTTCACGGCTGTGCCTGCGTTCACGATCATCATCGCCTCGCCACGTTTTACAAGCCAACCTTGGTACGAAAAATTTTCTGAGGGCTTAGTGAGATTTCCAAGGTCAGCCACCACAGTATAAATTCCATTTTCAAATGAAGCATGTGCCAGGCCGTACGACTCTCCACCAGTGACGTCAGCTAATGCCGCCGATGACCAGCCCTTCTTATCTACCTCAAGATAGGTCTCCACATTTGTCTGGTTTGTCGCGCCAGCAGCCATGACTGGTTCGATACTTGACATAGCTATCACTTCGTCCGATGTCATAATGAGTCCGTTCTCGCGTGCATCAAACAAAATCGCATCCCGATCAATTTCCACAGTCTCATCAGAGGCTGTTTCTTCAGCCTTTTTTCCAAAACAACCACCTCCAGCAATGACAACCGTCAAGAGAATGAAACCTAACGTCTTTTTCATAAACATTCAAAATAATAACAAAAGCGAGTATAGCACAGAGGAAATAAGACTCAAGCCAGACCATTTAACCTTAAAGATAATCGAGCAGCAAATCATACGGCAGGAAATCGAACACACGGTAAAACCATATGAGCCAGATGCCAAGGTTGTCCGTGATTAGAAGGATACCAAGGAACAGCAGAAATACACCGCCGACGATTGAGACGTATGGTAATACGCACGAAAGTGTTTTCACTGTTTGGGATGCCTGTCCAATTCCCCAGGCCATGAGAAGAAACGGAATCGCGAGGCCGATGGAAAAAACCGCGAGGAGAAAGGCGCCTTGTCCAACGGTGGCGGTTGTGGAAGCCAGCAGCAAAACAGAACCCATGATCGGGCCAACGCATGGCGTCCATCCGAAGGCAAATGTTGCGCCAAAGATGAAGGAGCTGTGTGGTGTGCCAGGCTTCAAAGATGAACCTGGGTGAAAACGACGTTCTGTTGTAAGCCATCGTTGAAGTGTAGGAATACGCTGAAAGACCCCTAGGAGATAGAGCGAAAAAATAACCACGAAGATGCCGCCGATTCTTAGAAGGATGAATTGGTACTTCACAAGCATAGAACCACCAACACCAAAAAGCACACCCAGGACGATAAAGATGATTGAAAAACCCAGCACGTAAAAAAGACCATTGAGCATCACGCGTCGTCGAATGCCAGAGAACTTTGTGTGATCCTCCAAATCCTTCGCGGTCGCGCCGCTGATAAACCCTAAGTACGCCGGAACCAATGGAAGTGTGCAAGGTGCCAAGAAAGTAAGAAATCCGGCTATGAACGCGGGAATGATGAGCTCTACCATACACTCGGAGATACCTGAATGGCCAACAGAAAAATACTCAGGCAGAAGGTTGCGGAGAGCAGGCACCAGGTACACAACTTTCGAAGTCTCACAACCTGGATGAAGGTGAGGTACGCAGAGAAAAGCATGGCGAAAGTCGTGATAAAAAATAAAGACGGCGCAATGACTTCCGTTTGGGCTGGCATGGCGACTCGAAACGCATACCCGATTGCAATCACCAAATAATAAAACGTCCCAATCAGTTCAACAGGCGCGCCGAAAATTTTTGAATAATCACTATGGATGACTTCCGTGCAGTTCCCTCGCAACGGACACACAAACACCTCACTTTTGTGAGCCTTCTTCCATCGCAAGTACAAAGCCAAAAAGAAACCTGACAACCCAAGCAAAACAATCACTATCGACTCAATCATAGAAGTCTATTCTATCAAACAGGCGTACTCTTGACGAAATCGGCATTTTGATCTAATCTTAGCGGTCCGCTCAGGAGGCGTGATGCGTTCATTCTTGGCCATGCTGATATTCGCTGCGATCGTCGTTGCTCCCTTCTTCATGATCTCGATCCCGCAGATCAAAGCACCCGAGACTGCTGTGACCATCGAGGAGGCACCGCTCCCGCTTCCTGGTTTCCCGGGTTGTGTGGCGAGTGTGGATCAGCTTCCACCAGCCTCGATGTACCTGCAGTACGATCCAGCTGACCCAAGACTTTTGGAAGATCGTGTGATCGTGCTCGCCAAGACTGCGCGACGCATCATGCTGTTCACAGGCGGCGAGATTCGTCGTGATCGTGCAGACGGGACAGAACCAGACTGCTGGAACGTGGGGCTTGGGTGGCGTGAAGACAGTCAAGATGTGGGTGTGTTCGACAAGACAATGGAAGGCGACCGCAGAACGCCCGAGGGCTGGTTTGCGACCAGTGACCGACCAACGTCCAGCTACAAGCACGCGATCCTCATCCACTACCCGAGCGAGAGGCACGCAAAAACGGCGCTCAAACGCGGCTCGATCACCAGGTCGCAATATGACCAAATCGCGCTCGCAGAAAAACGTGGAACGATTCCGTCGCAGAACACGAGTCTGGGTGGAAACATCCTCATCCATGGCGGAGGTTCATCCTCCGACTGGACACTCGGATGTGTTGCCTTGGATGATGCGGCTCGCGATGAACTTCGCGACTTGCTCCCCAAGGGAATGCGCACCTGGATTCTCATCCTTCCGTAGCCGACCTCCCCTCGATGTCGGCGGGCCTGCCCCCCGAAGCTCTCATGAGCGAAGGGGGGTTTTCATTTTGCGTCAGCATGGAAATTCTTTCAGAAGAAATTCGCATAATCGATCCGCGATCTAAATAACTTGACGAGATGTCCACATCAATCGGCTTCATGTGAATACAACCGTGCGAGGTATCGAGGAACTCCTGCGGGTTTTCATCACGCGGACTCGAATGAAAAAAAATTGACATGACCTTTCCTTCCTGATCTTTCATCTGAATAGAGCGTGGACCAAAGTCATTTAAATCCCATGTGGCTCGAAGATTTCCATCTGCATCAATAACATCAGAAGCTGTAAACGGCGCAGGATACGTTACTTCCGCTCCAGTGCGATCAATGGCTGCGTTGTAAAGTGATGATTTTTTTTTCATTTTGAAAGGTTTTTGTGGCGCGCCCATCACTGTAAATTCTGCGTCCTCCCCTGTCAGGAGACGCCACGTGCTGTCTTCATCTTTGTATTCAACGTCTTTTTTATCATCCGTCCAACGTAAAGGCGACGTGTCAGTCACCCAGGAGTATTGCCATGATGCAGATTTTTTTTCAAACGAACGCGAAAATCTAAACTCACCGTCAGGAGTACGCACGGGAACTTGCGCCGGAAGTCCAGGCTTCCACGCAACGCCGTCAGCCTGACCACCATTTCCAGGAAACGTATCAAGCAGGATCATCTTGTCGCCAATGTTGTGATAGATCCTGACACGCCCTGTCACTTGATCAAAAAACAAGCTGTTTTCTTTTTGCGGTTTCAACCAACTGACCGCTTTCTTGCTAAGCCATGCTTGTTTTTCTATCTGCTTCATCACTGGATGCTCAGCAGGGAGAGCTCGCGACAGACCAAGAGCCATTTCATGCACGGCACGAAAACCCACCGATTGGAACAGCTCTTGCGAAAAACTGTTGTACACCGTGAGAGCCTCGCTTGCTGGAAGCGATGGAATCAACGATATCGCGTCTTCAACACATTGTTCTGAAAATTGATACGGAAGCGAGGAGTGTTTAAACTCCGTGGCCATCATGACGTACAAGGTAAGAAAATTATCTAGACGTCCTCTTGGATCTCCATAAGCGGCGATGATGTCTGGTTCGTCCTTGTGAAGGTATTCAAACTTCGACGTCAATGTTGGAAAATCCTGATACGCAAGACGTTGGCGTTGATCCCAATCCTTACGACCGAAGCGACCTTCGTGTTCAACTGTGATTGCGCCCTTTTTTATGAGTTCCTCTAGGACGAGCCGTCTCATCTCATACTGAACGCCTGGATCATCCACAGCCACTTCGACTGTTTCTTCTTTTGATGAAGCTTCACGATCTTTCATCCGATCAGACACCAGTGGTCCAACACCAGCTAAAACTCCCATGAGACCCATGAGCGGCCTTCCCCATTTACTCTCACGAATCTGCTGAAAAAGTGACATCGCCTTCTCACGACGTTTCTCAATGGTTGCCAATGGAGCCGCGTCCGGTCCAAATGGATGTTCTGCTTCAAACCCAACACGATCGATCAGAAGACCTGAAAAAAAATCGCGTTCAGCTTGGGACTCACGCGTATCCGAAGGCATCCTGCGAGCCTCTTTTGGAATAAACAATCCACTTTCAACCATACAAATCAATAAATCAATTGTGAAAACGACGAACAGATTGTATTATACCAGCATATGGTAGAAGGATCATCAGCAGAGAGCGGCAGTGAACACGAACGACAAGTCAAACGACTTGTTGATACCGCCGAAGTATTCGCCAAAACACTCGACCTCAAACGCAATCCGTCTGCGCATATTACAGCTGCGCTCAGGGGAATCTCAGATGGAGCTGTGCGCGACCGGTTGTTTGGCGAGATTCGCCATGAACTGTACCAACGTGCTCGAGCGCAACAAGTCAAACGTGTTCAAGAAGATGAAGAACGCGCCGAAGCCGACGAGATTCACTCAAAAACCGAACGAACAAAAATGATGAAAGATGCCTACGCGCACCAAATGCGCCAACCAAGAGACACATGGGATCCCAATGCAGATGAAATCGAAGGGTGAGGGGGATGTGATGAAGCCCCTAAAACTAAATCACCAGGAAAGAAACGACGCGTGAAAAAAATTGCTTTACCGATTTCATGAGTCCTGCGTCTGTTCCACCACTGCTTGACTCACCCCCATCGCCGCTTGACTCACCATCACCTTGGTCGTTCTCGTTGGACTCACTTCCACTGGATTCTGAGTCAAACGGCTCTGGGTTCACATCAATAGCGTCTGGATAATCTCCATCTTCATCTTCATCTCCGTCCAAATCGAGCGGAATATCTTGCGAATCAAGCCCCTCAAAACCTGAACCCTCATCATCATAATATATTTCGTTTTCTCGATACTCGTCTCCCTCGTATTCATACATCTCGCTGTCGTCTGGCGACTCATCATAATCAAACCCTTCATCGATATAATCAAACCCTTCGTCGATTTGATCTTGATCTTCAAATTCAGACGGCGACTCCTGATCCAACACCTCTTGATCTATTGTTTCGTCGGACTCAACGTCACTCTGATCAAACTCATCAACACGTTGACCGCCCCTAAAAGCCGCACACTCCTCTAGATATGCAGGATCCGAACAGTACTCCATACATTCCTCCTCGCTTGTACAGCCTCCTGGACCTGAAAACGAATCTTCAGAATCAAATTCGTCCTTCTCTCCATCAAAGTCGTCCTCTTGTCCGTCATCCTCCTTGAACCCCATGCTTCCCTCTTCTTTAATTTTCTCTGCTTCTTCTGCTGTCATGAATCCCGTCTCGACCGCAAAGTCGATACACTCCTCCATGTGCGTTGGATCTGAGCAATAGGCATCACACTCATCCTTACTTACACAACCACCTGGCGTTTCACCCGACTGCATAATTGAAAGCACTTTCTGCGCTTCAGCTGCATCTTCCTCACTCATGAATCCTGCGGTCGTTGCAAAATCCATGCACTCTTGCATGTGTTCAAGCTCCTGACAATACGCATCGCAACTCTCTTCGTCAGTACAACCGCCAGGAAGCGAAAGACCTGATTGTAGGGCAGTCAAAACCTTTTGCGCCTCCGCAATTTCTTCTTCACTCATGAGCCCATGCTCGCTCCCAAACGTCAGGCACTCTTCCAAGTGCGAGACGTCGCTACAATAAGCATCACACGAAGTTTGATCTGTGCACCCACCAGGGCCGCCATTTTCAACCGATGCCTGCATGTCTCGATACGTCTCAATATCTTCTTCAGGAAGTAAATCATTCGCCTCGGCATAGCTCATGCAAGCATCGTAATTCTGCGCCTCCTCGCAATACGAAAAACACTCATCCTGTGAGGCACAGTTGCCAAGCTCGGCAATCGGAAAGCTCACATCCTCAACACTGGCAAAGACCTGCAGGGCAAAGAGGATCCCAACACCGATCGACAACAAGGTGAGTCGGAAACGAAGCATCGTCGTAAAATTTATTCAAAAGGATTCTTATACGTGCCACTGAATGGATTCGTGTTTTTGGTCGGACTGGTTTCAGGAATGACCTCCGTCACCGCATCTGCGACTTCAGGAGCGACCTGTGCCGTGTCCGTCGTACTGGATTGTATATCTTGGACTTGTTGCCGTTGACGGACAAACACCAAGACCATCACAAGAACGACAAGAACAGCGATCACGATTATGACAGTACGTAGACGTTTTGACATAGAATGACTTACTTTTGAAAAAATAGGTGGCATTTCTACTCCTAGTATACCAGAAATCTCCGACCCCTGCCGCTGGAATCTTTTTCGCGTCGAGAATCTTTTTGATTTTTCCAAGCACTCCTTCGACCCATGCGTCGCTTCCGGTATACGCAATGAGATGCACGTCAAACTCGATCCTAGCATCAAACGCTTTCGCGTCGGGACGTCCCGTGCAGTAGACAAAGTAACCGGTCGCGCGCTTAATCCGTACTGTTTTTGAAGCGGATGTTGTTCCCCGTTCACACGATGCAAATCAAACTCGGTCTTGAGCAATGTATCGACGGCTGTATTCAAATTGAACGGATACCCCGGCGGCCGCTTGGTATCTGGCTCAGAGACAGGGTCAAAAACCAACCTGAAATGTCCATTAGCTCTGAAAAAGAAGAATAATCGTGACAATTTCACGATTATTCGAACAGTTCAAGAAGTTCAGGAAACGCATCCGTCCCCATACTGTCCATCGTAAAATGACCACGACCGTGAAGTTCGATGAGTTTGCCGCCCAGCGCCTTGTGAAAAATTTCAACGCTCTTTTTGCCGTCCTCTTCCTCATCGTCGGAAATAAACATGATGATACGGCCGACGCGCTGTGAAATGGTCTCGTCGATGGGATACTCGTAGTACGCATCGCGCCCGATCTTGTCTGAATCGGGAATCTTCCAGGGGGCAACCAGAATCAGTGTATCGATTTTTTGTTTGGTGTCGCCCAGCCATCGCACTAAAAACGCTCCCCCGCAGGAGTGGCCAATCAAAATAGTCGACTCGTTCACGGAGTACTTCTCGAACTCGGCCTTGAATTTCTCGTACACCGGCGCCCAAGGTTCTGGGAACAGCGGCACCTTCGTGGGAATTCCTCGAGCATTGAGCTCGCGTCGGATCCATGGGATCCAGTGCTTGGTGTACGTGCGCTCGCTCAAATCCATGCGCGATTCCTCACTCCCTGGACAGCCATGTATCACAAGACAATTTTTTGTTTCAACGGTCATAGAGTGCTACTAGTATACCAGACGACCGGTTGCGCCAAAAAATACCCCTTGATATAATCTCGTCGCTCTTTGAAAAAGGACATTCGGGGGTAGCTCAGTGGCAGAGCAGTTGGCTGTGGCACACGTTTCGATAGTGGTATACTTAGTCATGTATGCCACCAAAGAAACGAACCTACGCCGATCGCGCTGAATATCTAAAGGCAGCTGTAGCCAAAAGAAGACGCACCATAAAAGAAAATTCAGTGAATTTTCTTGGTGGTAAGTGTTCTCTCTGTGGCTATGCAAAATGTGTAGAGGCACTTCATTTTCATCACAAAAATCCTAGACAAAAAGAGTTTGGACTTGCACAAAACGGTCTAACTCGATCCTGGGAACGAGTGAGAAAAGAATTAGAGAAGTGCGTGCTCATCTGTGCAAACTGTCACGCGGAAATTCACGCAGGCATTACGCAGCTTTCAACGGAAACGTTGAAATGAAAACGAGGTGAATTGTCCTCCTTGGCTCAAAGGAGCTTCGGAGGATCCATCGAAACTTTATGTGAAGATGGACTGGAAGCCTTCGTTGGTAACAACATGGTAATCAGCAGCCAAGCCCGGACCGAGCTTAGTCGGCGCTGGGAAGGTTCAGAGACTATCCGATAATGGAGTACCCAAGACGAAGGTCGAGAAACCTAAGTCGTAGGGGAAGCGCCTCGCGTCCTAAAATTTTAGGATGATGATATAGTCCACACTTTCGGGAAACCGAGAGAGTATGTGTAACCAATTGGTCGTGGGTTCGAATCCCACCCCCCGAGCCAACAAGAAGTCAGTCGCAAGACTGGTTTTTTGTTGGCTCCCTCTGTACGACGAAATCCGAACTTTTTTGAGCTAATACAACTTCCGTGTTGGTCAAAGTTCCGTTTCTCTTCTAGCTTTAGCGACGTTCTGGAAAACTTACGGTCGTATGACCATAAGTGGACCAAAAAAGAAGTGTTCTGAATGCTCAAAGCCAATGCAACGATGGGGCACAACCTCGACGGGCAAGACTCGTTGGAGATGCCCCAAATGTAGTCACTCCAGCGTCCGTAGTCGCAAAGACAACCGCCAGAAAAAGTGATCTGTACCCCAAAAAGTGGACACTTTCGTGTCTACTTTTTGGGGTACGGATCAAAGTGGTGGTTTTTTGAATAAGTATTACACAAATTAACTTTGAAGTGGTAAGGTATAAAATATTTGTAACCTCATCTGATCTCAGTACTTTAAAGAGTCATGGTTTGTATGCAACCGATTCGATCATTTTCGTTGATAGTTGAAGAACTTGGCAAAAAGCCGAGCGCTTTTTGGGATGAAAAAAGTAAGCAGAAATTACTATCGCAAGTCGCAGTGGGAGTCACTGCACTTAAGACAACACTTGAAGAACAAGATCTTACAGAGACACAAGCGTATGAACAGCTTGCTACGATGCAAAAAAGCATTTCAAAGGCAGATTTTCAAGAAGTTCCATTCATCCGGGCTCTTTCCAATCTTTTAGATATTTACATTGTGGCCGCGCCCACACCAGATATAGCGGAAACTCTTCGCACTCTCCACACAAACGTTCAAAAGGTTAAGGCAGTAAATTTGATCTATCATTTGTCGCTTGAGAATCTTGCAGTAAGGGCGAAAAAAATGGACGTGCCGGCGCGTGAGAAAAATGATCGTGAGATAATCAAAAAAGTTGGGATATTTTACGTTGTTGAAAATTTGCTTCGGGTCTTGTTAAAACTTTCGGGCGTGACTGACGAGGAAAAATGGAAACTCCTTAAAGAAGGGGTGAAAACGGAAAATTTCGGCAATATACCCCCATACCTTGCGCTTGAGGAAAAAGATCGCGACCAACTTTGCTATCAACTATTTAATGATGCGCTCCGAGCAGATTTGCTTCGCGCGTTTTACACAGAGGAAGAAGTACTTAGGACACAACAATTGAAGCCAATGTGTCTTGCAATCAAACAGCTAGCCATTGATTTACTGCGGGTGTTTCAAAAAAATGGAGTAGAGAAATACAATGGTGTTATATATGCGCCGTTTGGGAACAATATCCCCATTGATGACCTTATTGCCTCAATCGAACAGATTACTTTTTAACTAAAGTAGAAAGTTGGTTGTTGTGGACAATTTAATAGTTCCAATATATAATTCGGAATATACTTATAAAAAGATTCACTAGGCATTAACATGGATAATTATGGGACCTGAATCAGAAAAAAGCCTACAAATACCAGAAACTGGAGATAAAACACAACCCACAGGTGAATCAAAAACTGGAGATCAAGTGGCAATTGATAATAAAAAAGCTGCTAAAGTTGGTGTTGAGGGTGTTTTTGATGAAATGGCCGACCAGGTTGAAGCAGATGCAAAAGAGGCTGAGCGTCAAGCTGGGGAGCGTATTGGTGACATAAGAAGGGCACTCAGTGATGAGCCATTACTTACGGATTTGGAATTGAATAAAGTTTGGCGTGATGGTGGGGATCGTGAAATTAAGAGAAAGGCAGAAAAAATTTTTGACAAGCTTCAAAGATCTGGTGGATTAGACTTTAAACAAATATCCGAAATGGAGCTGGATTTAAATTCTCTGGAGAGGATGGTGAAGGAATCTTCATTGCATACTGAGCGTGAAATAAGTGAATATAAGGCTAAAAATCATTCGCTAGTATACGATATAAAGGCTGGATATGTTAAGTTTCTTACTGTAGATGATGCTAACTCGCGATTAAAATCGTCCATAGATTACCTCAACGGATTGCAGAACAAGCGAATGCAATTATGTACAACCTTCATTGATGGTGTAAAGTCCGCAATTGCTGCACATAAAGAAAAAGAGCGAGCTATCAAAGCAAGGGAGGAGATCGTTCGTTCCAAACGAAATAGATAACCTTCAATTGAGACAGCTCCGGAAATGGGCAGTTTTGAGTCTCAACTGTCTCAAATCGTCCTGAGATCCAGGTGCTTGAATGGAGGGTGGTAATTAATGAACCAAATCTGCCGGTGTGAACGAGGGGATGCTAATATACCACTGATGTTCCTGAATAGCGGTTCTAACGTCGTCCACGACGCGGAGCCATGCAAAAGCAGTCATCACCAGATGGCTGCTTTTGCATTGTTGGGGGAGCAAGCCACCTGCGTGGCTTGCGTTGGGATTCGAACGGCCGGAACCATGTGCGAGCAGCATCGAGCATGGCGAGGCGGTGGCCAGGCCGAGGCGAGCTGGCGAGCTGTGAGCCGCGGGCGGATCCACGTACCGGAACCATCACGACCTGTTCCTACAGACCGGAACAGGGTGAGACCAGCAAAAGCCCGAAGTCGCAAGACTCCGGGCTTTTGTTTATTTGTATGTATTTGTTTAAGCGTTCAATCCAGTTGGTTGTATAGATCATTCGCCAAATAGACGGCGGGGAGCTGAGGTAAGTAAATAGACGTGTTTCCAATTCTGAGAGGATGAGCTGCTATTCCTCGGATGCAGGATCTTGATCGATAAACTCAAATGAGAACCCCTTTGGTAAAGTCGCTTTTATCTCTACCCTTCCATTTTCATTTTTTCCTACCTGTAAAAATATATTCGCGACCATCTCCCTAGCAAATTGCCTCGATGGTTTTTTACCAAAATGTACCCGTAAATCTTTCCCAGAAAAAGTTACGGTCCGATTCGTTTTCCAGTCTGTATGCCCCACGCCAGACAAAACGTCAGACGGATCAACTAACGGGCGCTTGCAAGAAAAAGGGTACGCGGTTGCTTGCCCGATAATTATTGATGTGTGGAATGCTTCATGGCAGCAGTGGAAGACGGAGCTAGACAAGCTCACAATCGATGAAGATACAATTTTCGTGGGTTTGTCAGCAGGAGGATATGCTCTCTTGAGATATTTGGGTGAGTCCGAGAAGAGGGTGAAGAAAGCTATACAAGTTGCTCCGAGTGCTCCGGGATTTGATCGAGAGGACGGTGTGAGATTTCCGCACCAGGCCGATTTTTACTCCTATGAAATTACGGCACAGCTGAAGTCGTTGATTCGCGAGCGGGTTGTTGAATTCGTTTCGAATGACGCGGATTTTATCCTACAAGCAGTCGAGGTGTATAAAAAAGTGTTGGATGCAAAAGTGATCAAACTGGAAGACCGTGGGCACTTTAGTTTTCTCATTCCAGAGTTTCCTGAGCTACTCAAAGAAATCGAGGAAAGCTAATGTAGCTTCGGTGAGACTCGATCGCGGCTCTAACATCCTCCACGACGCGGAGCCACATGGAACCGATATGATCTAACTCGTCGGTTTTATGTTTGTTGTTTGGTCGTCTCGTTCACAAAAACAATTTCGCTAGCTTGATTTCTTCCCAACTGTACGCATCGCCGAGAATCGCTTTCACGGGACCGAGCATGGATGTCTTGGCGGTTTTGATTGCTCGCTCAATGAGAGCTAGACGATGAGGATCAGGACGTAGGTGCTCAATGTTGAGCGAGGAGTCCTGCACCAGTATCGTTATGATGTGTTGGATGATCGTGCCTTCGACCACTCCCCGATTTCTTGCCATTTCGGAAATTGACTGTTTTTGTAGCAACAACTCTTTTGTTTTTTGTAGGGTAGAGCTCTCTCGTATGGTTGTCGGTATAAACGAGGATCCTGTCTGTTTTGGATGCGTTCGCGCTGTCAGATTGTGCGATTGCGTGTAGAGCTGAATCGTATGGAGGAACGCGGCGCCGTACTCATTCAGCTTGCGTGTGCCGACTCCGAAAATAGATGCGAGTGCTTGTTGTGATTGTGGAAGATAAAAAGCCATTTCCTGTAATGTACGATCGCCGAAGATGATGAAGGGAGGGACGTTTTGATCTTGTGCGATTTTCTTACGTAGGACACGGAGTTGCTCAAACAATTCTGGCTCAAACGCGAGGACACCAATGCGGGAGGTTGTCGATCTAAACGCCCCTGCCAACCGTCGCTGAAGCTCTGGCTGGTCCACCGAAGCCATGCGAAGGTGGAAAGGGGCTTTGAATTCAGAATCTGAAAGGGCTTTGAATTCTGGAGTGGGTTTTGGCAAGAGAATCTGTGTGCGTTCGATCAGTGCCGCCTTCCCGACTCGACTCACGCGCAGTGTTGGATACTCGCCTTCGTTTTTTTCAAGATAGCCTTTCTTCAGCAAATGCCGAATGAACTCGCGAAGATCATCGATGGGGACCGCGCGGGCTGTTCCGTATACAGAAAGTCTTTCGTGATTATTTTCGAGGATCCGTCCTTTTTTTGATCCACGCAGAACGTCACAAATATATGCACCACCAAACATCTCACCAGTCCGCAAAACGGCAGAGAGAATTTTCTGCGCGACCTCTGTTGCATCATGCACTTGAGTCTCTGATTCTGGAGTCGTACAGTTATCGCACGCGCTGCACTTCAAACTCTGGCATGACTCTGCAAAATACTCGAGCAAGAACTTCCGACGACAGGAAGACGTTTCGCAGTACTCGATGACTTGCGCAAGTTTTTTCCTTGCAGCCAGTTGTTCCGCCTCGTCTTCAATCATGTCGATAAAGTATTCCTGCTTGCGCTTGTCACCAAACGTATAGAACAACACGCAATCACTTGGCAGTCCATCACGACCTGCGCGGCCCGTTTCCTGATAGTACCCTTCAATCGTTTTTGGTAAATCCATGTGCACAACAAGCCGTACGTCGGGCTTATCAATCCCCATGCCAAACGCAATCGTGGCAACGATAATGGGAACCTCGTCTCGGATAAACTTCTCCTGTGTGTGAGCGCGAACATCACGTTCAAGTCCTGCGTGGTACGGGAGCGCCTCAAATCCAGCCTGACTCAAATCATCGGCAAGTGCCTCTGTGTCTTTACGCGAAAAACAGTAGATGATGACCGGCTTGTCTTGATAGGATTGCAATAATTGAAGGAGAGACCCAAACGCATTATTTTTTGGACGAATGGTGTAGTGCAGATTCGGGCGATTGAAGCTCGAGAGAAAAACATCTGCGTGCGTCAGAGAAAGCTGTTTCTTGATGTCCTCTCGCACCCGTACCGTGGCCGTTGCTGTGAGTGCCATAACCGGGACAGACGGAAACATCTTGCGTAGCTCTTTCAGCTGTCGATACTCTGGTCGAAAGTCGTGTCCCCATTCTGAAATACAGTGGGCTTCATCAATAGCGATAAACGCCACACGAAGCTTCAGTAAAAATTCCTGAAAGCCAAGTGAGGCCAACCGCTCAGGTGCGAGGTACAATATTTTAAGCTCACCGGATAACGCACGCATCTGAACCAGATCAATCTGGTCATCCGTCAACGAACTATTCAAAAACGACGCTGAGATACCGTTTGCAACCAGCGAATCGACTTGATCTTTCATGAGCGCAATGAGCGGAGAAATGACGATCGTGATGCCGTCAAAGATGAGTGCTGGGAGTTGAAAACACAAAGACTTCCCTCCCCCTGTGGGCATCAGCACCAACGCGTCCTTTTTTTGAAGAACCGTATTGATGATGTCCTCTTGCAATGGACGGAACGTGTCGTAACCAAAATGTTTTTTGAGAAGCTCTTGCATAAAAAATCGCCAGCCCTCGAGCTGACGTTTTCGATCTCAGTAATAAATTGAGTCTAACCTGTTTTTTCGCTTTCGTCAAATACGATCTGTGGAAAACTCTTCGATTCTATGGTAATCTGTAACTACGTTATAAACAGTACTAAACAAAACTTCTATGAGGACAAACATTCTAGAGTGGTCACTACGTATCGCCGTGTTCGGTGAATTTTTTGGTCATGGAGTTTTTGCTCTCCAAGGAAAGGAATCTTGGATTGGCTGGATCCAAGATTTACTCGGTGTTGACATAGCAACGGCGACAATACTACTCACTCTTGTCGGCGTTCTCGATATCGTCATCGCAATTCTTGTGTTGTCCTGGAAAAATGTCCCTCGAGGAATTTTACTCTGGGCAGCCATCTGGGGATTCTGGACCGCTCTGATACGTCCAATCGTCGGCGAACCAATTTGGGACTTCATCGAAAGATGGGCAAACTGGGGTGCCCCACTCGCCCTTCTCCTCATCCGCGGTTGGCCAAAATCGGCAAAGGAGTGGCTGAAATAAATAGGAAGACATCAGCCGTGTTGCTCTCTGTACACCATACCTTGGAGTTTGTTATCCAACTGCAGTGTGAAGAAATAATCAAACCGTTATACATGATCGGAATGTAAACTTGTTCTTTGAAATGAAAACGATCCTCAGCAAGTTTCAAACTAACAGCCTTCTGGTAAACCTGTTCCTTCAAACCAGAACCGAGCTGATTATTCACGTCATACAAACACCCAATGATCCTATAACTCACCTCCTCATACACAAACTGTTTGCCGTCCATAACATATCTGTAAATCTGTACGGATCTGTAATCTGTAGATCACGAACCGACTCTAGCGTTTATACAAAAATAAATTCGGCTGACCTTCTGCCATATCGAGT
>CAYHRJ010000009.1:0-31578 GCA_964359095.1 uncultured Gammaproteobacteria bacterium | reverse complement strand
ACGCTTGAAACCGTGTCGTCGGGCTTCTTGAAGCGCATCACTCGAACGCCTTGCGTTGCGCGACCCAGGACAGAGACGGACTTGAGAGATGAGCGCAGAACTTGTCCGGCTTCGGTTACAACGAACACATCTCGTTCATCATCTGAATCAACCACATGGGCAGCGACGACCGGCCCGGTCTTCTTTGTCGTGTTGGCCGTCTTGATTCCAGAGCCTCCTCGACCTTGCTGTTTATACTCATCGACATCACTACGTTTTCCAAATCCATTTTGCATCACCACCAACAGTTGCAACTGACCTTTTTTGGCACTGGCTGGCAGAACACCCATGCCAACGATACGATCCTCTCCTTTGAGGCGCATCCCACGCACACCAGCGGCGTTACGTCCCATGGCACGAATATCTTTTTCACTGAATCGAATCGCCTGACCACGAGCACTTGTGAGCATCACGTCATCTTTTCCACCCGTTGGCCACACCCACTCAAGCGCGTCGCTGTCATTTAGCTTGATAGCGATGAGTCCTGAGCGACGCACGTTTTCAAATTGATCGAGTTCGACTTTCTTCATTGTGCCGCGACTCGTAACCATGATAAGAAACTTTTTGTCTGCCATGTCCTCCATCGAAAACGACGCGGAAACGCGCTCACCAGGAGCGAGCTGGAGAAAATTCACGATCGCCTGACCCTTGGAAGTGCGCGATGCCTCAGGTACGTCATACGCTTTCAATTTAAACACGCGTCCACGGGTCGTGAAGAACATCAAATCCTTGTGACTGGTCGTCGCGAACATTTGTTCGACCACGTCTTCTTCTTTTGTGGTGAGCCCAGCCACACCTTTGCCTCCGCGCTTTTGCGATTTAAACGTATCCGGCGGCAAGCGTTTGATGTATCCGGCTTTGGTGATCATGACCACGGTATCAGTGTCCGGCACAACATCTTCAATCGAAAATTCCTTGATCCCTGACTTTACAATCTGTGTGCGACGCTCCTGACCATATTGATCGCGCAGCTCTTCAATCTCCCGTGCAATCACCGCGAGCATCTTTTTTTCCGACGAAAGAATAGCTTCCAATGCTTTCACGAGTTCCATTTTTTCGTTGTATTCTGTTTCAACTCTGAGCGTCTCGAGGTTGGCAAGTTGCTGGAGTCGCATATCCAAAATCGCCACGGCCTGACGGTCGGAGAGCTTGAACTTGTCAATGAGATTTTCTCGCGCTTCCTCTTTGTCCTTTGATTTCTTGATCGTCTTGATAACCTCATCGATCTTCAAAATCGCAATGCGCAAGCCTTCCAAAATATGTGCACGATCTTTGGCACGCGCCAAATCAAATTCTGTGCGACGACGCACGACTTCTCTCCGATGCTTGACGTGCTCCTCTAAAATCATTTTCAGATTCAACACACGTGGTTGAATACCGTCGACAAGAGCGAGCACATTGTAGTGAATGGTCTCTTGAAGTTGTGTCGTCTGGTACAAACGGTTCAACACCTTTTTGGCGTACGCATCTTTTTTGAGATCCACCACAATGCGCACACCTTCACGATTAGACTCATCACGCAAATCACGAATGCCTTCGATTTTTTTGTCACGGACGTTGTCAGCAATTTTCATGAGCAGACTGGACTTGTTCACCTGATACGGAATTTCTGTGACGATGATTTGGTAGTTGCCTTTGTTATCTTCAACGATTTCGGTTTTAGCGCGCACGACCACTCCGCCTCTGCCTGTGGCAAGCGCCTGCTTCATATCACGCGCATTGTAAGCAATTCCACCGGTTGGAAAATCTGGTCCTTGCACGATGTTAGAAAGCTCATCAAGGGTGATGTCTCGATTTTTTATAAGCTCGAGGGTCGCATTGCACACCTCGGTTAAATTGTGTGGCGGAATGTTGGACGCCATGCCCACAGCAATTCCCACGGTTCCATTGATAAGCAAATTGGGAAGCTTGGACGGCAAAACCTTTGGTTCCTTGTGCGTTCCGTCAAACGTTGGCATGAAGTCGACGGTATTTTTTTCGATATCCAAAAGGAGCTCCTCGCTTATCTGTTCAAGCTTGGCTTCCGTATAACGATAAGCCGCGGCAGAATCACCGTCGAGTGAGCCAAAATTTCCTTGACCACGAATGAGCGGGTAACGCATGGAAAAATCTTGTGCCATGCGCACCAAGGAATCATATACAGCCGAGTCACCATGGGGGTGATATTTTCCCAGCACGTCTCCCACCACGGCCGCGCACTTTTTAAACTTGGCGCCCGAGCGCAACCCCGCCTGCCACATGGAATATAAAATACGGCGATGCACAGGTTTCAATCCGTCACGCACATCGGGAAGCGCACGGCCCACGATCACGCTCATCGCGTAATCCAGGTACGACGTCTGCATTTCCTCAACCAAACTCTGCGGCACGATCATGCCAGTGGACTCTGTTGGTGCGGCTGGCCGTTCATTGTTGTGCTTTGTTTTCTTCATACGCTTCTTTTGCTGTTTCTAGAGACTGAGAAAAATCGTCTGAGTACACACGCGCCTCTCCGCCGAGCTGATTCAATCCTTCCCCCGCTTTTTCAAACGTCTCAGCCGCATCTGCTTTTATTTGCGTGAGATCACTCGAGATCGCCGAACGCAGAGAGAGAAACCAGCCCGCTATCACCAGCACAATACTCGTTCCAACACACACGATATACAGCCGACGTGTGCGGGAATCCATCGGTCGAAGACTGATAGGCCGCTTCAACATACTTTATCGTGTAAGCGTCACAATGATCATTTCCTCTTCAGGTAAATCTTTCTGAGTGATCTTGTACTTGTTTAGCTCTTCCTGTTTACACGCTCCAAACGATTTACAAAATTCATCAACTGTGGAAAAAGGTTCGGTCACGCCGGCAATCGCATGGGTCATGGGGACGACCACGCGTGGTTCGATCTGTGAAATGACCTCAGCCGCCGTTCCTGCACTCATCACACGTCCACCTCCAACCGGGATCATCAAGATGTCAACATTGGATAGCTGCTGCAATTCTTCATCTGTGAGTTGACGATCAAGCGCACCAAGATGCGCGAGTCGCATTCCTTCTGCTTCGATGCGAAAAATCAAATTCGTTCCTCGTCGTCCTTTAACCTCTCGCTTGAGTGGCGCTTCAATACCAAACACAAAAACATTGCTTACCTCAAACTCACCAGGCAGGTCGATCACATAGGGATTCCCCAGTACAGCTTCGCGATTATTTGCGTCCTCGTCGTCGTGCGTTTGCAAAAGAATCTCAGCACTCAGTGTACGAGGAAACCGAAGACCTGTGGAGTTTTGATACGGATCCGTAACGATTCTGACTTCTGACGTACCTGTTTTTGTCTCGATTTCAAAAGAAGAAAACCCGTTCCAGGTGATGTTCATACGCGGAAGATTTTAGCACTATTACTCCTCCTGAGCAAAGGTCTCGCGCCAGTATTCAATTTCTTTTTTGACCTCTTCTAGTTGAGGATCAATCTCGGTCACCAAGAATCCTTCTCGAAATCGCGCTGCTTTATCCTTAATCTCCGCTTGCTGATTTTCCTCGCCTCCTTGCGCGAGCATCACAAGATCCGCAATCGCTTTTTCAATTTCCCGTGCATGCGCCTGCCATTTTTCAACAAGCTTATGATAGGTGTCTGCCTGTCCCCCAACTTCTGTCTTGAGTTTTTCAGCGAGCTTATTGGCTGACACAAGAATTCCATCCTCAACTTGATAGCGCTGCTTAGCATCCAACTGCGACTCAAAAATTTCACTCGAGAAAAGTTCATCCAACGAAACGTCTGCATCCAAATGCGGCTTGATCACCGCGCGCACGGTTTCATCAACATGCTCGAGGACCATCGTTTTCATCTGTGCCTCAGCGCTTGAGTGCGTGAGTTCTTCGTAGGCTTTGCGATACGGATATTCTTTTACGCCAATCTTGTGGAAGGCGTCGCGCAACATGGCTTCGTCTGAGCCTTCATCCGCCAACAAGGAATCGTGAAGCTGCTGTGCTTCCTCTTTTATCTCCTTTGGAAGCGTCGGCACAAAGTGTCGAATCGCAAACTGGAACTCAGCGAGCGCGGACTCATGTGGGTGTGGCATAGAGGTCTCTGTGTCATCCCGAGCGAAGGCCAGCATCTGGCCGAAGCCGAGGGATCTCACGATTAGGTTTCTTTTGAGTGTATCTTAAACCATTGTGCGATAGTTGCAATGTCGAGTTTCTCGGAGACGACCTTGAGAACGTAAGTTTCAACTTCTTTATTTGTGGCCTGAAACTTCTGCCCGTTCAAAAAGAGAAACCTAACGGCTGAGATAATAGACGTTCGCTTATTTCCATCCACAAATACATGCGTCATAGCAATCGAGTGGAGATAACACGCGGCTTTCGACCACACATCTGGAAATAACTCATTGCCAAAAACAGCCGTCTTCGGTCTCTCAACGACGGATTGCAAAAGACCGACGTCCCGTATTCCTTGCGAGCCGCCGGTCCCGTCCACAACATTCTTGTGGAGCTTCAAGATTTCTTCTGCTGTCAGGTACTTCACATTACTGTGTGGCAAGAGCCTCCAGAGCTGGTCGATACTCGTTAATAAATTCACGCGACCATTGCTGAATTTCAGAGTCTGATTCGGTTTTTTCAATCACATCTGCCGCATACGCAATCGCCTCCAAAATCAACCCTTCAGTAAGCTGCGGATATTTTTCTCGAATTTCCCCAACGGAAACTCCTGCCGATAATTCTTTCAGCAAAGTATTTACTGTGATATCTGTCCCTTGAATAGTCGCCTTTCCCTCAGCAACAGCTGGATCGCGAACAATGTGTTTGATCATCATACAATTCAAGTCTACCAAGATTGCCACGCCTAGACAAATCTCCAAACCCGTGCTACTTTCTCCAGTCGTCATCCACAACCGAGTCTGGCAGTCCGCCTGACTCGACTTCTTCCAATGGAGAGCGTCATGCGCATCACACTCGCGTTCATTCTAGGAATCATCGTCGCAACAACCGCCACCGCTTTTGCCGGAGGCTTCCAGCCTGGAGTAACCGCTCCGCCTGTGCAAGGCTACACCTACGACTCGAAAACAGGGCGGGTAGAGGTGGACCTCGACAAATTCGTCGAGAGCTGCAAGGACAAGGAAGTCACGGTGACGATTTCGTCGGATCGCAAAACAGCAAACGCTGGATGCCTCTACACCGGAACCAGCTACTCTCGCACGACACAGCTTCCGGTCTTCCTGGCCAATCCGCAGTTCGCCATCGTCTGGAACCGATAACGAAGCTCCACCTCCGACCCTCACGCGAGCAGGGTCGGCCTGCCCGCCATAGCTTAAAGCGACGGCGGGTTTTTTCTTACTGGCCGGAAGCCAGGCTTCCGGCCAGCGGAAGCCAGGCTTCCGACATTTCGCTATCATTTGCCAAATCCGAGAGCTTTGGCTACACTCTCACCGTTATTTATTCTTAACACCGTTTGGGCCCTCCCAGCTTGGGACCTGCTCGCGGATACTCATGTATGTCTCAACAGACACCTGTTCCTGCTCCTGTACAGACCGAATTTGAAAAACTTTTAGAGGAAGGTGGTTACCTCAAATACCCAGCCGTGGGTGATGTGGTGAAAGGCAAAGTGATCGGCACAGGACGGCGCGAAATCCGCATTGACTTGGACGGCATCGCAACAGGAGTCGTGCGCGGAAAGGAACTCTTTGCCGAGTCTTCCCAATTTACAAACCTTGAACCAGGTGTACAGATCGAGGCAACCGTGATCGAACTGGAAAACGAAAATGGTGAAATCGAACTCTCGTTTTGTTTTGCCGCTCAGCAAAAAGCCTGGGAAGAAATTCGTCGATTATTTACGACTGGCGAGGTCATCGAAACCAAAATCATCGAAGCCAACAAGGGTGGACTTATTGTTTCCGTGAACCATGTCAGTGGTTTCTTGCCTGTCTCTCAACTCTCACCAGAACATTACCCACGTGTGACCGGTGGCGACAAAAATAAGATCTTGGAAAAGCTCAAAAGCTACGTGGACATGAAAATGAAGGTGCGTGTAATCGACGCTAACGAGACAGATGAAAAGCTTATCGTCTCTGAAAAAGCGATCTGGGAGGACGCGCAGAAAAATGTCCTCGCACAGTTCAAGATTGGCGACACGGTTGAAGGTGAAGTGACGGCACTCGCCGACTTCGGCGCGTTCATCAAATTTGATTCACTAGAGGGCTTGGTACACATTTCCGAAATCGCCTGGCAACGCATCGACCACCCTCGCGATTTACTCAAGATCGGACAAACGGTCAAAGCAGAAATCATTGGACTTGAAGGAAGTAAAATCTTCCTCTCCATAAAAAAACTCGTCGGTGATCCATGGCAGGATGTTGGTGAACGCTATCACGTAAACGACATAGTGCAAGGAAAAGTTCTGAAAGTGAATCCGTTCGGCTTCTTTGTCGAACTTGATCCTGAAATCCACGGCCTTGCGCACGTCTCAGAACTCGCAGACACTCCTGTCACGGACGTAAACACTATTGCCAAAGAAGGTGACACCATGAGCTTCCGTGTTGTCTCAATCGAACCAAAAGAACATCGTCTCGGTCTGTCGTTGAAAAAAGAGGTAGAGAAGGTGGATGAGGTGGCAAAGGTGGATGAAGCCGAAAAACCAAAAGAACTCGTAACCGAATAACCTCATGAAACCTCTTTCAAAAAACATCGTATTTTCGATCATCACCATCCTGATTCTGGGGGCGATCTTTTCGAGCTACACGCTGAGCCCAGAAAAACCCGCCGAGGTGAGCATGGCCACGCTCGTTCAGGAAATCCAAAATAAGGTCGTTGAAAAAATCGACATCGAAGGCTCGGAAGTATCCATCACGCTTCAAGATGGAACCAAACAACTCACGCGCAAGGAATCAAGCGTCTCGCTCTCGGAAGTCCTGATCGATTATGGTGTGAGTCCAGAGGATCTGAAGGCCGCGGATATCACTGTGCTCGATCGTTCTACACGATCATACTTCTTGGGCGTGATCCTTCCTTCGCTCCTCCCTCTGCTTCTGCTCGTTATTATATTCTTCTTCATGATCCGCCAGATGCAAGGCGCCAACAACAAAGCCCTCTCTTTTGGCATGAGCAACGCGCGTGAGATCAAAGACACAAAACAAAAAATCACGTTCGCAGACGTGGCTGGTGCAAAGGAAGCAAAAGAAGAGTTACATGAAATTGTTGAGTTCTTGAAAAATCCAAAAAAATTCTCAGACCTCGGCGCAAAACTCCCCAAGGGCGTGCTGCTCATGGGTTCACCTGGAACAGGAAAAACGCTCATGGCACGAGCAGTCGCTGGTGAAGCTGAAGTTCCCTTCTATCACTTGAGCGGATCGGAGTTTGTAGAAATGTTTGTGGGAGTCGGAGCCAGTCGTGTGAGAGATCTTTTCGGACGAGCAAAAAAAACAGCGCCATGCATTATCTTCATCGACGAAATCGACGCGGTCGGTCGACAACGAGGAACAGGTCTTGGCGGTGGACACGACGAGCGCGAGCAGACGCTCAATCAAATCTTGGTGGAGATGGACGGCTTTGATCCTAACATTGGTGTGATCGTCATGGCAGCTACGAATCGTCCTGATGTTCTGGATCCGGCGCTCTTACGCCCAGGACGTTTTGATCGCCGTGTCATGCTCGACCTTCCAGACATAAACGACCGTGAAGCCATCCTGAACATTCACGCCAAAAATAAACCGCTCGCAGAAGACGTTCAACTTCGTCGCGTGGCAGAACGTACGCCAGGATTTTCTGGAGCTGACCTCATGAATATCTTGAACGAAGCCGCCATTCGCGCTGCACGACGCAACGACACAAAAGTGCACCAGGAAGACGTACTCGATTCGATTGAAAAAGTTTTGCTTGGGCCTGAGAGAAAAAGCTTTATCATGAGTAAAGAAGAAAAAAACATCACCGCCTATCATGAAGCAGGCCATGCCCTGGTTGCTCACATGCTTCCCCATGCGGATCCGATTCATAAAGTCTCGATCATCTCCCGAGGATCCGCTGGCGGATACACACTCAAACTGCCAAGCGAAGATCGACGTCTCCACAAGCGCGCACAATTTCTCGCTGACATGGCCGTGATGCTGGGAGGTTACATCTCTGAAAAAGAAACGTTTGGTGATCTCACTACGGGCGCCTCAGATGACTTGCGCAAGTGTACGCGACTTGCACGTGAACTCGTCACACGCTACGGAATGACCGAGACACTGGGACCACGCGTGTTCGGAGAACCTCAAGAAATGATTTTTCTTGGAAAGGAGATTCACGAGCAACGTAACTACTCTGAGAAAACGGCTGAGACGATCGACTTGGAAGTAGAAAAACTCATCCATAGCGCAATGGTGACAGCTCGTGATATCATTCAGAAAGAAAAAGTCGGGCTTGACCTCATTGCACATGAACTAGTGGAAAAAGAAACCATCGAAAAAGAAGCTTTCGAGAAGTTGTTTCCACCAAAGGTCACGGCCACAGCATAAGAAAAAAGGCCTTGCCCGTCTGACGGGTACGGCCGAGGGAGGATATGACAAAAAAACCCATAGCGCACTATCGCCCGATGTTGGCTGAGGCCTGGCGTCTCACCTGGGAGCGAAAAAGCTTGTGGGTTTTTGGTATCTTTGCCGCACTCATTTCCACAGGCGGTGTCGTGGATGTTGTTCTCACAAGCTTCAAAAAAATTGAACAAGGCGGAACCTTGCTTACACAGCTCATGAACAGTTCGTACATTGGCTACGAACTTGCTTCACAATACATCCAACAACTCACACTCCTGGGACCTGACCGAGCCAAGAGCCTCATCATTTTTGCAACCCTTGTGGGGGTGCTTCTTGTCGTCATGGCCACACTCTCTCAAGGCGCGCTCATTCTTGGACTGCAAGCAAAGAAACGTGAAGATCCTTATTCCCTGAAACAAGAGGCTCAGAAACATTTTTGGTCACTCTTTGTTCTAGCGGCTCTGAATAAAACCATGACCTTGATCCTGCTCCTGCTCATGACGCTGCCTCTCTTTTTCTTTTACATCCAAACGTCCACAAAAAGCGCTCTCCTTTTTTTCTTTCTCACTTCACTCCTCATCCCAGTCTTGACAGTGCTCAACATCATCTACTTGTTTGCTCTCATGGATGTCGTCGATGGCAACAATCATCCGCTTGACGCCATAGGACGAGGTTGGAATCTATTCAGGCACCATTGGCTCGCGACACTCGAGTATGGACTGATCTTGTTCTTATTCGTCGGTATTGCAGGATTCCTGCTCATCGGACTGCTCCTCTTATTCACTGTTCCCTACGCACTCATCTTCACAACAACACTGCTCACAGGTTCGTTTTCCTTCTTCCTCATCGCCAATACGCTTTTCGGGTTGCTCGTCATCGCGCTCATCTTGGCGTTTGCAGGAGCGACTGTCACATTCCAATACAGCGCCTGGCATCAGTTCTATACGCGGGGTCTTCACAAAACCCACGGCAAAAAAATCTTCTCGAAGATCCTGAGACTGGCGCAGCGGAAATAGACAAAACCTTGACCGAGTTCCGTTCACACACAAAAAGCCTCTCTCGGGAGGCTTTTGTATTATCATTTCCACCGATGGACCAATTCAATATCAAACCAACTCTCGACGAAATCGTTTGAACGTGCTACAAACAGTTTGCTCAACGGCAACAGGGAGGCCTAGATGCAGCTTCAACCAGTAAGCCTCCGTGGTCGGAGGTTCCTCATCCAATACTCTGAGATCATGACGGAATTCGGTCGAATCATTCCTTGGCTCGACGGACTCGATGATCTGCGCTTCGCCACCAATGGTGTATGGTTCCTCGAGGAGCTTGTTCGTCGACTCGGGCAGCAGGACGGCATGGTGACCCCCTACCAATTCGTCGATCCGGACGATGCGCAGACGTTCGTGGGTGGAATCCTCCACTTCGACCGCTCACCTGAACATCTTCGGGACCCTCGCAATGCAAAGATCGCCGAGCAACTCATGGATAGTGGCACCAGCTTCATCAGTTGTCTGCAAGTACGTAAGCCTCGTCGTGGAGTTGGTGTCGGAACGCACATGGGACACCGCGCGATCAACGCCATCCTCAAGTATCACGGACCGGTCTGGAGTGTTGTCTCAGATCCGCGCATGACAGCCTGGTATACATCATTAGGCGCTAGCCTCCCAAGCCCCATCGACAATAAAGACGGACTCTGGATCGTTCACTGGCCATTGTCAGTCTGACGGCCTCCCTCACTGGAGGCTTTTTCATTCCGCCTCCATGAACACAGAAGTTGTATTAGCTCCCGTATGACCAATTTACGTCATGATTACTTTTGTTCACCCCGGTGAGGAAAAGTAATAACAAGGTTGTGCGGCGGAACGCAATCGCTTGCCAAACAGACGACTTTGGGCTACTTTGAATCGTCGATTCCCGACCCGGTCAGCAAGGTGAGCTGGCAAGGAGTTCACCGTGAAAATAATGCTCTTCATCGACTCGGCTGAGAACAGGCTCATCATCATGGGCAATATGGGTCTGCTCGAGGCCGACCGCACGGGCGGCTACATGACCGTTCTCTCGCCCAAGACCCGCGCGGTCGACGTGCCGCTGCTGCGTGCCGAGATCGGTGAGATCACTCTCACCGATAGGCTCGCCAAGTACTACCTCTTCTCCGGCGAGAAGGGCGAGCGGGTCGTGCTCAACAACCCCCTGGGCCACGTGTCGAGCTGGCAGAGCCGTGACCCGGAGCAGGACAAGTGGGGCGGCGCCATCCGCGCGGGCGACTTCGTTCTCTCCTTCTCGGGCCTCCCCGAGCTCGCCGACGAGGCGCTGATGCTCGCCGTTGCACTCGACCTGGATCTCCTCACGCTGGAGGAAGCGAACCGAATCGCCGACATCAGCAACAACCACATCTTCCGTACGATGCCCTTGGACAGATACAAGTAGCTGTTCTCTGGTTTCCATCCTCGACTGCTACATCACATGGCTCATCGAGGAGCACCAGCCGACCGAGGACTTCCCCTACCGCATCGAGTCGATCTGTGTCCAGGAACCGAAGCACGTCCTGGACGCAAGCACTTGGGCAGAGAGTGTCTCGTCCTTCGAGTGGAGTGAAAAGAAATTCGTTTTCCAACGGACGAAACTCGAAGCCGCAGACGCACCCGAAGCCTGACCCAGCCCCACGCGCCTCCCTCAAGCAGGGCGGCTTTTATTTTTGTGCTCTAGCATGTGCACCACGATTCCTGGTAAACTAGGATCCGTATCCAAGTTTTTATGCCCAATGACATCCAATCCATTGAAGACCTTCTCAAATACACGGGGGCGAACTCTGCCACGGCCGCTCCACCAGCTGGTGAGCGCAACGTCGTGGAAAAATTTGAAGAGAAGATGCATGCTGTACGCTTGAAGGAGAAAGAATCGGAAGCAGAAGCAGCGGCAAAAACTTCGAGCGTTCCCTACGTTAATTTGAAGGGCTTTCCTATTTCCCCAGAGGCGCTTCGCTTGGTTCCAAAAGAGCGCGCTGAGAATCTTAAAGCTGTCTGTTTTTTATTCATGGGCTCTGAGATACGACTGGCGGCCATTGATCCAGACGCGCAAGCGGTCAAGGATCTTTTGTTTGAATTACAGGAGCGCCTCAAATCCAACGGTGGTCTGTACAAAATTTCAGAGGAGAGTTTTCGCGTGGCATTCAAGGCGTATGATTCACTCCCACAGATCAAAGAGGTTGTAAAAGGGGTTAAAGTGACCGACGAGGAGCTCGAACGTTTCAAGTCTCAGCTCACACACTACACCGACGTTCAAAAAGTCATGGACAAGGCAAGTGTCACAGATATCATCACCATAGTGATGGCCGCGGCACTACAATTTGACACTTCCGACGTCCACGTGGAGGCGGAGCAAAACAAAATCATAGTTCGTTTTCGTATCGACGGTGTGCTCCAAGAGGTCGCGTCACTCCCGCACGATTTTTGGAAAAAAATTGTCTCGCGTATCAAACTCATCAGTGGTCTCAAAATCAACGTTACCAATCGTCCTCAAGATGGACGCTTTACCATTTTCCTAAAAAACGGCGACACGGATGTGCGTGTCTCCAACATTCCAACCACGTGGGGAGAATCCGTCGTGATGCGTATTTTGAAACCGAGCGCCATCAATGTTGAATTTGGTCAGCTTGGCTATCGACCGCTCGCAGAAAAGAAACTCTTGCGTGAAATTGAGAAACCGCATGGCATGATCATTACAACAGGTCCGACAAGTTCAGGTAAAACCACAACGCTCTACGCAATCCTCAGCAAACTCAACACGCCTGGCGAAAAAATCATCACCCTGGAAGATCCAATCGAATACAAACTTGAAGGGATCAACCAATCGCAAATCGATCACGCACGCGACTACACGTTTGCGAGTGGCTTGCGCTCTATTTTGCGTCAAGATCCTGACATCGTGATGGTGGGAGAAATCCGCGACCTGGAAACCGCGGAGATCGCCATCAACGCCGCTCTCACAGGTCACCTCATGCTCTCAACACTCCACACCAATGACGCCGCCGGCGCGCTCCCCCGTTTTATTGCAATGGGCGTAAAACCGTTTCTTCTCTCACCAGCGCTCAACGCGATCATTGGTCAACGCCTCATACGAAAAATCTGCGAAAAATGCAAAGAGGAAACGACCCTGAGTGAACGCGAGATGGCTTTTGTGAAAAAAGTTGCGTCGGAGATTCCTCCGGCCTCAGGCGAAGTGGTGAAACCAGAAACGGAATGGAAATTTTACAAAGGCAAAGGTTGTCCTGTCTGTAACAACTCCGGCTACAAAGGCCGAGTAGGTATCTTTGAAATTCTCACGATGAACGAAGCGATCAAAGGCTCCCTCTCAGAAAAAATCTCCGAATACGAAATACGCAACCTCGCAAAAGAACAGGGTATGGTTACGATGCAGCAAGATGGGATATTAAAAGCCATCGACGGCCTCACCACGGTCAATGAAGTCCTCAGTGTGGCTGGAGAGTGAGAATAAAACATAAAAAGATAATCGACCCGTTGGTCGATTATTGGTCGTCTCCTCCCTACATCTCCTCTTACGAAAGCGAAAAACTTCGATAGTGCATGTCGGTCCAATCCTTGGATGTCTCACATCCTGGACACCCGCCCTGCTCAGAAAAGGAAAGGACAAGCCCACTTCTGGGAACCGCTGAAGACTCCATCAGAGGAAACAACTCAACAAGCTGGTCGTGCGTCAACATGAATCGCTGTGAGCAGCGGTGACAGTACGACGTGACAACTCCAGGACGCGCGCACAGAGCACAGATGAATACCGGATCGCCGTGACGATCTGTACACACGCTGCACAGCGCGTTCATGCCTGCAATGGAATCGGAAAGAACGTCTGTCATTGTATCCTCCAAGACAGGAATGTAACCTAATGCCAAAATAGACAGCCGTCAAGAGGCGAGAGAGGAACTCTGTGACGGCCTAACCATCCTAATTCTTCCTCGGACCTTCGCTTCTTTTGGCTTAATACCCAATCGTTGGATCTGATCGTTCGTCAACTTTTTCCGAAACACATCGGCAAATTGTTCCGCAGTAAAAGCAACCGCAGGTTGAAAATCTGGACTGTTCACAGATGGAATCGTGTTAACAACAATATCTGATTTCCATTCTGTTTTGACCTGCAGTGTCACGTCAGCTGTGACAAAGACGAAGAGTCGTGTTTTTACATATTTATCAGCAGGAGGGATCTCTATTTCAATGACAAAGTCCGTTCCATGATGCCGATCAAGCGGCGTCCGAAGCGTGGTGTAATAGTGAACTCTTTGATACATCTCTGCATTCAGTCCAAGTGACTCACAAATTTTATTCCTCAATTCCTTTGCAAACGGCACAGACGGATTTCGGACATCTCCTGCATATCCTTCTCGTATCTCAGCCATCATAAACTCTGGGTCGACTTTGAAACCCATTTCTTTTCTCACCTGGGTTAACTTTTCTGGATAACCTGGTTTCCATTGAGGCAAACCCAAAAGATCCCCCTCGTTTTCTACTCCTGCTTTCAATCCTCTCAAATCAAATATGGAACTCATATAAGAAAATATACCAAACGCTTCTGGATCTGTGAAGGACACAAAACAGAAAGAGGACAGACAAACGCTAAACAGACCTCTGCAAAACTCATGTATTGTCATTGCGAGAAGTCCGACGACGAAGCAATCCCTAAGAGATTGCTTCGGTCGATGCGACCTCGCAATGACAGATAACACTTTTGCAGAGGTCTCTAAATAAAATCCATGATCCGATCGGTTTGAGAGACAACCTGAAACTGAATACGTGCGTCAGGTGTCTGTGCGGTGTCCATCGTATCCGACCACTCGATGAAGGCGACCGTATCAGGACGTTTTAATTCTTCCTCCAGTGCCAGTGCTGTGAGCTCGGATGTATCTTTCAAACGATACAAATCAACGTGTAAAATCTTTTTCAATATCGGATGATCGATAAAGTAACGATTAACGATCGTGAACGTGGGACTGCGGACAAGATCAGTATATCCAAAGGCTTCGGCCACGCCGCGCACGAAGGTCGTCTTACCACTCCCTAAATCTCCTTCTAAAAAAATGATCTCACCTCCGTGCAATCTCCGTGCGAACTCGGCTGCGAGTTTTTTTGTTTCCGATTCGGAATGGGTTGTGATAGTCATATGGATGGTAGCCACAGGCTTTCCTGCCCGCCGTCGCTGAAGCTATGGCGGGCAGGAAAGCCTGTGGCTACCCGAGTCGCAAGTTAGGATCAGCAACAAGTGTGAGCGGGTCAACAAATTCCCCACGCGAGGCCTTCATCAGTCCTGCCACGCCGATCATCGCGGCGTTATCGCCTGTAAGGGAGAGATCTGGAACAAAGAGCGGGTAGCCGCAGGCTTCAGCCTGCGCGAAGAGTGTCTCGCGCAAAAGCCGATTCGCCGAAACACCTCCAGAAAGAATGATCGACGCGGGTCGGAATTTTTGGGTAGCACGAATCGTTTTGCTCACAAGCGTATCAACAACGGCTTGCTGAAAAGAAGCGGCGATATCCTCGACCCATCCTGGCCTCCCCTTTGTAAGGGGAGGAATACTTGCAAGATACACTCTCACAGCCGTCTTGAGTCCTGCGAAACTGAAATCTAAATTGCCAGAGTCAATCATAGGCCGTGGAAAATCAATCGCCTGAGGATTCCCTTTCACAGCCACCTGAGAAATCTCAGGTCCGCCTGGATACGGAAGACCTAACAGCTTCGCCACTTTATCAAATGCCTCACCTGCCGCGTCGTCACGCGTCATCCCAAGAAGTTCGTACTGACCATGATCATGCATGAGAATCAATTCTGTATGACCGCCGGAGACGAGCAGACACAGGGCGGGGAATGCTGGATTCAAACGCCCTTCAGGGCGGTTAGACGCCCCTGCCAACCGTCGCTGAAGCTTTGGTTGGTCCACCGAAGCCATGCGAAGGTGGAAAGGGGCTTTGAATTCTGTAAGCCACACGGAATAAATATGTCCCTCAAGGTGGTTTACGGCGACAAGTGGTTTGTGCCATGCCCACGCGAGCGTCTTTCCAAGTTCCACACCCACACGCAGTGCCGGCACGAGTCCTGGGCCTGCCGTCACCGCGATCGCGTCAATGCCTTTCCCGTCTCGCGCGATGTTCATCTGATGCAGCAATGGGAATAACAGAGCTGCGTGCTCACGTGCCGCCACTTCAGGAACGACTCCACCATACTTCGAGTGCGTATTTGCTTGAGACGCGAGAACATTTTGCTCGATCACAAAATGACCGTCTCGATCACTCACAACGGCGAGCGCTGTTTCATCACAACTCGTTTCAATTCCTAGAATCCGCATAGTCGATCGATAGCCTACAAGTTTTTTACCAAAAAGAAAACGGGTTGGAAGTCCAACCCGACGTGGCAGCGGCTACCAGCTTACGCAACCGCTGCCTCAAGAGGGTCCGGTGGTGGTGCTGTCATCTCCTCCGGATTTCCGAAACATACTTTGAGGTAGTACTCACGAAAGGCGTCATAGCCTTCTTTGAGCTTGTCGTGCATCTGCGATCGTTGCCAGAATGCGTAGCTGGGAATCCTCCGCTTGGAGCGAAGCATGATCCAGGCACACAGAGCTGTCGCGAGTCTTCCGTTTCCATCCGCGAACGGATGAATTGCTCCTCGAACTTGGTATTCAACCCATGCGCAAATTTCTTGTGGATTCTCGTTCTTACCCATTCTCTTCTGCAGCTCTTCCAGAAACGTTGTCCAGCGTGTTACCACCTCTTGAACAGGGCAACCATATCCAGATGCCGTTTCGTGAGTGCGGATAGCCTTGAGCTCGAAGCGCAGACCCGCATGAATCAGATGGATCGCTTGGGAGACGAATCGGCTCACTGTCCAGACAAAGAGCTTGCGCTTCTTCCTGCGCCGAACCTTGTTGGTGCAGATGCTCGCGATCATGCTCGCAACCGACCGCATGTTGAAACACGCGATCGCTGCAAGATCATCACCCGACTTACCAGCATGGGGTTTGCCCGGACGCCGTCCATGACTACCCTGCTGCTGTCCCATGGCGGCAGTCGCCGACGTCATGGTCACGTTGGCCATGAAGGTCATCACGAACTCATGTCGCGTTCGATAGGGTACAGGGATAGACACGAAAACACCTCCGGGCTGGAAAGGAGCTACCTCCAAGTTGGGCGAGGGTGAAAAATCCACTTTCTCGTATCCGCACCCTACGAAAAAACCTCCTGTTTGTCAATATCAGGAGGCTTTTTGGTAGAGAGCGTGTGCAAAAGACTCTATATCATCAAAAAGGTGTTCAACACGATAACTGTGTGCTTGAAGAATAGGGATGTATTCGTTCCCGTCTCGAAACAAAATTTTTCCTTCAATCCACAATTGGTGTGCCATGTGTACCAGGTACATTCTGATCCCAAGAGTAAACTCCTCTTGCGTTATTGGATTCACTTGTTGATACGCACGCAGGAACACCGCGGCACGTTCTCGATTCTTTTCTCCCCATCCATCGTCAAACGCATCGACGAACAGTGCGCGAGCGAGTTCAAAGGTGCGTGGACCGCGACAGGTCTTTTCAAAATCAAACAGATAATCGATCGCGACTTGGTCAGGCGAAAAAAATACGTTTTGGTAACTGTAGTCTCCATGCAAAAGCGTATCGAACGGAACATCTGCCTTTTCTGGCGTAAAGGTATTTTGTGAGACGAACTTTTTCTTTTGCTCAATCACTCTACCAATCAGCGAACGTGCAGCGTCTGATATTCCTCCTTCTTCAAGCCTCATCTCGATCTCTGCGACTTCAAGAAAAAAACGGTCGCGGTCCCACAACAGAAGCGGCTGAATCGATTTTTTTACGCACGTCCCGATCGTGTGCATCTGTGCTAATTGTCGAGCGAGTGTTTCTCGTCCAACATCTGTGAGCTCGTGAATGGTGACGGCTTTGCGATCGATAAAGGGGAATAAACTGTACCAGTTCCGATCAAGATAAAACGCACATCTACCAAAACGATCTTTCAGAGGTGAAAGAACAGGGACCCCGTGAGCGGCAAACAAGTCCTCAGCGTATTTCACTTGATGGACAACTTGGCTCAACTTGTGACGATACTGTTTTAAAAAAAATCGTTGCGCTCCAACGCGCAACGTAAAATTTTGGCAAAGAAATCCGCCGGTGATGAGCTCGAAATCTGACAGCGCTCCCAAGTCAAACAGTTTTTGCAAGCGCGCCGACAGTTCCTCTTTTTCTGGTTGCTGGTCATGATATGACATACAAACATCTTTCCATAACCCTACTATCTACGCTATACTTTGTCTATAAAATCTCTCTGACTCTATGACTCAACAAAAGATTGCTTATCATATCTTACGTGTGACACTTGGGATCACCTTTATTTGGGTGAGTGTCATGATCTTCCAAGAACCTGTTTTATGGTCAGGGTTCATTGATCCGTGGGTCGAGAACCTCATCCCGATTGAACTGGAAACTATGATGAAAATTACGGCAGGACTCGACTTGCTAATTGGCTTGCTCCTCATCGCCGACAAATGGACATGGATCGTTTCCTTGATCGCTTCACTCCATCTTTTGACCATTCTGATTGGGTCTAGCATCGACACGATCACCGTACGTGACATTGGACTGCTCGGAGCTGCCGTTGCACTGACTCTCCTTTCCGCGCCTACGAAATTTTTTAGATTAAAAAAACAGGAGGCTCAAGCGCCCGACCTCCAATCCTTTGCCAAAGCAGGGCAGGATGAAAATCAATAATCTCTATGGCACGGAAAATTTTCCTCTTCATCGTGTTGATCGCATTCGCACTCATTGCCGTCCTGGTCGTGAGTACGTTGGTATTGAAGGATACAAATGAACTCATAGTAAAAGATACAAGCGAGGAAACAGAGACAGAAGCAGTGAAAGAAACAACCGAAGTCGCACTCAAACCAACCAAAACAACCCTTTTCGCCACTATGCTTGCGTTTAATACAAACGAAGGTATGCGAGGGATATCCAAGGGGCCAGAAGTACTGATGAATGGATGGAGTTCTTTGCTTGCGGATGAAGACAACTATGAACGTTTCCTATCAGAATTAATACGCGCTTTTGAAAAAAATGCGACTCTCGCTGATGAGACTGGCTTTTCTTCAAACCGCGATGTGGTAGGCGCGTTCGTGTGGAATGTCATTGAGCCAACAAAAGGAGAATACAATTGGAGCATACCTGATGCCACGCTCAAGGCTGCTGGGCAGGCTCGCGTAACCCTCTCCGCTGTCATTCAACCTTTTGCAAGTTGGGATCAAACAGAAATTACCGCAGAGGAATACAAAGAAAAATGTAGCGCAATCGATTTCGGCTACTATGATTTCAAGGCAGGAGCAGTGAAAGATTGGGATGCTTACGAACAATTTCTCGCCGCCACTGTGGAACGGTACGATGGAGATGGAATTGAAGATATGCAAAATCTTGCCACGCGCGTCGAGGCATGGGAAATCGGAAATGAAATCGAAGGATCTTGCGGGGGATTTTCAGGTGACCCTGAGGGATACATCGAGCTCCTTCGTTCTTCTTATGAAACGATCAAACAGGCAGATCCTACAGCCATTGTATTAAACGGCGGTGCACTTGAAATTCTTGGATTTGACGGAAAAAAAATAAAAGATATCAGCGAGTTCTGGGAGGAATTTTTTGACCTTAACGGAGATCGATATATTGATGCGTTTAACTTTCATCACAATCACGAACGAGGTGGAGCCGACGCTACTCCTGATCGTTGGGTAAAGACAATTGGCTTCTTCAATGATTTGATGGAAAATTCTGATGGAAAGAAGCCACTTTGGGTAACGGAATTTGGAACATATTCTGGAACTCCTTCAGGATCAAGTCGTCCAGGTGGAAGTTCGGGCGATGCTCAAACATTACCAACACAGAGTGCTGAGTTTCAGGCATCATGGTATTTCCGTTACGCGGTTATAGGATTCGCAAATGGACTTGAACGTATTTTCATAGACTTGGAAGGAGATGATAAAGCAGGCATTGGAGCGTCCTCTTTATATAATGAAGGCCCAGGGAAAGATGGAACGCCGCGAGCATTTCTTGCGACATTGCAAGCTATGGCAGATGTACTCAATGGGTTTGAAGAAGTCGAGGAAATTGCTAATGGTCAATACGCGTTCACGGTTGGTGATAAAACGATCTATGCGCTGTGGTCAGGTAGCCTGCCTCTAGATTTGCGAGAAAAAACGCTCACTGTTATTGGCGTCGATGGAGAAGAAGACTCTCTAACCTCAGATGAGCTCGATCTCTCAGAAGACGCGCCTGTCCTCGTCTGGCTGGAATAGCTCAAATTAGCCAAGATTAGCCAAAAGAGGGTTGACAGAACCCTCTTTTTGTGATATCTTAGCTTAGTCCTAACAACCTGGAGGACTTCATGAATCGCATCGTTCTGGGTGGCTTGGCCGCCCTTCTCGCGCTCGTCTGCGTCAAGTTCCCGATCTGGGGGATCGTGTACGTCGAGCGTGAGTTCGATGTCTACCCGATCGTCTCCCGTGAGACTCTCGCCTCCATCGACGAGATGGGGGAAGCACTCGCCGACTTCGGCACCGCGTGCGAGGCCCACCAGGCCGCCGAACGGGATGCCATGAACGGCGTCGAGTACAGGGATGGGTTCGGGTCCGAGAGTCCGGACGACCTCATCGACTTGGCCACGGGCGACATGTACGCCGCCGTGGCGCGCCGCAAGGCCGTCGCCGCGCGCGCGGACTTCGGCCTCCTCCGGTCGATGGTGCTCGGCACCCAGGCCTACACCCACTCAATCTGGCTGTGCGCTCCGGCGTACGCTACGTTCGCCACGCAGATCAACATGGGCTTCACGCCCACCTACGACCCGGCCTAACCGCCGCGGTTCGCTCGCATCCGCGGGACAATGACGCATGCGTCTGAGTCCCAGCCGGATGCGTTTTTGTTTACCACGTCGTTTGACCAACGTATTACGTTTTGCTAAAGTGTAATACATATGATGAATACAACTGTGTCCACCAAGTATCAAATTGTGATCCCAAAACGTATTCGCCAAAAACTTGAAATCGCGCCTGGGATGAAATTGCATATCGAAGTGATCGACAAAGAAAGCGCTGTTCTTCACATCAAAAAAATTGACGTTGTAAAATCCCTTCGTGGTCTTGGAAAAGAAGTCTGGAAAAGCCTTGGAGGAGCCGACACCTATATCAAACAAGAACGAAAAGCATGGGACAAGTAATCGGCATTGACACGTCTATCTTGATTTACCTGCTGGAGGAACATCCTGTCCACGCAACGAAGGCTCGTCGTTTGTTTGAACGTTTTGAAAAAGGAACCTTGCAGGGCATCTTTTCTATTGTTGGAATGATCGAACTGCTCACGGGTGTAAAGAAAAAAGGCAGACCAGACCTCGCACAGGATTATAAAATCCTTCTCGCACACCTCCCCCATTTTGATATCTATAGCATTGATGAAGACATTGTAGATACGGCATCGAATTTGCGTGCGACCTACGGCATCCGAACACCAGATGCTATCCACGTGGCAACAGCCATTGAGAAAAACGCGACGATGTTCGTCACCAACGATCGCGCTCTGAAAAAAATCAAGGAGATAAAAATCGTGTCGCTCATTGAGGTGTAAAACAAAAAGCCGCGAGTTCAAACCCGACGGCTTTTTTATTTACTCACTCACACTTCGTGACCCAGCGCGCTTACGCTGACCAGCGTCGAGAATCATCTTTCGGATACGCAAGGACTTAGGTGTCACTTCCAGAAGTTCATCGTCGGAGAGAAACTCGAGGTTCATTTCAAGAGTCATGTCACGAGGTGTATCCAAAATCACCGCTCCTCCATCACCCTTGGAGCGCATGTTCGATAACTTTTTTTCTTTGCATGGGTTCACTTCCATATCCTCATTTCTGGAGTTCTCACCGATCACCATGCCGGCGTACACTTCAACGCCCGTTCCCACAAACAAATTCCCACGTGCTTGCAAATTCGCGAGTGAGTAACCCATCGTGGTTCCATGCTCCATGGAAATCATGGCGCCATGACCGCCCTCAGAAATGTCCCCTGCCTTTTCGCGATAGCCCAGCAGGAGCGTATTGATAATCCCTTGTCCTTTTGTGTCCGTCAAAAATTCATTGCGGTAACCAATGAGTCCACGTGTAGGAATTTCAAATTCAAGAAACGCGGTCGTGTTTTCTACAAGCATGTCTTTCATTTCACCACGACGCTTTCCCATCTTTTCAATCACAATGCCAGTGAACTCTTCTGGACACTCAATCGACACAGCCTCAAAGGGCTCCATCATCACTCCATCTTTTTCCTTAAAAATCACTTGCGGACGAGAGACTTGGAGTTCATATCCTTCACGACGCATCTTCTCGATCAGAATCGCGAGGTGCAACTCACCACGACCAGAAACAATGAACTGAGAATCCCCATCGCTTTTTTCAACACGTAGCGCCACGTCGTTCAACAACTCTCGTTCAAGTCGTTCTTTCAAGTGTCGCGCAGTTGAAAACTCTCCTTCGTTTCCTGCGAACGGAGACGTGTTTGCCCCAAAGGTCATCTTGACCGTTGGCTCTTCCACAGACATCACTGGCAGTGCGACTCCAGCGACTGGATCCACAAGACATTCACCGATCTGAACATTCTCCATTCCTGAAAGCGCGACAATCTCGCCAGCGGATGCTGACGCGACTTCCTTGCGACCTAATCCATCGTACACCTGAAGAGTCGTGATCCTCGCGATTGCCTCTTTGCCATCACGGTTAATGTGCTTTACTTGTGCTCCATGTTTGACTACACCATTCACGACACGTCCCACAGCAATACGACCTTTGTAGTTATCATAAAAAATATTGACGATCGACATTTGCATGGGAGCATCGACATCACCCGATGGACCGGTGAGGTGTTCAACTACTGCATCAAGAATCGGTGCGATGTCTTTCATCTTCTCTATCTCGGGTTCTGTTCCTGCCACCCCGTTGATCGCTGAAGCATAGAGAACGGGAAAATGCGCCTGCTCATCTGTGGCACCCAAATCGATAAACAGATCAAACGTCTTGTTCAAAACCCATGCTGGTCGCGCGTCTTTTTTGTCGATCTTGTTGATGATGAGTATCACACGGTGACCAGCCTCGAGCGCTTTTTTGAGTACGAACTTCGTCTGCGGCATCGGACCTTCTTTGGCATCTACGAGCAGCAGACAACCGTTAACCAAATTCATAATGCGCTCCACCTCTCCACCAAAATCTGCATGGCCTGGCGTATCCACGATGTTGAGCTTCTTGCCTTTCCACTCGATCGCCGCGTTCTTGGCAAAAATCGTAATGCCACGCTCACGCTCAAGCTCGTTACTATCCATGATGGTCGTTCCCATGGACTGCCCTTCTCGAAACGTATGAGACTGTTTCAAAAGCGCATCGACCAGGGTGGTCTTCCCATGGTCGACGTGCGCGATAATGGCGATGTTACGTAGGTCATCTCGAATCATAACGACGAAAGGATAAACGAAACCTCCTGTTTGGTCAACAGGAGGTCGATTGTTTTTCGTATCTCTACTCTACGATGACAAGCACGGGTTCGTCCTCACTAAACTCGATGTCTTCGGCCTCCATGCTTACCTCCTCCCCAAGATAATTTATCACGCTCACGGTTCCATCAATCTCATTAGGCAAATCGCCATCCCACAAGGCATAAACGTCATTCCCATTCACATCAAAAAAATACTGGCCATCATCCAACTCCTCAACATCGGAGAAACCCTCAAGCGCTCCGGCGAGAGATTCAAGGGTCTGCGCGAAGACGCGTTCCTCGCCATCTTGATCATACAAGGCGCTTCCACCAATGTTGGTGTTGTCCTGTCCTTTCATGTCAATAAAAATCGTCTCCACATGATTGGCAAAAGCGAGAATGGCGTATCGAAAATACCACGCCGCTTGAAATTCCTCGGACTGAGTTTTGGCTGAGCCTAATCCCATCGTCGCCGTTCCAGAAAACGTGCCAAACTCTGTGATCCACAAAGGTTTTTGTTCATCGTACTGTTGCATGAGACCATTAAAGAAGTCGAGCGTCTCGATGAAGAAATCCGCGTCCGAACTCGCTCCGCCTTTTTCTACATTGTAGTGGAAGTTAAAGGCATCGATGTACTCGCCACCGCCCAACTCAAAAAATTCTTCCCAATACGCTCTTGTGTCAATAATGTTGCTGTTGATTTCCAAAGCCCCGCCATTTAAGACACGCGCGTCCGGATCCACGCCTTTAATGGTCTCATACGAACGCTCCATGAGTTCATAAAAATTTTCAGCTTCATTCAGATTGCCTCCGCAAGCGCCATCATACTCATTGCCGATCTCCCACTCCTTAATGGGATACTCGAGTCCCGGCATATCATCTTCTCCATCACCATCGTAACGCTCCACGAGCGCCCGCAAAAAATCTTCGTAGGCATCCCAATCGTTAGGCGTGCCGGCTTTGTAGTCGTAGTAAGCAAAATCAATGGCCTCACATCCATCTGGAATCTCATCCTGATCCCATGCCGCAAATGGAGAGATAACAGCTGAGATGCGCATCCCAGCTTGATTGACATATCCGATGACCTTATCGGTCAAATCCCATTGGTACGTTCCCTGCTCCGGTTCAATCACATTCCATACAAATGCCCCAGGAATCTCGCGATCAATTTGATAATTAGTGTCTTCAGCCAGCGATACATTTTCATCAAAGTACGTATCAAGAGATTCAAGATACTCTTCAAACAGATCCTCATCATTTACAAAAGAAAGCCAGCCGTCTTCTAGTGTCCGCGCGACCTGTCCATTAAATCCATCGTTTGGATTAAACGAAAGGAGGGTTGAAAACAGAGAGATACTTCCTTCGTCGGTTGAAGTCCCTTCTCCATCTTGGGTATCTTCTTCTGTTTCTGGATCACCAGAATTATCACTCACTGGAATTTGTTCCAGATCTGAATTCGTGATTCCAAGACCCAACTCGCGCATAATCGAAAACGCGTCATCCGGACGTCCCAAGTAGTACCCTGTTTGATTTTTTGGATAGATGTAATACGCCTCGCCAGCTCCTTCCACTTGAAGCAATATCTGTCCAGAAAGACGCTGGGCCAATGTTTTGTCAATGCTCACAAACGAGCTCTTCGCGTTAGTATCTGGAAGAGAACCAAACAGACGTATTAAGTCGCTGTTGCTGATCCCAAGGCTCAACTCGCGCATAATCGAAAACGCGTCATCCGGACGTCCGAGATAGTACCGCTCTTGATCCTCACTATACACATACCAAGCCTCACCTTTCTCCTCGACCTGCAACAAGATGTACCCTGTTACGCGATCCACAATGGAAGCCGCGAAGGAGATGGAGGAAAAAAAGAAGACGAACATGAAAGCGAGCGCAAACGACCATTTCATAAATTTTTTGATCCGATTAAGACTAAACTTGATTAACTAGCTCAACGCTCATTATTGCACATAACGGAGCTAATGGACATTTCAGGTTGGTTTTTGTCCCTGTCTAAGAGCCAAGTACCAGGCGGCCAGGATAAGCTTTCTTTGAAGCGAGAACCCTCGGTGACAGCGGAACAGTTCCTTGAGTCTAGCGTTCAAACCTCCTTCCACATGGTTGGAGGTTTTTGGTATGGATGGATCTGTGACAAACCGAAACAAATCCGGTAGAGCGTTCTTGAGAAGTGAGCGTGTTCCTCTCAACCGTCGGTGGGTGTACCACCAGTGACCACTAGGACTGTAGCTACGTTCTTTGAGGGAGGTGTAAACCATCTCAACAATGTCTTCACAGACACCTTTTGTTGTTTGGCCATATCACTCAAAGATGCTTTGGTTGTGAGCCAACGGACAAACAAAGACAACCGTGTTCGTTCACGGTTGTCTTTGCGCTTTCGGACTCCGTTCTTCTTACAAGACAGACATCTCCATCTTCGTGTTCCCGAGCCATGTCGTCCCCAATGTTGCATGGGCTCCTTGCATTCTGAACAGCGTTTTCGTGGTCCACTTAGGGTCATAGATCCCTAAGTTTTCCAGAACGTCGCTAAAGCTAGAAGAGAAACGGAACTTTGACCAACACGGAAGTTGTATTAACTCCCCAAAACAAAAAGACGTACAAGTGATCGGTAGCGAAATAATCACGAGTACGTCTTTTTGTGGCTTTGCCAAACGAAGCTTTAGCGAAGGTTGGTGACCCTCCGGCGACTTCCTTGGAACCAGTTTATTGAAGAGTTGAAGGGGTGGATGAGGTTTGAAGAGGTGTGTTTTGAAGGAGCATGAAGGATCGGGGGAGGTGACTCAACGGCGAGTTTCATCATTTGAACATTCGACATTACTTTGTTAGCTTTTGCATCTTATTGAGCTGGTGATCTAAAATGGTGTTCAAAAATACAAAAGGTGGTATTCTTTAGTTAAAGAATATGGAAAAGACCTATAATGAAAAATTCAAAAATCTTGTCCTCTACGTCCTGTCTCATGAAGACTACAAGGAGGGAGGCATGAAGAAACTGAATAAACTTCTCTATTTTATTGATTTTTATTTTTATAAAGATCATGAGCGTCTGATTTCAGGTGTCAGTTATGCAAAGGCCGATATGGGGCCTGTAGTTGATAAGTATAAATTGATTTTTCGTGAGCTCGAAGAGGACGGAATTTTGGAATCTGTAAAAAAGACAGGTCAAGTTGTTTATAAGCCACTGGTCGGTGTTGATATAAATCAATTCTCATCGGAAGAGATTGATCACATCGGAAGAGTACTAGATCGCTATGGGAAGTTGCCAAGCAACGATCTCGAACTCATCTCTCACCAGCAGCAACCTTGGTTACTTACGGAGAATATGGGGGAAAAAATTGATCCTGATTTAGCGCTCTTGATTTCGGATGATGAATCTAATGAGACACAAATAGAGAATGATGATTTGAAAAAAGAGTTGATACAGTTGGCAAATTCAGCTTACTAGTATGGCGAGGATTACAGTTGAAATACTTCCTTCGTTACAGATGGATATTGATCAAGCTGACAGTAAGGTAAAAAAGCTTTTTGAGAAACAGAAAAAATTTATGACGGATTATCCAAACTATCCGTCCCTTGGAAAGAAAAAACTTGAAGGTGTTTGTGATAAATATGGAGATCAGCTCTGGGAGATACGACTAAATATAAGAGATCGAATCGTCTTTGTAGAAAGAGAGAATAAGGTAGTATGGCTAAAAATTGTTGATCATGATGAGTTAGTACGAAAAAATACTATCCATGCAAAAGGGGATTATAAGCACACCTGATTCACATTCCCTCCGACGCTTCGGGAGCGGTTTGGTTCCTTCATTGTCAACGGTCTCTCTACGATGTCCCACATTCTTTTCCAGGCAAAGATAGATTTTTCAAAAACAAAAAGACGTACAAGTGATCGGTAGCGAAATAATCACGAGTACGTCTTTTTGTGGCTTTGCCAAACGAAGCTTTAGCGAAGGTTGGTGAACCAACCGCCCAGCGTGTGGAACCAGATACTTGAGGAGCTGAAACAGCTCTATACCCTGCAAACCCAGGAAAACAGGGTTTTGGAGTTTGCTGGATAGCACTGCCAGGAGGGAGTTGAACCGTCAGGGTGAGGAAGGCTGAAGTTGTGCTATTTGTGGTATTTTGTCCAAGCTAGAGTACTAAGGAATATGGCTAATAATAGCGGAATATCAGCGTTCTTGTCTTGACAAAAGGGTCAAAAAGTGATATAGTTGTTTGTCGAACAATCGAAACAAAGAGAGGTTTTCGTGGCTCTTGCCCGGTAGGCCAAAAACAGGCCTTTCGAGCAAGAACCCATGAGGAGAGAGAATCTCGTGGTTTCGTAACCGGTTCCATACTGGAAACCGTGAGGAGACATCCTCGTCAACCCCATAGGAGGCAAACATGTCCAGCATCATCATCCGCATCACCCGCCACCCCCTCGATACCGCCCGCGAGGCGTTCCTGCGGAGCGTCTTCGGAGGCGACCTCACGGTCGTCACCGACGACATCCGCTACGGGGACGACCCCGTCGCGGCGGTGCAGGCGCTCATCGCCCGCGCCGAGGCCGACGGCGGCAAGGTCGTCGCCCTCGAGGCCCAGGCGCCGTTCCCCGTGTTGTTGAAGCTCGTGGACCGGCGGCGCGACCTCGGTGTCGCTCTCGTCCGCGCCCAGTTCGAGCGCGACGAGTTCGGCCGGGCCATCGTGGTCGGGCAGGACAAAGGAGGCCGTGACCTCCTGAAGTTCTCCCACTACGAGGAGCTCGTGAGGATCGAGTTCGAAACTCGTCCCCTCGAGCCGCGCTAGCGGCTCAACCTCGCCGCGTACGGGATACGCGGAACCACGAGGATACTCATCCCAACGAGCCCGGCCATGCGATGCACTTGCATCGGCCGGGACCTCAACTTCCCACGTCACTTCGGTGGCGCGAGATGAGAGGTCCTTCACACGGTCCAGATGGACAGCACTCGGCCCGTCAAACGGCGGTTCGAGTGCTGTCCAACCTGGACACGCAGCTCAAGTCTCCGCGAATAGGACGCCGGCGAATATCTCGCCATAGTCCGAAGGTCATCTCGACCATTTCGCAAAGACACGAGCAGAAGGCAAGCAAATGACGACGAACAATACCCCCGCTTCCACCCTCACCTGGTCCGACGAGATGGGCTCCCGGTCCCGGCGCGCTTGGCTCCTCCTGCTCAAGGGAGAGCAGATCGTGGCCTTCACCGGTCAGAATATCCAGGGCACGGTGGTCGTCCGGGGGACCGACTACAAGAAGAACGGCAAGTGGAGCCACAACACGTACCGCCTCGAGCTCGCCCAGGGCGTCCGCGCCATCAGCGGCAAGGACGGCTGGGAGACCGGCAAGTTCGTGGAGGGACTCCGCAGCGCAGTCAGCGGTTCCGGCCCTATCGACCGCTGGCCCGACTTGGCGAACGCGCTGGGAGTCTCGGTCCCGGCGGCCATGCAGTTCGTGCGGAGCTGGCGCCCGAAGGCCGCCGAGGCCCTCGATGCGGTCGACGTGCAGCTCGAGGCCCTCGAGGAGGCCGCCGGTGCCGCCGCGGTCACCGACACCGAGACCATCGTGGTCTCGTTCGGTAGCCCGACCAACCGCATGATCGCCGCGGGTTGGTGGAAGGACCCCAAGGCAGTCCCGGGACACGACGGTGCGCAGATCGCACTCGTCGATCTGGAGAAGGGATGGTACGAGGGCAACATCGCGGTGCAGGGGATCGTCGGCACGGTCATCTCGGCGGTTCACGCCTCTGGGATGCACGGAGGCTACTACTCTGTGACGGTCGCCGTGGTCCCTGGGACCGTGGTCGCCAAGCCGGAGCCGAAGGCCGAGGAGCCGGTCGCGATGAGCGTCCCGACCCCGGAGCCGATGGCCACGCCGATGATGACCCAGGCCACGATGGCCGACCTGCAGGCCAAGTTCGGCAGCAAGCGCCGCTAGTCGCCCGGAGGTTCTAGGCCTCCGCCACATCTCGTTCTTTCCGAGCCGGCCATCCTAGACAGGCCGAGCTCAAACCCTCCCCGTGTACGGATCACACGGAAACGGAGGTCACTCGATCCAACTCGAACCCGGGAAGCGCTGCACTTGCGCGACCCGGGTTTTGACATTTCTGGCTGCTTTTTCAAATTGAACTTGACCGTCTATTTCGGAGTGATACACTTCTGTCGGTATGCAACCCATGTTTCTCACCTCCGACGAACAGATCCTCACCGTGCTCAAAATGCAGGACACCCTGCCGATCGTTAAGTTCATCAACAAGAAACAATATCGCGTCGGCGATACGCCGCTCTCCTACCGCCAGGTCAATGAGCTCGACAAAGAAAAACTACTGAAGGACGAACGAGAAAATGAGGCTGGCTGGCGCAAGTTTTCTTTCAAGGAGCTGCTGTTTTTTACGGTCGCAAGTGAGCTCAAGGAGTTGGGAGTGGAAAACAGTATGCTGCGTCCGCTCTCGAAACTGTTTTTTCGTATAACGAGAAAGGATGGCAGCCCGCACAATACCCTGGACGACGTGGTTTGTTCTGTATTGGCGCATATCCAGGTCGTGCTCACCTTCAACACCAAGGGCCAGGTCATCATCTATGCCGCGCCCTATTTCGAGCTCATCGGCGAACGTGAGGACGCCTTCGTGTATGTGAACATGAACAAGATCATCGAAAAACTGTTCAAGAAACTCGGCAAAGACTATGACTTCACCTACAAGTCAACCAGCGACTCGCTCCTCGATCGGTTGCACGGCAGTCTCAATCTCACCGAACGCGAACAGGAGCTCGTGCAGCAGGTCCGCTCCGGCGAATACGATCGAGTCGAGGTCGTGATGAAAGACGGCAAGATGAACGTCATCCGCGGCACTAAGGTGAAACGTAACCCTTTCACCCCGACAGACTTTGCCAAGATGCTCGCAGACAAGCGTTACGCGAAAATCACGATCCAGATGGAGGATGGAAACGTGGTTGTCCATGAGGTCGAGGAAAAGAAAAAAGCGTGACATGCGACTGCGACCGAGAGCCCCTCGACGCAAAATTCTAACAACCTAACGTCGTTCGGTACCAAGAGTCCCTTGAGCCGGATGTGGCGCACAGTCGCCATGTTCGCGCTATGGTCGAGCACGAGGCCATCAAGGCCAAGCTCCGTAAGGAGTTCGATCGTTTGGAAATACGGGACGAGAAAATGAGAGACGAGCTCACGGCCGCTCTCAACGGTTTCGCCCAGTTCATCATCGAAGCGTATGGACAATGAAATACAACATGTGCCGCAGGGCGGCCCGCAAACAGAGACGGGTAAAGCCGTTTCCAAGTTCAACGCGCTTACGCACGGTATTTTGCGCGATACCCTCACCGAGTACGAGCGGGACGAGGAGACTGGTATTTTAGATGAGTTGCACACAGAACTCTCCCCGCGTGGCGTTTTGGAAAATATCCTGCTTGAACGCATCGCCACGAACTACATCAAATTGCATCGTATCGCCAAAGCCGAGCGGGAGTTCGTGTTGTCCGTGCTCAATCCACGAAAGGTCGTAAGGCGGCGCACGGACGTGTTGGGCCAGTTGGAGGAAGGCTTGAATACCTATGAGGAGACGGTCGAGAACGAGGGATATACTCCCGTGGTTAGCTCGGAGGCCGTGGAACGCCTCTATGGTATTTACGCTCGCTACGAAACCAATCTCGAGAACCGTCTTTATCGTGCGGTTCGTGAGCTCCGAGAACAACGCGCAGCGAAAATAGCCGCGTGAGTTCGTTTCGCAAAACAGGTATGTCGCTAAAACTCATCGCCCTCATCTACTGTCGCGTTTCCACGGTCCGCCAAGTCGAGCGCGGGACGAGTTTGGTTTCGCAGGAGCAGGTCTGCTGCTCGAAAGCCGAGCACGATGGTTTTCGCGTTCTTGAGGAGGCGACCTTCATCGAGCGTGGCGAGAGCGCAAAGACGACGGATCGCACGCAGTTGCAAGCGATGATGAAGTACGCAACCGAACACGCGAAGGAGATCGGCATCATGTACTACTACGCCATTGACCGCTTTTCGCGGGACAGCGGCGACTTTCACATGCTGCGTGCATACTTCAAACGCCTCGGTATCCGTTGCGTGTCTGTAACGCAACCAACGGACGACACGCCAGCGGGTCGGTTGGTGGAGAACATGTTTTCGAACATCGCACAGTTCGACAATGAGCAACGCGCAGACCGATCGCGAAACGGCATGATCGAGGCCGTGAAAGAGGGTCGTTTTGTTTGGAAGGCTCCCACAGGTTTCGCAAATGCGATGGTGAACGGAAAGAAAAACATTATCCCGGAAGAACCGCTGGCAGGTTTCATCGCTCGCGGTTATTTTCTTGTCTCAAATGGCTACATGCCGACCGAGGCGCTGCGAACTCTTGAGCGCGACGGGTTTCGCAAAAAGAACGGCGGCAAAGTTTCCGTTACGTTGTGGTCAAAGGTGCTTCGCAACCCGCTCTACGCCGGATGCATCAAGGCGTTTGGGAATGTCCACCAAGGCAGTTTCAAACCGATCGTCGAGGC